>DATJAQ010000171.1:0-8800 GCA_035516075.1 Terriglobia bacterium | reverse complement strand
AAGGTCTACGAAATCGGCCAGGTGCCGGATGTGGACGAAGTGCTGGAGGCACTGGCGGCGCTCAATTAATCCCAACTCGACTGCAGAACTCGCGGTGGGCTCGAGGAACGAGGCTCACCAGAGGTTAAGGTGATTCGTGGACCTGCGGGAGTTCTTTCTGAAGCAGAAACAAGCCACTCACAAGAACACGCTCAAGGTGTTCGAGGCTATTCCTCCGGATCAACTTCACTGGCGTCCGGCCGCGGGCATGCTCTCGCTCGGCCAGATTGTCCGGCACGTTTGGATGTCCGAAGATGGCGTGCGGAGAGTGGCGACGGAGGGCCGCTGGGACTACTACGAGAAACGCGTTCCTCAAGGCCTGTTCGCCATTCTCGGCGATGTCGCGTCGCTCAGCGATGAGCTGGCCAGGCTCCATGAAGTGAATGAACAGACGCTGGCCGCCGCCGCGGCGTTTCCGCTCGAGCGCTGGGAGGAAGAGCGCCGGGACGAACGTTTCGGTGTGCGGACGAAAGTGGCCGTGATGCTCTTCGGCATCAACGAGCATCAGGCTCATCACCGGGCGCAGGCCGGCGTCTATCTCCACCTGCTCACCGGGCAGCGCGCCAGCCACTACGCGCTGTAGGCCCGCCGTCTCCCTAAAGCCGGCAGATCAGGAGCTCGCGTTCGTAGATGATCTCGGGCGGCAAGCGATCGTGCAGATCGAAGAAGAGATCCTCGTGCTCGATCACTTCGGTGCGCCAGGCCGCGCGGTCGAAAGCCTGCAATTTCTCGAAGGCCTCCTTCGAGAAATCCAGACCCTTCCATTCGATGTCCTCGTAATGTGGCATCCAGCCGATCGGCGTCTCTTTGCCCAGAGCGCGGCCGCGAGCGCGATCGACGATCCATTTCAGCACCCGCATATTCTGGCTGAAGCCTGGCCAGAGGAAGCTGCCATCCGCATCCTTGCGGAACCAGTTCACGTGGAAGATGCGGGGCGTCTCGGTGAGAAGGCGCTGCATCTGGATCCAGTGCCGGAAATAGTCGCCCATGTGATAGCCGCAGAAAGGCAGCATGGCCATGGGATCGCGGCGAACCTTGCCTACGGCGCCGGTGGCGGCGGCCGTAGTCTCCGAGCCCATGGTGGCACCCACGTAAACGCCGGAACTCCAGTTGAAGGCCTGGTAGACGAGCGGCATGGTGGTGGCGCGGCGGCCGCCGAAGATGATGGCGCTGATCGGCACGCCTTCCGGATCCTGCCAGGCCGGATCGATCGTCGGGCATTGTGAGGCGGGCGCCGTAAAGCGGGCGTTCGGATGCGCGGCTTTGGCGCCGGTTTCACGCGCGATCTGCGGCGTCCAACTTTGGCCGCGCCAGTCGATGCATTCCGCGGGCGGCCGGTCGGTCATGCCTTCCCACCACACGCCTCCTTCGGGCGTGAGCGCAACGTTGGTGAAGACGGTGTTCCGGGCAAGCGTGGCCATCGCGTTCCGGTTGGTCTTCACCGATGTCCCGGGGGCCACGCCGAAAAAGCCCGTCTCAGGATTGATGGCGCGCAGGCGGCCGTTCGCATCGGGCCGGAGCCAGGCGATGTCGTCCCCGACCGTCCACACCTTCCACCCTTCGAACCCCTGCGGCGGAATCAGCATGGCGAAATTCGTCTTGCCGCAGGCGCTGGGGAAGGCGGCCGCCACATAGGTCTTTTCGCCCGCCGGGTTCTCGACGCCCAGGATGAGCATATGCTCGGCCATCCAGCCCTGGTCGCGGGCAAGATTGGAGGCAATGCGCAACGCGAAACATTTCTTGCCAAGCAGCGCGTTGCCCCCGTAACCGGAGCCGTACGACCAGATCTCGCGGGTCTCGGGAAAATGGACGATGTATTTCTTCGGGTTGCAAGGCCAAGGCACGTCCTTCTGCCCCGGAGCCAGCGGCGCCCCGACCGTGTGCATGCACGGCACCACGCGCCTGATGTCCTTGTCGATCTCCTTGAAAACCGGCAAGCCGATGTGGGTCATGATGCGCATATTGACCACGACGTACGGCGAATCGGTGAGCTCGACGCCGATCTGCGACACCGGCGTCCCGGTGGGGCCCATACTGAAAGGCAGCACGAACATTGTGCGGCCCTGCATGGAGCCGTCGAAGCGTTCCTTCAGCTCCCGGCGCATCTTGAACGGGTCTTCCCAGTTGTTGGTGGGGCCCGCCATCGCCTTCGAGTGCGAACAGATGAACGTGCGATCCTCCACGCGTGCTACATCGTTTGGGTCTGAACGCGCACAGTAACAGCCCGGCCAGAGTTCCTCATTCAACTTCGTGAAAGTGCCGCTGGCCACCATCTGGGCGCAGAGGGCGTTATATTCCTCCAGGGAGCCATCCACCCAGTGAATCGCGGCGGGCTTGGTGAGCCGGGCCATCTTCTCGACCCACCGGAGAAGATGGGTATTCTCGCTCAAGGGCAGCGAAACGTCACGCCGCAACCCAGTTCCAGTACCGTTTGTCTTCACACCGACGGCCATAACTTAATCACCGCTCCGGCCCACCGGAGGCACACGCGAAACTTGCATACCGCAGCTCGAGCCCGCCTTTCTTTTCCGGCGTTCGCGACAGGGCGCTCACCCTTCGAATTCACGCCGCACGGTTTCCGACTTTTCGACGACGCTCCGCGCCAAGCGCTCTTTATGTTCGGCAAGCTTGCGGGCGAGGCCGGCGTCGCTGGTGGCCAAAATCTGCACGGCGAGGATGGCGGCATTTACAGCCCCGGCCTTGCCGATGGCAGTGCAGGCCACAGGCACCCCGGCGGGCATCTGCACGATCGAGAGCAAGGAATCAAGGCCGCCGAGCGTGGTGGCCATGGGTACGCCGATCACCGGCAGCGTCGTCTCAGCGGCGATCACGCCACCCAGGTGTGCCGCGCCGCCGGCGCCGATGATGATCACCTTCAAGCCGCGCTCGATCGCCGTGCGGGCGTACTCCGACGTCCGCGCCGGCGAGCGGTGCGCCGAGCTGATTTTCACCTCAAAGGGGACGCCGAACTTCTTGAGCGTGGCGGCGGCGTCACTCATCACCGGCAGGTCTGAGTCACTGCCCATGAGGATGCCGACCACCGGGCCCTCCGCTCCTGCCATGAACATCCTCCCTCTTTTGTGATTGGAATGACCAATCGGCGCTGCGCCGCACGAGATTATCCGCCTGCCCCGAGGCTTTCGAGGTCCGCGCGATCTTGAGTGCGCCCTGTGGACCTCTTGTTCTGAATCAGCTCTGCGCGGCCGATGAAATTGGCCCGGAGTCCGCCCAATTCTCCCTCAACCCTGCCCGTCCATGCCTCATCGAACGTCACTCCAGTAATCGAGGTTAAGAGATCAATGCGGTTGGGAGCCATGCCAAGTTGGATGACCCGATAGGAGTCGACAAAGTCGGCGGCCTTCAGGCCGAGCGAGCCAAATCCAAACGATGCGAGCACGCCTTCGAGCCGCTGCGCGTTCTCAGCCGTGTTGTGGACCAGAATGTCGAGATCGCCGGTATAGCGAGGGAACCCGTGATAGGCCAACGCCACCGCGCCTACAATCAAATATTCAACCTCGCTCGAGTTGAGCGATTCGATAAACGCGCGCCAATCTTCCGGGATTTGCATCGTCCTCCTCCCCATGGGCGAAGGTGCGGAGCTGGAACAAGATTTCCAGCCGCTCTGCCGGCGAGAGGCTCCAATAATATTCCAGGGTTGCTTCCTGGGCTTCCCGGTGACTGCGGAACTTGGCGGCAACTAATTCCACAACTCTCATTTTACCTATAATCCAGCGCCTTTGCCACGAGCGCGG
The DNA here is from genome assembly GCA_035516075.1 of Terriglobia bacterium. Lineage (GTDB taxonomy): Bacteria > Acidobacteriota > Terriglobia > UBA7540 > UBA7540 > Gp13-AA77. The sequence continues at coordinate 5,009 of DATJAQ010000171.1, read as the reverse complement.
TCACACTCAAGGCAGCTTGGGCGCAGCCGGCGATCGCGAACTGGCGCGCTGGAGGCTATCGCTCGCCGGCTTGCGGAGTTCGGCACGTTTCCCGAGGCCCTTGGCGCCGATATCGCGACGGTAGTGCATTCCCTCAAAGCGAATCTTTTCCACGGCCGCGTACGCCCGCTGGATGGCCGCCGGCAGGTCCTCGCCCACGGCCGTCACGCCCAGCACGCGGCCTCCGGCGGTGAGCAGCTTGTGATCGTCCACCCGCGTGCCACCGTGGAACACCTTCACGCCCCCGATGGACTCGGCTGACTCGTATCCCGATATTTCGCGCCCGATCTCGGGCTTTTGGGGATAGCCTTCCGAAGCCAGCACCACGCAAAGCGCGGGATTGGGCGTCCAGTGGGCTCCGAACGGACCCAGAGTGCCGTCCCGCGTGGCCAGCAACATCTCAACAAAATCGGAGCGAAGGCGCATCAGGATCGGCTGAGCTTCTGGGTCGCCCATCCGCACGTTATACTCCAGGAGCTTCGGGCCTTCGGGCGTCAGCATCAAGCCGAAGTATAGGAATCCACGGTACGGAATCCCGTCGGCGGCCAGGCCACGCAGCGTGGGCCTGACGACGCTCGCCAGGATCTCGTCGCGCAACCCGCGGCTGAGGATGGAATCGTCGCTGTACGCGCCCATCCCGCCAGTGTTCGGACCCTGATCGCCGTCGAGGAGCCGCTTGTGGTCCTGAGTGGGCGCGAGTTCGAGCGTGTCGCGCCCGTCGGTGAGCACGATGAACGACATCTCTTCGCCCACCAGGCATTCCTCAATCACTATCTGTTCGCCCGCCAAGCCGAGCGCCTTGCGCCGCATGAATTCGTCCAGAACGCTCTCGGCTTGATCTCGATCGGCAGCGATGACCACGCCTTTGCCGGCGGCGAGGCCGTTTGCCTTGATGACGACCGGACCAGCGTAACTCCGGAGAGAGGAAACCGCCTGCTCGAACGTGGAAGCTACGGCGAAACGCGCGGTGGGCACGCGGTGGCGTATCATGAACTGTTTGGCGAAAATCTTGCTTCCTTCGAGCTGCGCCGCGGCCTTCGAGGGGGCTATAATGGCGCGGCCCGCGCGCTCGAACTCGTCCGCTACACCCGCCACCAGCGGTGCCTCAGGCCCAACCACCGTGAGGTCCACCTTAAGGGAGTTGGCGAGTTCGAGAATCGCGGCGGGCTTCGACAGGTCCACGGGCACGCATTCCGCCTCCACCGCAATGCCCCCATTGCCCGGCGCGCAGTAAATCTCTTCCATGCGCGGGCTCTCGCGCAATTTCCAGGTCAGTGCGTGTTCGCGGCCTCCGGAGCCGATCACGAGTATCTTCATAAGCGGCGGTTACGTTATCGAGAGTGGCGGACGCTTGTCAAATGGCTTCGATCACACGCTTCGGACCAGGAGGATTAAACTGGCAGCCAGACAATCTTTATTCGTCGGGGCCGCAGTCGCCACGCGGACACCAGCCATGACCTCCCCACTGTGCTGAGGTACCAAATTATTTCGCCTTCTGGATCTCTTCAATCAGCGGCGGGACAATCTCGAAGAGGTCGCCGACCACTCCGTAAGTGGACACCTCAAAAATAGGCGCGTCCCGATCCTTGTTAATGGCCAGAACGTTGCGCGATCCCTTCATGCCCACCTGATGCTGGATGGCGCCCGAAATTCCGAGCGCAACGTAAAGCTTCGGAGCCACGGTCTGACCTGAACTGCCGATCTGCCGGTCCATGGGCAGCCACCCGCCGTCGCAAATGGGACGGGAGGCGCCGATTTCTCCCCCCAGCGCTCCGGCCAGCTTGCGGGCCAGCTCGAGATTCTCCGGAGCCTTGATGCCCCGCCCCACGGCTACAATCACTTCCGCTTGCGTCAGGTCAACGGCCTGTTTGGCCTCTCGGAAACGCTCGCCGGGCTGGGCCCGAATGCTGCCCTCCGCGATCGCGACGTCCGTCGTGGTGACCGGCGCCGGAGCAACCCCGCGCTTCACCGCGTCCTCGCGAAACGATCCGGACTGGAACGATACCAGGTAGGGCGGCCCGCCGGCGAATTCAACGTCGGCGTTGAACTTGCCTTGAAACACCTGCCGGACGAACACCAGTTTCCCGTCCTGGCTGCGGTATCCCAGGCAGTCGGAAATGAATCCCGTGCCAAGCGCGGCCGCCAGCTTGGGCGCAAAGTCGCGCACCTGATAGGTGTGGCTGAAAACCACATACTGCGGCTGACGGGCGCGAATCACTTCGGCCAGGGCCAGCGTGTAGCCGTCCGGCGTGTAAGCGGCCAGCGCGGGCGATTCCGCCGCCACCACACCCGCCACTGCCGCCGCGGCAAGTTCTGGTGCGAGGGCTGATGCCTTCTCGCCCAAGACAACCACCGTGACGCTGCCCGCAATGTCCTCGGCGATTCGCTGTCCCGCGGCCACCGCCTCCCAGGTGGGCCGTGTGATCTTTCCGCCTTGTTGTTCGGCAAAAACCAGAATTTCGCCACTCATAATGCCATCCGTCCTTCTCAGTCGCCCGTTGTCCGAGGTCAGTTGTCAGTTGCGATTTGTCCCTTTTCTTGATTCCCTGGCGGCCGTTCGTGGTTCGTCGATCGTAGATCGTGGTCCACGACTGCCAGTCTGTGAAAAACCGTCAACCGAAAACACCCAACGTTCTACGAAGGACGATCTACGATCACGACGGACAACGGACTACTGACGACGGACGTTCTCTAAAGCACTCTGGCTTCATTCTTCAGCTTATCCACGATTTTGGCTGCAATTTCCTTGGCGCTGCCCTCGAAGAACTCCGTCTTGGAGCGCTTCTCGGGCACGTAAACGCGCGTGATCCTCTGCCGCGGCGCAAGCTCATCTGCCGAAAGGCCAAGCTCGGCCAGGGAGAGTTTCTTGATCGGCTTGTTCTTGGCCGCCATGATGCCTTTCAGCGTGGCGTACCGCGGCTTGTTGATACCCGACTGAATGGTGAGCAGCGCCGGAAGCGGTATCTCGATGAACTGGAAGAAGCCCGCCTCCAGCTCGCGCTTCACTTTGAGCGCGCCGCCTTGCACCTCGATCTGCATGATGATGGTGGAATGCGGCAGGCCCATAAGCTCGGCCAGAATCACGCCGGTCTGGGCGGCGCCGAAGTCGTCGGACTGAAGGCCCGTGACGATCAGGTCCGGTTTCTCGGCTTCGAGCGCCTTGGCCATGGCGCGAGCCATGCCGTAGGAGTCGAGGCCCAAAAAGGCCGGGTCATCGAGGTGCAGCGCGCGGTCCGCGCCCTTGGCCAGCGCCTCCTTGATGGCCTGCTGAGCGCGCGGCGGACCGAGCGAGCACACCACCACCTCGCCGCCCTGCGCTTCCTTCAACCGCAGGGCCTCTTCGAGCGCGTAAATGTCGGGCTCGTTCACCTCGAAGCTGATGTCCGCTTCGTTGATCCAGGTGCTCGCGGAATTGAGCCGCAGCACGGAATCGCGGGCGGGGACTTGTTTGAGGCAGACGATGATTTTCATAGGCACAGTGGTTGGTGGCCAGTGTTTAGTGGCTCGCGAAGCGCCGGTCGCTCAGCGTTAGCGCCCGACTTTCACGCCCGGAATAGCGATTAGTTCCGGCCACTTGCCACTAGCCACTGTACTTCTTAAACAGCAGCGCCGCATTCGTCCCGCCAAAGCCGAAGGAGTTCGAGAGCGCGTACTCGAACGAGCCCTGGCGCGCTCGATTCGGCACGTAATCCAGGTCGCAATCAGGGTCTGGGTTCTCGTAATTGATCGTGGGCGGCATCCATTGCTCGCGAAGCGCCAAGGCCGTGAACCCGGCCTCCAGCCCGCCGGCGCCGCCGAGCAAATGTCCGGTCATTGACTTGGTGGAGCTCACCGGCACCCTGGCCGCGCTTTCCCCGAACACCTGCCGGATCGCCATAGTTTCGAACTTGTCGTTGTAGGGCGTCGAGGTGCCGTGGGCGTTGATGTAACCCACCTGCTCCGGCTGAACCTTGGCGTCGCCGAGCGCGTTCCGCATCACGCGCGCCTGTCCGCCGGCGCTTTCGTCGGGCGCGGTGATGTGGTAGGCGTCGCCCGACATGCCATAGCCCACCAATTCAGCCACGATGGGCGCACCGCGTCCCAGGGCGAGGCCCAGTTCCTCCAGCACCAGAATGCCGGAGCCCTCACCCACCACAAAGCCGTCGCGCTCGCGGTCGAAGGGGCGGCTGGCGCGCTCGGGCTCGGCGTTGCGCGTGGAAAGCGCGCGCATGGCGGCGAAGCCGCCCACGCCCATGGGGGTGATGGCCGCTTCGGCGCCGCCGCAAATCATGGCGTCGGCGTCGCCGCGGGCGATGAGCCGGAAGGAATCGCCCACCGCGTGGGCACTCGCAGAGCAGGCCGTGGCGGTGGCCGAGTTCGGTCCCTTCGCTCCCCAGCGAATTGAAACGAAGCCGGCGGCAAGGTTGACGATGGTCGCCGGGATGAAGAAAGGAGAAATCCGGCGCGGGCCGCCTTCAAGGAGCGCAGCGTGCTCGCGCTCGATCACGTCGAATCCTCCGATGCCCGAGCCGATGAAGACTCCCGTGCGCCCGGCGATGGCCGGCGTAATCTCCAGGCCCGATTGCTCCATCGCGAACTGGGCTGCGGCCAGCGCGAACTGGATGAAACGGCCCATTTTCTTCAGTTCTTTTTTTTCCACGAACTGAAGCGGGTCGAAGGTCTTCACTTCCCCCGCGATGGTGGTGGAAAAGCCCGCAGTGTCGAAACGCGTAATGGGGGCCACACCGCTGCGGCCGGCCAACAGATTCTTCCAGGTCTCACCCGTGCCTACGCCCAAGGGGCTGACCAAGCCCACCCCAGTGACGACAACTCTTCGCGCCAAGTCTGCCTCCTTGCCCTCTCGCGTGCGACTCAGTTCTTGGGCGGCTTGGCGTGGGCCTGGATATATTCGATGGCGTCCTTCACGGTCTGGATCTTTTCGGCTTCTTCGTCGGGGATTTCGATCTCGAAGGCTTCCTCGAAGGTCATCA
>DATJAQ010000170.1:0-9502 GCA_035516075.1 Terriglobia bacterium | reverse complement strand
TCAAAGGCCAGGCCGGGGCGGACCTTGAGGGTCTGCCTCGAGCCTGGCTGAATTCGGGTGGTAACTGAGCCACCGCTACGAGACGCAACCCGGGCCCTTACGCGATCTTCATCTCGGGCGGCCCTCAATTCCTCAAATGGTAGGATAAGGCCATGGGAGGCATGATCCCGCTCTCGGACGCAAGTCGAAGGCCCATCAGCGCCCCCATCACGACGGTTCTGATCATCGTGGCTAACGTTTTTGTGTTCGTCCTCGAGCTGGCAGGCGGCGACGCTTTTGTAGCCCGGTGGTCGGTGACTCCCGCTGAGATTACGGCCGGCCATCACTGGATCACGATCCTGACGGCCATGTTCATGCATGGGAGCTGGTCGCACATCATCGGTAACATGATTTTCCTGTGGGCCTTTGGCCCGGAGATCGAAGACGCCATGGGCCGGGTCCGATACCTGGTGTTTTATCTTCTGGGCGGCGTCGCGGCCATGCTGGCCCAGGTCGCCGCCAGCCCGCATTCGACAGTCCCAAATCTTGGCGCGAGCGGCGCCATTGCGGCCGTGATGGGCGCTTTTCTGATTACCTATCCCCGAGATCGCATTAAGTCGGTCCTGTTTATCGGCTGGTTCGGGCGGATCACTTTTATCCCCGCCGCGCTCCTGATCGGCCTGTGGTTTGTAATCCAACTCTTCAGCGCCGGCGCCGTATCCGGGGCGGCAGACGCGAACACCGGCGGGGTAGCATACCTGGCTCACATCGGAGGCATGATCTTTGGGGCCGTCACTGCGCGGCTCTTCGAAGATCGCGAGCGCGTCGGAGCCTGAGCCCTGCGAGGTCCCCAATGCTGAGGAAACCACCCAGATGCCCGCTCGGCCTCACGTTGACGATCGCCGTGGCCGCCGCCGCGCCCCTCTGCTCGGCTCAAGCGAATCCCAACCTGCAGACTTATTTCAGGGAGTACGTCGGCATGACCGCTGACCAGATCGTGTCGGTGCGCACCGGCCAGCCGATTACGAAGATCCTGCCTTCTCGCGCCCCGGCCGAGATCTTTCTCATCGGCGCGATTTACATCGACTCCAGCCCGGAAAGGTATCTTGAACTTTCTCGTGATTTCGAGCGATTGCGCGCGGTCCCGGGCTATCTCGCGATCCGGCAGTTCAGCAATCCGCCTCAGCTCTCCGATCTCAACGGATTCACTCTTGACAGTGACGAAATCAACATGCTGAAGAGTTGCCTGCCGGGCAACTGCCAGCTTCAAATGCCTTCAAGCGTCATTGAAGACCTGCAGCGAACCGTCGATCAGTCAGCGCCAGAGGCGGAAGAGCGAGTGAATCGAATCCTCCAGACAACCGCGCTCGACCGTCTAATCGCGTACCAACGCGAGGGAAATCAGGTCCTCGGGTCATACAACGATAAGCGCGACCAGACCGACGTTGCGCGCCAATTTGCGTACATGCTGAGCTACTCGAAGGCCTTACCCAGATACCTGCCGGACTTTTACAACTATCTTCTCGCCTACCCGAAGGGGAAACCTGAAAACGTGGAAGAAATGTTCTACTGGGCCCGAGTAAGATTTGGCCTCAAGCCGACGCTCCGCGTGGTGCAGGTCCTAACGCGAAAGGGCGAGCGTCCGGACGAGCCGGCCTATGCCATCGCCGAAAAGCAACTCTACTCAAGCCACTATTTCCAGACCGCATTGGACCTGACGTTCTGCATCCGCGACCGTGACGAGCCGAGGCGGCAGGGGTTTTACCTTGTCAAAGTGATGGGGTCCGAGCAAGCCGGCCTCACGGGCCTCAAAGGAGGGGTAGTTCGAAAGGTCGCAGTGGAGCGGTCAGCTTCTTCTCTCCAGAAGTCTCTGGCGGTCATCAAGAACCTCCTGGAGGAGGGCGAACCTCGCCTCGAGGGCAGACCGGGTGCTCGTGCCGTTCGGACGATGGATAGCCAGGGGGGAATCCGGCCCGAAAGGTCCGCCTTGCGTCAACCGGGTGCCACCAGGCCGTATAACGGCCCACCCGTTGAGGTGCCACCCCCACATCCAGGCTGAGTCCGTATGGTCGCCCACTCAGAAACTCAGCCACCACGGCAAACTGACGAGAGCCCTCTGCTGGCCAACCGCGATTCCCTTCCTGCCTTGGGTCACGGCGCCAGCGCACCGCGTAGATCCCCGTACGCCGCGCCGTTGACCCGAGCGAGCCGCGCCCCGAAGTCGTCGCCGGCCCGACAACCAGCCCACCACCCTCTTTTCGCTTGACTTCCGCGCGGGAGTGATGATAGGGTTATTGCTGAGGCGTTTATGAGGCCCAGCGTGCCCCGAATCTTCCGGCGAGAAAGCCACGGCCCCGCCCGCCACCACGCTCCAAAACCATGCGTGGGCGGCTATTTTCGGTGGTGCGTCTTCAGTGGGCCAGGGCAGCCGCGAAAAATTGAAAATATCACGAACGAACCTACCAACCTATTGAAAGCATTGATATTCCATTTTTGGAATATGCTCGAACCAACCAAGTTATTGAAAACAGGTATGATAGGTCAAATAACCAACCATCTTATTGAAACAAATGGCGATAAGTCGCAACTGGAGCGTCCTAAAGATCCGAAATCCGATCAAGCGGCTGAAGATTCTGATGAGATGGCTGCTAAACCAACCAAGTTATTGAAAACAGATGCGATAGGCTCGAGACGCTGCGCTCAGGAGGGTTCGGCCGCGCGTCGCAGGAGGGTACCCCCCACCCTATAGTGTGCAATACCACGATGTGCAGCAGAATGAATGAGATCCATAATCTGGAAGGGCTCGCCAATACCACGATGTGCTTTGGAATCAGTCGATTGTAAATTTTACACAAAGCCGGAACGGGACGAAGTGATAATCTGCTAAGTCGTCTGGAATGAGTTTTTTGGATGGAATGGCCCAAAATGCCAAACCCGGAACAGCGGTCGGCAGTCGGCGGTCGGCGGTCACCGGTCGGCAGTCGGCGATCAGAAATCGGCAATCGTGAACAGCGTGTGCTCCGGCAACCTGCGCCCTCAGATGCCGGCACGCGCGTGATCAACCTGAACTCCGCGCTCCTCCAGCCTTCGCCCGCCGGCGAAAGCAGGTTGGAGGAGGCGCTCAACTACGCGGCCCATCGCGGCGCGATCACCGTGGCCGCAGCGGGCAAGCAGGGGGCGGTGGGCGGCTCCGCCATCAACCGCCACCGGTGGGTGATTCCGGTGGCCGCCTGCGATATGCGAGGCAGACCCCTCGACGGCTCGAATTTGGGCAGCTCAATCGGCAGGCGGGGGCTGAGCGCCCCGGGGGAGAACGTGATCAGTCTCGGGCCCGATGGCAAGCCCGAAACCTCCGGTGGCACGAGCGCCGCCGCGCCTTTGGTGACGGGCGCCATCGCCTTGCTGTGGTCAGAATTCCCGAGCCTGAGCGCGGCCCGGATCAAGTTGGCGGTCACCCAGGCCGGACGGTGGCGGAACGCCATGGTGCCGCCCTTGTTGGACGCTTGGGCGGCGTATCAAGCGCTGGGCGGCGGGACTTCATGAGGAATATGCGTGGCCTGAAGAAAACAGAATCGGAGACGGGCGAGGGCCGCCCTTTCTTGCGCGGGGGTCGAGCTTCCGGCCGTTCAGCCTGGGCTTCCACGAGGAGCGCACGATCGTCGAGGTTCACCAAAATGTTCCGGTCGAGGACGGAAGATTCGATGGGCCGGCTTCCACAGCCCCTTCAGAGCCGCCCGCCGCGGCCCAGGCGGCATGCCGGGTGGCACACACAACTGAACCGGTGCATGCATCACTCACGGACTTCCAGCGAAACCGAGCATCCGGTAATCTGAACCAAGCGCGCTTGTAGTGGGTAATGCCCCGGCTAAATAGAGTCTCTTGATTATTGCGGTTCTTCCCAGGATGTCGTACCAAGGGTGCTCCCGCCTTACGAGCTGTCGCGGCGGCCCACTGAGACGGGTCTTGCCAGGGGCGGCGTCCAAGGAGGACGCGAGTCTCATCGGCTCGGGAAGATCGCTTATGGAACGCTCTCCGCGCAGGACCGCAACGTACCCCTGGTACGTGATCCCATTCCTTCTGATATCGTTTGCCGGCGTCGCCTATCCGGTCTACGTGATTCGGCCGTTCCGCTACCAGGGGCCACGCGAGCTGGCGGCAGCCCTGGCGGTGATTCAAGTTCGACCGCTGATCGAGCTGGCCTGCGCGGTTTGCGTTCTGGCCGGGTTGCTGTGGTTTTGGAGGATTCAGCCCCGGCGATTGCAGCGAATCCTGGCCGTCGCCGGGACCTCTCTCGTTTGCGCCTTTGCGGTCTTGTCACGGGTAAACATGTTCGAGTTGATGTTTCATCCGGATGCTCATCCTCAGTTTGCTTCGATTGGCCAAGCGAAGGTGGACCCGGACGACAAAGTCCTCGCCGTCAAGCTGGGCGGCAGCGCCCGCGCCTATCCCATCCGCAGCATGGCCTACCATCACATCATCAACGACGTGGTGGGCGGAGTGCCGATCGTCGCGACCTATTGAACGCTCTGCCACACCGGTCTGGTGTGGAAGCGAGAAAGCGGCGGCCTGGTATTCGCTTTCCATCTGGCCGGCATCAACAACCAGAATTTTCTGATGCGGGACGATCAGACGGGCTCCTACTGGCAGCAGATCACCGGGGCAGCCGTCTCAGGACCGCTGCGAGGCCGGCGCCTGAGCTTGATCTCGTCGGATGAATTGTCGTTCGCGCTTTGGGCAGCGGAAGAGCCCGGCGGCACCGTCCTGAAAAGCGTGGCCCAGTACGCTTCGGAGTATGAAACCAAAGACTGGGAAGTGCGCATGAAGAAGGCGCGCACGGTGCTGAGCTTTGCCGACCCGGCGCGGGGCCTGGAATCGCGCACGCTGATGCTCGGCATCCAGGCCTTTGGGGCCAGCCGGGCCTTTCCGTACGACGAGGTCGTTCGGGAAAACCTAGTGCTCGATCGCGTGGGGGCGGAACCGGTTCTGCTGGTGGTGGGCCCGGACGGACAGTCGGTGCGCGTCTTTCGAGACCGCATCCCCGGCGTCGAAGGCGCGCCGCCCTTCTACCGCACTCTCGATGACCAGCCATCCCACCGGACCGACGCCACGTGGCTCAAACAGGCCGCCACGGCACCGCTGCTGATGGACGAACCGACGGCAAGCCAGTGGAATTTCCAGGGCTGTGCCGTCTCAGGCAAGCTCTCCGGGCTCTGCCTCGAACCGGTGGAGGCCATCAAAGACTACTGGTTCGACTGGCGAAACTACCACCCGGCCACCACGGTGTACTCGCACCCACATTAGTGCCGGAGCGACCGCTCGGGACAGCGGCGGTGTCGGGCCCTGCGATTCTGCGCAGTCCTCAAACAGAGCCGCTCCGTGGCCTGCGGAAGCATCGGGCACGGAAAGCTCCACCGGGCCTTGCCTTCGGAGGCGGGCGGGTGTACGTTAGCGGGCGGCCGGAAGATGAAAACGGAAATTCCGGTTAAGACGAATGCGGGAGGCGCACGATGGTTACCCTGAGTGACGCACGCCGGGTTATCGCGGCTGCGGAAAAGAAGGCTGCAGAAATCGGCCAGCCCATGAATATCGCGGTGGCGGATGAAGGCGGGAATCTGGTGTCGCACGTCCGAATGGATGGCGCCTGGATTGGCAGCATCGATATCTCCATCAAGAAAGCCTACACCTCGCGGGCGTTCGATATCGCGACGAGAGACTTGGCACCGCACTGCCAGTCCGGGGCTCAGTTCTTCGGAATTCACGCCTCGAACAACGGTAAGATCATGATTTTTGCCGGGGGCATTCCGTTGACGCAAGACGGCAAGGTCGTGGGTGCGATCGGCGTCAGCGGCGGCTCAGGCGAGCAGGATCACGCCGTGGCCGAAGCGGGTGCAGCCGCATTCTGACGCCCGACGCGCGCGCTCAGGCTTGCACGGCCCGGCTCGGCGGGTCGTCACCGGGCTTCGCGAAGGGCTGCGAGAATCCGCCGGCGGTTCCGGACTCCCGCACCGGGGCTGGACAACCTCCTATGGCCATGCACCGCCGCACCCTTTTGAAATCGATGGCGCTCGGGAGCGCCGCCTCGCTCGCACCGCCAGGCGCGCTGGCCGCAGGTCCCGCGCCGCCGCTGAAGATCACTCGGGTCAACTTCTACCACAATCCCGATTCGCCTCCGCTCTTCAATCAGAGCTTCCACATCGTGACGGTCGAAACCGACCAGGGCATTACCGGTGTCGGCGAGGGCGGCGCGAGGGACACCCTCGAGCAGTGCGCTGCCATGATCGTCGGCGAAGATCCCTTCAACACCGACCGGTTGTGGCAGATGATGTTCCGTGGATATTTTTACCCGGCGGGGCGCGAGAAGCTGGACGCGCTCGGCGCCATCGATCTTGCCCTTTGGGACATCAAGGGCAAGGCGCTCGGTGCGCCGGTCTACGAACTGTTGGGCGGTCTTTCCCGAAACCATGTGGAGTGCTACTCGACGGCTTACCCAAGCAAAGGAACGCTGAAGGAAACCGCGCGGGCCTGCATGGGGGCGGGATTCCGCGCCTTTCGCTATGCGACGGCCGATCCTCCCAAGGGCCAGCCCTTCAATTCGCACCAAGCCGTGCGCCAGACGTACGAAGATTGCGTTCAGATTCGCGAGGGCGTCGGCCAAGACGGCGATTGGGCGCTCGACTATCATACCCGGTTCGATTTTCCCGACGCCGTGCGCTTAGGCACGCTCGTCGAGCCGCTCGAGCCCTACTTTGCGGAGGACCTGGTGCGCTCGGAAGACCCCCGCATCTATCGGGAGCTGCGCGCGCACGTGAAGGTGCCGGTCGCGGTAGGCGAGCAATTCGGATCGAAGTGGGATCTCAAAGACCTGGTGGAGCAGCAGCTCATCGACTACGCGCGAGTCACCTTGCCAAACGTCGGCGGGATCACCGAGTACCTGAAGATCATGGCCCTCTGCGAAACGCACTCGGTGGGCCTGATCCCGCACTTCACCGGGCCGGTGTCGGAAGCCGCGCTGGTTCACGCCTGCTCCGCGTTTCCCGGACCCGTGCTGATGGAGATGCTGGGCGACGGGCGGCGCGCCACGCCCCATCTGCCCGAATGCTATGAATTTCGCGAAGGCAAGCTGTGGCCCAATCGCCGTCCCGGCCTGGGGGTCACGCTCGACACCAAGCCGTTGCAGCTTGTCTCGACGGTAACCGAACGCTCGCGGCCAGTTCCCATGCTCGAACGGCCCGACGGCTCCATCACGAACTGGTGAGAATGCGCTGGCTGCTTGTTTTCTGGATCTTTGTCCTTAGCGCCGTCGCCTACCTCGACCGCGTGAACATCTCGGTCGCGGGCAGTTCCATCGCCGCCGAATATCACCTGAGCAACCTTCAACTCGGGTACGTTTTCAGCTCATTTCTGGTCGGCTACGCGATCTTTCAAGCCCCGGCGGGCCGGCTTGCCGACGCGCTCGGCCCGCGCCGTGTGATCGCATTCGCCGTGGTCTGGTGGGGCGTTTTCACGGCGCTCACCGCCGGCATTCCCGTCGGTGCCGCGGGCTCGCTCGTGATCTTCGTCTCGATCCGGTTTCTGCTGGGCTCGGGCGAGGCCATCCTGTACCCGGCCTCGAATCAGTTCGTCGCCAGGTGGATTCCCACCACCGAGCGCGGCATCGCCAACGGCTGGATCTTCGCGGGCGTCGGCGCCGGAGCCGGCCTGACGCCCCCGTTCGTGGCCACCATCATGATTCACCACGGCTGGCGCGCGTCCTTTTGGATCAGCGCCAGCATCGGCATCGCGGTGGGCGCGGTTTGGTTCATCCTGGCGCGGGACGCGCCGGAACACCACCCCTGGGTCACACCGTCCGAGCTTGCCACCATCGAATCGGGCCTCACGCTGAGCGGCGCGTCCGCGGGGCATGACGAGCACAAGTCGCAGCTCCCGTGGAAAAGAATTCTTGCCAACAAAGAAGTGCTGGCTATGGCGGGGAGTTACTTCACCTACGGCTACGCAGCCTGGATCTTTTTCAGTTGGTTCTTCATTTATCTGGCCAAGGTACGCGGCCTCAATCTGAAGGCCAGCGCGGACTTCGCCATGCTGCCGTTCCTGGCCATGGCCGCAGGCTCGCCGATCGGCGGAATCATTAGCGACGCGCTCACCCGCCGGCTCAACAAGCGCCTGGGGCGCTGCGTGTTCGCCTTTGCCGTGATGACGCTGGCCGCGGCGTTCCTAACCTCGGGGGCCTACGTGCGGAGCGCGCCACTCGCCAGCGTGGTGCTGGCGGGCGGCGCCGGCGCCCTCTACCTCAGCCAGAGCTGCTACTGGTCGATCAGCGCGGACATCGGCGGACCCTCGGCGGGATCTGTTTCCGGCGTGATGAACATGGGCGGCCAGATCGGCGGCGCATTGACGGCCTCTCTTACTCCGGCCATCGCGGCGCATTATGGCTGGACGGCTTCGTTCGGAACTGCAGGAGTGCTGTGCCTGCTGGGCGGACTGGCCTGGCTGCTGGTGAATCCCGAGCGCAGCCTCGCCTCAGGCGCGAGCGCTCCTGGGTGATCACCCATGGGCGACGGAGTGACGAGGCGAGTTCATGGAATGCCGGCAAAGCCGCTCACCGCAGTAATTCTAATGCGGACGGAATGATGGGTCGGGGCGGACGGCTCGTCGCTTGGGAATGAAGGCTGTCGGTCATTTCGTTTCTGCCGGCGCCCCCTTCATAAGGGCTCGGCAACCCGATTCTGCGCGAGTGGGGCCAGCCGCTGCCTCCACCTTCAATGGAGGGTGAGAGACGGTCGATGATGCCAGAGAGAAGTTCACCCCGGGTCTCGGTCCGCGCCGGGCGTCAGGTCTGGGTGTCAGCGGCTCAAGCAGAAGGCGAAGATCTCCTTCCAGACATCCGTGAAGATCTTGTCGACAAAACCCGACTCCGATTTCAGTAAATCGTAAGCCTGATAGTTGCGCCCGCCGCCGGGAAGGGCCTCCACCGGCTTGTACTGCCCCACAATGTCCACGTGATCGCCGGGAACCAGCACAATATCGCCCCGCGGCCAGAGCATGGAGGCGGTGTTGACGATGCCATCGTTGTCCCACAGCTCGATGGGGCGTTGGGGAGACCCGCTCAAGCGTCGGGTCACTTGGCCGCTTCCGGACGGCCGCCGGAAGGGGCCGCCGGCGCAAGCGCGGTAACAGGTGCGATAAGCGAAGTCGGTGCCCGCGCTCAGTTCGGCATCCTTGCTGAGCTCAGGGTAGGTCCACGGCTTCGCCAGCTCCCACGTTGGTGCGGGGCGGCCGGCATCGAAGCCAAACGGGCGCCTCCCGAGCGTCGCGTACGACCGGGCTTCGATGGGCAGATCGTCCCAAAGTTTGAGCTCTTGCGCGCGATCGCCGTCGCCGAAATGCGCCGGACTCGCAGGTTCGCCGGGCGGAGGCTGTGACGCGAGGTCATCGATCGCGCGGAAATCCGACGCCATGAGGCGCAACCACAGCCCGAGCGCGGAGGCGGCTTCGTGCGCGTCCGCCGTTCGCGCGGGACCGGGTT
>DATJAQ010000169.1:0-7072 GCA_035516075.1 Terriglobia bacterium | reverse complement strand
ACCGCCTGGCGCACCAGCGCCTCAGCCCCGGAGCGCTTTACCGGCGTTCCAGAGAAAGGATTACGGCCACCCCGTAGAGTTACATTTCTGATGGCTTGACGGCTCTCTTGAAAGTTACATTCTTCAATGGCTTGACAGGGGGCCAGCCCCGCGCCCGGCTATTTGGGGTTGGGAAAGAGCCCAAACACGTCGATCTCGGTGCGCGTGCCAATATAGACCTTGCCGTTGGCGACCGTAGGCACGGTGAATTTTACGGCAGCTCCGGCCTGGTCGCGATTCCCCGGCGCCAGAGCGCTTTCCCAGAACTCACGGGCAAGATTGGTGGCGTCGTAGGCGTGCAATACCGCCGGTCCGGAACCGAGCGGGCTGGGCACGCCATACTGGCTTGAATCAATCGCCCAAACGATCCCGTTCGATGCGCCCGCTGAAGAAACCGAAGGAGTAGCACCGGGAAAATTGTAGATCAGGCTCGATTGTGAAGCGGGCGTGACGCCGAACTGCCCTGTGGCCGGGTTGAAAGCGAAGGCTTTCAAGTTGTCGCCCGTGAACTGAATGCTGCCCGCCAAATAGAGGCTGTTCTGCCAGAAGGCCGGAGTGCCAAACGCGCCCACGAAGGCGGAAAAGCTCTGCCGGGCGTTCGTGTCGGACGTCGTACACGAGCCGCAGTAGCCTCCCAAGGCGTCGCGGTCGAGCACATACAACGTGCCGATCTTGCTGCCGGCTACCAGCAGATGCACAGGGGCGGAGGGTTGATCCGGCAGCAGCGTGACGCCGGCGGAGGCGAGGTCGAGATCGTTTTGAGTGTAGTAATCCTGATTGAAGGGCGTGAACCAGTCCTTCAGCGACAGGCCTCCCGTGGTCGTGATCTTGAGCACGCTCTCGCTGAAATCGTTGTTGGGCGCTGTCGTGAGGTTCGCATCGAAGGAGCCGTTGCCGGTGAGGATGTAGAGATTGCCGTCGCTGTCGGCGGCGGGGGCGCCACCGGCCATCCAGAAGCCCCCGCGCGAGCCGTTTGGCGTGGAGTTGAATACGGCCACCTGCGCCAGCGTGGCGGCGTTGTAGCCGATCAGCCAGCCGTGGTAAGGGTCGGTATCTTCATGCGACGCCCAGGCCACATAGACGGTCCCGTTCACCAGGGCCAGCCCGGAGCGCTGGCCCTCGGTCTGGGGGTTGAACGCCAGCGTACCTCCCGCCGCACCGTCGCCGCTGCCCGCCACCGTGGCCGAAACTTCTACGGGTTGATGCTGGTTGAGCTTCTCGTGTCCCGACGCCAAATCGAGGGCGTGCAACCGCTGATGAAACGCCTTGCCGGCGTCCATCGACTTGCTCACGAGGTAGAGCGTGTTCGAAGCAGGATCGATCACGGGCGTGCTCGTGACGCCGATTTCGGGCTGGATATCCAGGTAGCCCGAACCCACAACTCCCGCCGGCACCGGCGTCTCGCCGGCTCCCGCGCCGTGGGCCGCGTCGAGCAGATTCGCATGCCAGAGCTGAACGCAAGGACTCGAATCCGCGTCGAAAGCGTAAGCGCTGTCGTGCTGAGTGGCCACAAATATCACGTTGTGCCGGGCGCCGCCCACAGTCAGGCCGGGCGACCATAACGGCTGCGCGTAGACCGCGCCGTCCACCGGACAGGTGAAAAGCCTGCCGAACGTCTTCACCGCCACCGTGGACGGGGTTAGCGAAAACTCGCGCGGGTTGACGCCGTCGCGGGCGAGGTCGTTGTGATACGTGAAGACGCCGGTCAGATCCGTCACCCCGGCGGTCACCGTCGCGCTTTGCGTCGGGTCCGCAACACTGGTGGCTGTGAGGGCGTAGAGGCCGCCCGCCGCGGGTGCGGTGTATTCAGTAGACGCGGCCGCGGCGTTGGCGAATGTTCCACAAGCGCTCCCGGAGCAGCCGCTGCCCGAGGCCTTCCACGTGACTCCCTTGCCGGTCACATCGTTCTTAAGGCTCGCCGTCACCGTTGCGGCTTGGTTCGAAACCAAAGAAACCGTCCGGGGTGATACGGAAATGAAGATGTGGAGCGGCGGGGGCGGGGGCGGCGAACCGCCGCCGCATCCCACCAACCCAAGCACCACCGCCAAACTAAACCAATTGACGCCCAGCTTTCGGATCATGGCGCTCGCTTGTGTCGAGGTGCTCTACCGCGCCGCCTGTTCCCACAATCCGAAAATGTTTCCCTGGGGATCCACGAGAGCCGCGATCGCCCCGACGCCCGGCACCGGCGTTTTCGGCAGCGCCACCTGCGCACCGAGCGCCGCCGCCTTCTCGATCACCGCGTCGATGCTCGCCACGTCAACGTAATTCATCCAGGGCTGCTGTGCGTTCTGCCGCTGCATCACGGCGCCGCCAATGCCAGGTCCGTCGGAACCGGTGTCGCAAAGCCAGTATTCAGGCCCGGGCATCGGAGCCTTCTGGAACTTCCAGCCGAACAGGTGGCTGTAGAACTTCGTCAGCGCCTCCGGATGATGGGCGGGAATCTCAAAGTGCACAACCCGATTGTTGGCCAAAACGTCCTCCCCTATAAACCCTTGACGATGTTTTCGGAAGTCCCACACTGCGATCGCTTCCGGGACTCGTTGAAGATACCGTAACGGCACCTGGAGGTGTCAAGGATTCGCAGATGCTTACACTCCCCCAAAATCGCAGCAACAGAGCGGCGGGCCGACTTTCGCCTCTGCAAATTGTGGCGGATCGCCGCAGAGGATTCCATCGCGAGCTGCTGGGTAGAGGACGACAGGGAGGCGGTGCCCGAATAGAAACGGAAGCAACGCGGCGTCGAGCCGCTGCACTCCCGGGCGCCTGTGGCTCGGCGGAAGGCGGAAATCCCGGCGGCGCACCGCCCGGGCCAGGACCCAGCCCTACATAGCTAGCCTAGCAATCTGCGGTGCAGGGCAGGGCGCCGGCCTCGGCACTCCGGCGGATTCACGCCGGGGCGATACCATCAGTTGTTCACGAAGACGTGCTCCTTTAAGCCTCGAAAAGGGCCCTTTTTGAGGCCCTAATGTCCAATTTCCGGACACTTTTCATTTTCTGTCACATTCTGTAAGTTGTTGAAAGTACGTTGGACTCTAGCGCTGCTACTTTATCTGTAAGTTGTTGAAAATTCGTGGCCGAGCAAAGGCACACTCGAGACTGTAAGTCCTTTAGATTAGACTTTCGCCGCTGGGCTGCTCTTGACCGCTTTTGGCCCTGCCGACACCCGGGAGGGGCCACGGGCTGCGCACGCCCTCAAGTTCGGCCTTGGGGCAACTGGGGGCGGGCGGGCGGAGTGGCCGGGGCCCGGTCAGGCTCGAATCCGGCCGCCCCGAGGGCGCTGGAAAATGTCGTCGTATGAACGCTAATCCTATTCGAAATTCAGCCGATTTTGTCGTCGTATGAACGCTTCTGTCCAAAAATCGTACACTTTTGCTTTTTTGGAATTTCTTGAGAGTTGCTGAAAGTTGCTGCCTGACGCGGGCTGGGGGGCCGTCCGTAAGTTACTGAAATCTGGTAGGCGAGCAGGGCTGCGGTCGCGGCTATAAGTCCTTTAGATTCGCCATACCCTCCGCGAGCTTTCCGGGTGGTCGTTCTCTCCTGCCGGCTCTTGGTTCCCTCGCTACGAGGCGCTCCCTGGCCTCAAGGCACCCTCACCCCTTCCCCGGTCCCCGATCGCCCCGCCTGGCCCTACCCAGCCCACTGCGCGACCGTGTAGGAACGCGCCGGCACCTCAAAACTCGAGCGCCCGGCCCGCGCCATCACTGCCCAAATCCGCGTGGCCATGAATGCCTTTCAGCGGGGCCGGATCGCCGGCCCTTGACAGCGAAGCAGCGCCCCCGCCAGTGCCGCACGGCACTGCGGTTGACCCCCAACTCCTGCTCGCCGTCAGTGCCTCGGGGTTGTGATCGCTGGAGCCCACCGCAGGTACCGGGCCTCGCGAGTTAAGGCTCGCCCTCTGGCGTGAGCAGATGACCGCCTCGTTCCCCCCCGGGTCGGCCCACCAGATCCCTCGTTGTAGATCGGCTGCTCCATCACGCTCAGCCTATTCGCCGCCCAAATTGAAGACCGGCCGGGCCTCGCCGCCGCGCTCGGCGTTGCGGGCGGCGAGCGAGCGCAGAAGCTCGATCCACTCACTCATCCCCTCGCCGGTCTTGGCCGAAACCCGGATCGTCCTCATGCCCGGACGCACGGCCTGGATGTTGCGGTTGGCGGCGGGCTCGTCGTACTCCACCGCCGCGGCGAGGTCCATTTTGGTGACCACCGCCACGTCAGCGCTGTTGAAGATGGTCGGGTACTTGAGCGGCTTGTCCTCCCCCTCGGTGACCGAGATCAGCACCAACCGCAGGTCCTCACCGAGATCGTAGGAGGCCGGGCACACCAGGTTGCCGACGTTCTCGATGAAGAGGAAATCGAGCTCGTCCAGCCGCCAGCCTTCTAGCGCGGTCTGGATCATGGCGGCCTCGAGATGGCAGAGGGTCCCGGTGGTGATCTGCTTCACCGGAGCCCGGCTGCGCGCCAGGCGCTGAGCGTCGTTCTCAGTGGCCAGATCCCCCACCAGAGCCGCCACGCGGTGGGCGGGCTGGAGCAGGGTGAGCGTTCGTTCGAGGAAGGTCGTCTTGCCTGATCCGGGACCTGAAACCAGGCTCACCACAAACGCTCCGGCCTCGCGGAAGCGCTGGCGGAGAGCGCGTGCCACCACGTCGTTGTGCTTCAGAACGTGCTGTCGCACCTCCACCAGTCGCGGTTCCACGCTCACTCCTCCAGCTCCAAAGCTACCACCTCGAGTTCCCGCCCGTGCACAATCTCGCCGGTGGGCGTGTTGCACTCCGGACAGCAGAACCATTGCATCGAGCTCAGCTTACGTTGCGCCTGACATTTGGGGCAAAACACGACGACGGGAACCTCTTCGATCACCAGTCGCGAGCCGGCCACGGCGCTATTTTCGCGGGCCAACTCATAGGATGATTCCAGCGCCTCCTTCACCACGCCCGCCAGCGGACCCAGCCGCAAATGAACCGCGTGCACGCCGGCGCCGCCGCGGCGCGCGGCCTCTTCCTCCGCTATCTCCACGATCTTCAATGCGATTGAAAGCTCGTGCATGCCCAATCCACAGATTACGCAGATGACACCGAGGGCGCCGGCAAGAGCGGCGCGGCGGCGAGGGCCGCGCGCCCTCCGTCGTCGCTCTCGTTCCGCTGCGCATCTTCAAACACTGCCAGCGCCGCCTGCCCCAGGCTGATGCCTCCGTCGTTGGGAGGCGCCACACGATTCGTCATCACCGCGAGTTCCGTGCCTTCGAGGAGCGCCTTGAGATCGGACAGCAGGAGCTCGTTTTGAAACACGCCTCCGGAGAACACTACCGCGTCGAGCCCTCGGTCCCGACTAAGGCTCTTGACGGCCTCCGCCAGGCCGTGCGCCACACCGAGTTGGAAGGCGCGCGCTATTTGGCGTCGGTCTCGTCCCCGCAGGCGGTCGGCCGTCAAGGCGAATAGCAACGGACGGAAGTCGAGCTCGCCGCCGGTGAACGGAAACGGGTACGGATCCGCCGCCGGCCGAGAGCGGGCGAGGTGCTCGAGCCACATCGCGGCCTGCCCCTCAAAGGTGACCTCGCGATTGAAGCCGAGCAGCGCGGCGCCGGCGTCAAACAATCGGCCCACGGAAGTTGTAGTGAACGTGCGCACGCCCTTGCGCACCAGCTCCGTGGCGCTGCGGTAGCGCACCGGAAACTCGAACGGCGGCGCGGTGAGATCGGGCAGGCCGTAAGCGTCGTTCACCTGGGCAAGGAAACCGGCCGCCGCCTGCACCGGGTGCCGGGCGGCAGCGTCGCCGCCCGCGAGCGCGGCCGGGCGCAGATGAGCTACGCGCTCAAAGCCCTCCGCCACGCTGCCTGCAAAGATTTCGCCGCCCCAGATGGCGTCGTCGTCGCCGTAGCCCGTGCCATCAAAACTCACGCCCAGCACCTGCTTGTGAAACAGTCCGCGCTCCGCCAGCACCGACGCCACATGCGCGCGATGATGCTGAATGCCGTGCTTCTGCGGCACCGGCAGTTCGAGCGCATACTGGCTGGACGTGTACTGTGGATGGGCGTCGTACGCCACCGTGAGGTCGTCCCAGCGAACTTCGTACATCGAGACCAAGTCCCGGATGGCTTCCTGAAAGGCGCGAAAGGACTGGTAGTTGTCGAGGTCGCCGATGTGCTGGCTGACGAACGCCTGGCCGTCGACCACCAGGGTGACGGTGTTCTTCAAATCTGCTCCCAGGGCGAGCAGCGGACCACGCGCCGGCAAGGAGGCAGCAGCGCCCGGAGCGTAACCGCGCGCCCGGCGCAGAATCACGGGCCCGAAAGCGCCGGCGCGGGCCAGGGAATCGTCCACCCGGCGGGCGATGGGTCGCTCGCCGACCAGAAACGCGTCGGCCAGGCCGGCCAGGCACACGAGCGCGTCCTCGTCTTCGTAGCAAATGGGCTCACTCGACCGGTTGGCGCTCGTCATCACCAGCACGTCCGGCGCGCCTGCCGCAAACAGCAGGTGGTGCAGGGGCGTATAGGGCAGCATCACGCCGAGTTCGCCGCTCTCGGGAGCCACGCCGCGCAGCTCCTCCCGAGCCGGAGCCAGCACGATCGGCCGCGCCACCGAGGTGAGGAGATGCTCGGCTTCCGGCGAGAGATCTACCAGACCGCGCGCCACTTGGAGATTCTTTGCCATTAGGGCGAAGGGCCTTTCCTTGCGATACTTTCGTTCCCGCAGCGCCAGCACCGCGGCGGCGTTTCTCGCATCGCACGCCAGGTGATAACCGCCGAGGCCCTTGATCGCCGCGATTTTGCCGGCGCGAAGCAAGTCGGCGGTGCAGCGAACACTCGCGTCGTCGCCCCGCACCACTTCATGGCCCGCCCGAAGTTCATAGTGCGGCCCGCATGCGGGACAGGCCACCGGCTGCGCGTGGAAGCGCCGGTTGCCGGGATCGTGATACTCCTCGGCGCAGTACTCGTCCATGGGCCAGCGCTGCATCGTGGTGCGCGGCCGGTCGTAGGGCAAGCCCAGAATCACGGTGTAGCGCGGGCCGCAGTTCGTGCAGTTGATGTACGGATAAA
>DATJAQ010000168.1:0-4479 GCA_035516075.1 Terriglobia bacterium | reverse complement strand
CGCGCTGAGAACAACCTCCACCTGCCATCCGTCCGCGGCCGCGCGTGACTCCGTGGTCCAACTGACCTCACCGAAGCGGGTGGGGCAGCGTTCCACGCGGATTGTCTCGCCGGGTTCGAACCAGTGCTTCGGCGCGGCTTTCTGCAGATGGACGACCGGCCGGTCGTGCTCCTCGTAGCAGAGCAGCCATCGCAGGGCGAGCGAGGGCTGCAGCACGCTATTCACCACGGCCGACCAGGCGTAGGGGCTGCCTTCGCCCGCGAAGTTCCCCGGCAGGAGCGCGTCCTCGGGCGCGTAACGGCTGCCCGAGTCCATGGCGTAACAGAGATTGCCGTAGAGCGCGATCAGAAACCAGCGGTAATCGTTCTGGCGGATGCGGCCCGCGAGTGTGCCATGCTCCATGAAGTTCGAGGTGCGCGGATACTCGCCGTCGATGTTCATGCCCAGAATCTGCTGGCCGGCCAGAACGCGGTGCCGGAAGTGGCCGAGGTCGAGCTCGGGGTCGCCCCAGTCGCTCGTCCACCAGTCCATCATGTAGCGGTGGTTCTCGTAGCTGGAAAGCTCGTCCGGCCTGCGCCGGGTGTCAAAGGCCGTGAAGGGTGTAATGCCGGCCGCCTTCAGCGCCGGGTTGCGATCGGAGAGTGTCCTGGCCAGCGAGCGCTCGACGTCGGCGCGGAGTTCGTGGGCGAGTTTGGCCGTTTCGTCAGATTCGCGCCGCAGCGCATCGTCGTTGTGATCGGCGGCGGCGCGCGCGAGGCAGCGGGCGTGCTCGGCAAGGCCGCGCCACGTCCAGGAGGCATTCTGGTAGTAGTAAGGATGCGAATCCGGGAAGTCGTTGTTCGGATCGCCGTTGTCAGCTTCCGGCGAACCCCAGATAAGACCGTGGCGCGGATCGCCGGGCGGGAACGCCGTCTTGGAATACCGGTAGCGCCGCTCCACGAAGTCGATCATGCGGCGCAGCGCGGGCAGGCGCTTGCGCAGTGCGTCAACGTCTCCCGTGTAGTCGTAAGCGCGGGCGGAATTCTCCAGAAAGATGCCAGCGTTGAGCGGCGCCTCCACCTGATCCTGGGTGTTGTAGACGAAATTGCCGTCCGGCAGAATGTACCGCTCGAGGTAGTGCTGGAAGTAAGGCTCAACCTCGTCCGCCAGATTCCACAACTGGTGCGTCCAGACGAACTCGTAGTGCGCCACCGGAAACAGCGCGTGGCTGCGCTCGGGGATTTTGGTGTAAGCCCCTTCGCCGATCTGGTAAGTGGGCTCGAGGCCGCGATAGCTGGTGCGGGCGAGCGCGATGCCGGCTCGTGCGGAATCGAGGAGCCACTCATCGGGGATCTCCACCGTCATCCGATCTTCGAAAAAGTGGTGCCAGCGATTCCACACTCCGGCGAGTGCCGAAAAGAAATCCTCGGCCGCCCCGTTCCAGTAATGATCGGCGAAGCCGGCCACGCGCTCGGCGCGCGCGGCACCGGTATCTCCCGCCGGGATCAGGGCGCCTTGTCCCGCTGGCGGCAGCATCACGCGAACGCGGCCGATGGGGCGGGCCTCGGCGCCGGGTGGCAACAGCACCATCACCTCATAGCCGAGGCCGTAGCGCGGGTTCCACACGCCGATGTCGGCCGCGGGCAGGAATCCGCCAAGCTGCGTGCGCTTGCTGTAGCCGGGCGTGTATTCGTACAGGTATTCCGAAGGCAAGAAGCGGCGTGGGTCGAACAGGCGGCCGTTGGTGTCGGGCGCCCACAACGCTTCGGGCGCCGGCGCGAGCTGGCGGGACTTGCCGTCCGGCTCGAGCCAGAGAGACTTTTCGGGCCCGGCCTCTTCGTTGGCGACCAACGTCCAGCCGATGAGTTCGGCGCCCAGAGCCGCTACGTTTTCATAGCAGGCATCCTCATCGGAGCCGAAGAGGTACTCCCCGCAAACGTCGGGCCCGGGCGGGTAGCGGGCCGGACGCTCAAGCTTGACGCCGTGCGGATTATCCTGGGGGCGAGGGCGAACCCTGGAAAGATCTCCGATGCGTTTCGGAATGCGCGCGACTTCACCCTCTTCGGTGACGTAGACAATGGCGCCCTGATGGGTGACGTGCTTCTCGAACACTGCCGTAGCCACGCCGTTCAGCCAAGGCAACACCGAGACGAGGCGCCAGCCGGCGATGGAATCGCCCGTCTTCAGTTCCCGGGTCTCGTGACCGGCAGAGGCCTTCACCGCGGAATTGACGATGGCGGCAACGCGCGGCGGCTCCGCCAGCGCTTCGCGTTCGCCGGGAAGGTAAAGGTTGTATTCGTTCGGGATTCTTCCGGGGTGATAACGGCCTCTCGGAATCGAAGGCCGTGCGGCGCCGGGCGCGGCGCCACCCGGACCGGGATGTCCGGGCAAACGGGATGCCACCGCCGCGGCCGGAAATGCCGCCGCTCGTTTCAGGAACGATCTGCGTTTCATGGCAACTGGGCCGCGGGCGCGGAGTAAGGCGGCCGCTTAAGCCCCGCGTCTGGCCGAAACGGCGCTCGCCTCGAGAGCCGCTACCGGCTCGGCGCCGCCGCCGTTTGTAAGGCGCCGGCCACGAATGACGATACGTCCTGCTTCAGCTTCGCAAGCGACGGGCTGTCAATGTAAACCATGTGACCCGCGTCGTAATAGCCGGTGGAGATGTTACCGTGCAATTTGGGATTGAGCCCGAGATGGTCCAAAGTGTATTCAGCGGCGAAGAAGGGCGTAGCCAGATCGAAATAACCCATGGCCACGAAGAGTTTCATGTACGGGTTCTTGACGAACGCCTCTCGAAGCGAGGGGCCCACGTCAGCGTAACCCTGGCCGCCGTAGCCGCGCTGGTTCTGAAGCCATTCCCAGCCGTGCACGCCGCCCCCCAGGATGTAGTACTCCACGTCGGACTTGTAGCCCAGCTCCTCGCGCACGTAGTTGTCGAACATCGAGGTGAACGGCGGGCGGATGCCTGCTTCGCTCGGGTCGTATTCGGTGCGCTCCGAAACGCCCGAAGCATTCATGCCGGTGAAGCGGCTGTCGAGGCGTCCGACGATCAGCTTCTGGTCCCGCAACAGCTCGGCGCAGAAATGGGGCTCGTCGACGCGTAGATTCGCCTCGTCGACGTAGGTCTTCGAAAGGCCGGTGTATCGCGAGAGCTTGTCGATCACGGCGGCGCGCTCATCGGGAGAGAGGGCATCCCCCCTGGCGAGGGCCGCGGCGTAATCCGTGCCCGCCCAGGCTTTCACCTCCGCCAGAGTTTTAGTGAGGTCCTGCTGCTGGAGGTCCGGCGCGAGTTTCTTGTGATACCAGGCCGTCGAAGTGTAACTGGGGAGATAAAGGACGTAGGGCAGATCATTGCCCCGCGCAAACTCCAGGGTTTCGAAGTTGAGCACGGTGGAAACCAGCAAGATGCCGTTCAAAGCGACGCCGTGTTCGATGAGATAGCCCGAGAGGCCGGCTGCGCGGGTGGTCCCATAGCTCTCGCCCGCAAGAAATAACGGGGCGTTCCAGCGCTCGTTGCGCGAGAGATAAAGGCGGATGAATTCGCCGACGGACTCAATGTCACCTTGAACGCTCCAGAATTTTTTCCCCAGATCGGGTTTCACGGGCCGGCTGTAACCCGTGCCCACGGGATCGATGAAAACCAGGTCCGCCTGCTCGAGCCAGGTGTACTCGTTGTCGACGAGCTCGAAAGGCGGCCGCGGCATGCCGCCCTCAGGCAGCAGCTTGACGCGCCGGGGACCGATCACACCGAGGTGCAACCACACTGAGGCCGAGCCCGGCCCGCCGTTGAACGCGAACACCAGCGGGCGGTGCGTGGGAGGGTTGTCGAGCGTATAGGCGATATAGAAGATATGCGCTTCGGTTTCTCCCTCGGCGTTCTTGATGGGCATCAGTCCGGCGGTGGCTGTGTACTTCAGACCTCGTCCGTTGATATGGATCTCGTGATGCGTCACCACCGGCGGCTGTTCGGGCTCTTCCTTCGGCTTGGCCGGGGCCCCTGGGGGCGCAGAGGCGTTGCCTTTTTCCGCTCCCTCCGGAGCCGCGACTCTCGCCGCACCGGGTCTTTGCGCCGCTTCGGGCTCCTGGGCCCGCGCTGGAACGCTCGTCGCCCATGAGAGTCCGAGCACGAACAGCGGCAACCCGACAGAAGCCTTCAAACCGAATCCTCGGTGCATATGCGTCACCTCCGCTGAGACATGCCATCTTGCCATCCCCGCGCCCAGCGCACAACGCCTAAATAGGTGAAAAGGGGCCGGTCGAAGCTTACGGGCGCCGGATGTCAAGGCCGCGTCGCCTTGCAGAGATGCGAAAAACGTTACTCCGCGCTCAACCCGCCGTTCCGTTGATGCATCAAGTTGTGCTAGTTTGGGCGTTGGGGGGACTGCATGACGCCTCGAAACTCCGTTGCGAGGAGGAGCCTGTTTGATTGCCGGACTGCTGTTGTTCCAGAATGAGGTGGCGCAGTTACTGGCCGAGACAGGCTTGGTTGCACAGATCGTC
>DATJAQ010000167.1:0-28015 GCA_035516075.1 Terriglobia bacterium | reverse complement strand
ATCAACGAGTTGTAAAAGTTACACAAAGCCAAAGTGAGAAAAATGAGAATCGCGTAAGTTACATGGAATCAGTGGGATCAAGCGATTGTAAATTTTACACAAAGCCAAAGTGAGAAAAATGAGAAACATTCTAAGATGCTTCGAATCAATCGATTACAGAAAATCCCCCAAAAGGCCCAAAGCCAGGCCTTCGGCGGCAAGGCGAGAAAACGCGATGTGCGGTCTAACCGCTTTGGGATGAATGAGATATAGCGCCAAATGAATTCGGGGGCGCAAGTGCTCTATCGGGAATCGGGAATCGGCAATCGGCAATCGAAAATCGCCAATCGGCATTCGCCAATTGCCAATCGAGAACCGGCAGTCCGCCTCTCGGGCCCCGGCACTCGCGCCACGGATTGACAAGTAAAGACCGCCCGTCGAATAATTGATCGTAATCTGCTCCGGGCGACGGAGGGGTGGCCGAATTGAGGGGGGCCGCGGGCTTCGCCGCCGCTTTGCCATCCCACATTCCGCGAGGTTCGATGGCCACCACAATCGCCCCGATCGCCAAGGCGCCCTCGCTCCCCCGGGAGCTGCTGCTCGGCGCCTACCGCACCGTCTACCTGTCGCGGAAGCTGGACGACAAGGAAATCCAGCTCAAGCGCCAGAACCGCACCTACTTCCAGATCAACGGCGTCGGGCACGAGGCTATCAATGTAGCCTGCGCGGCCCACCTGCGGCCGGGGTACGACTGGTTCTACCCCTACTACCGCGACCGCGCCCTGTGCCTGGCGCTCGGCATGACGCCGCTCGACATGCTGCTGCAGGCGATGGGGGCGGGCAGCGATCCGCAGTCCGGCGGGCGCCAGATGCCGTCCCACTGGTGCTCGAATCCGTTGCACATCGTCTCGGGGTCGAGCCCCACCGGCACCCAGGTGCTTCAGGCGGTGGGGGCGGCCGAAGCCAGCCTCTACTACGCCCGGATGCGCGAGGCGGCCGAGCTGGCCTCGAGCTTCCACGCCGACGAAGTGGTGTACGTCTCGGTGGGCGACGGGGCCACCAGCGAAGGCGAGTTCTGGGAGGGCGTGAACGGCGCCGCCCTCATCAAGGCGCCCGTGCTCTTCGTGGTGGAAGACAACGGCTACGCCATCTCGGTGCCGGTGGCCGCCCAGACCGCCGGCGCCAGCATCTCGCGCCTGCTGCGCGACTTTCCGGACCTGCTGGTGGTGGAGTGCGACGGCACGGACTTCGGCGAGAGCTACGAGGCCGCCGGACGCGCCGTGGAGTACGCGCGCCGCCGGCAGGGGCCGGCGCTCGTGCACGCCCACGTGATCCGTCCCTATTCCCACTCGCTCTCCGACGACGAGCGGCTCTACAAGTCTGAGGCGGTGCGCCGCGCCGAAGCCCAGCGCGATCCTCTGCCCCTCCTGCGGCGGCAGTTGCTGGCGGAGGGCGCGGCCACCGAAGCCGAATTGAACGAGCTGAACGCCGGGGTGGAGCGGGAAGTGAGCGAGGCCGCGGACCGCGCCCTGGAGGCCGCGCCGCCCGACCCGTCCACGGTGATGCTCTATCTCACGTCCCCTTCGGTCGACCCCACCTCCAGCGACTTCGACCGCCCGGCGGCGCCCGAAGGCGACCCCAGGACCATGGTGGACCTCATCAACCTCTGCCTGCGCGACGAGATGGGGCGCGACCCGCGGGTGGTGGTGTTCGGGGAAGACGTGGCCGACTCGAGCCAGGAAGACGAGCTGCCCAAGGTGAAGGGCAAGGGGGGCGTGTTCAAGGCCACCCAGGGCCTGCAGCGCCGCTTCGGCAGCCACCGCTGCTGGAACTCGCAACTGGCCGAGGCGAGCATTGTGGGCCGGGCCATCGGCCTGGCCACCCGCGGGCTGAAGCCGGTGGTGGAGATCCAGTTCTTCGATTACATCTGGCCCGCCATGATGCAGATCCGCGACGAGCTCGCCATCCTGCGCTGGCGCTCGTTGAACGCCCACACCTGCCCGGTGGTGATCCGGGTGGCCACGGGCGGGTACCTGTCGGGCGGCGCCATTTATCACAGCCAGTCCGGCGAATCGATCTTCACCCACCTGCCCGGGCTGCGCGTGGTGATGCCCTCGAACGCGCTCGACGCCAGCGGCCTGCTGCGCACGGCGATTCGATGCGACGATCCCGTGCTCTTCCTCGAGCCCAAGCACCTCTACCGGCAGACGCACAACCGCAGCCCGTATCCGGGGCCGGACTACATGATTCCCTTCGGCAAGGCGCACCTGGCGCGCCAGGGCGACGACCTGACCATCGTCACCTACGGGTCGCTGGTGTACCGCGCCGTGCAGGCCGCCAAGCAGCTCGAGCGCGAGGGCGTGCAGGCGGAGATTCTGGACCTGCGGTCGCTCGCCCCCTACGACTGGGACTTGATCGGCGCCTCGGTGCGCAAAACCAGCCGCCTGCTGGTGCTCCACGAGGATACGCTGGCCTGGGGGTACGGGGCGGAAATCGCAGCCCGCGCCGGGGAGGAACTCTTCGAGCATCTGGACGCGCCGGTGCGCCGCCTGGCGGCCCGGGACCTTTACGTGCCCTACCATCCCTCGCTCGAAGACGTGGTGCTGCCCCAGCCCGCCGACGTGGTGCGGGTGTGCCGCGAGCTGGCGGCGTATTGAACGGGAGGAGGGCGGAAGCAGGGCGCGGGGCGAGGCCGGAGGGCCGGGACGCCCCTTCCGGGCGCCCGGGAGCGGGAGGGGAGGCCTACGCTACATAGCTAGGCTAGAACCTCTGCTTCAAGAAACTCGCGGATGGCGCTTTGCAGCTCGTCCAGCCTGCCCGTGAAGAAGTGGTCGGCGCCCTCCACCCAGCGAATCCGCTTGGGCTCGGCCAGCGAGGCGAGGAACTCCTGCAGGCGCTCACGGGGCCCGTAGAGGTCGGCGGTGCCCTGCACGATCAGCTTGGGCTTCGAGACCGGCCGCAGGAACCCCAGGTCCGACGACGCCACCGGCACGCCCATGCCCACCAGCGCGCTCACGCGGGCATCGGCGGCGCCCACCGCCAGTCCCACCACCGAGCCGAAGGAAAAACCCATCATCACGACGGGCAGGGAGGGAAACCGCGCGGCCAGCGCGTCGAGCGCGGCGCGCGCGTCGTCGCGTTCGCCGATTTCATGCCCGTAGGCGCCCTCACTTTTGCCGACGCCCCGAAAGTTGAACCTCAGGGTGGGAAAGCCCAGGCTCAGCGCCGCCTTGGCGGCGCGAAAAACCACCTTGGTGTGCAGGGTACCGCCGTAGAGCGGATGCGGGTGGCACACCAGCGCCGCCCGGCGGAGCGGAGTGTGGGGAACCCATTCGAGCAGAGCTTCCAGGCGGCCGGCGGGGCCGTCGAGAAAGAGCCGCTCGATGCGGGTTGAGTGTGCCGCGTTCATGGCTGCGATGCCTTCGGCTGCGCCGACGACGCCTGAACCGATAGTGTAAAATGAAACGCACCGCGGGCGATCGTTGAGGTGCAATCGTCAGGCCGAGAATCACCATTTTGCTGGTGCTGCTGGTGCTCGTCGGAGCCCTGGCGGTCTATGTCCGCTTCGTCTACCTGCCCGCGCACCGCGTGACGGGCGAGGCGGCTTACGTGCTCCCGCGGACTCTGGAGGTGGTCGACACCACGGCCGAGATCCGCAGCGTGCTCGGCCGGCTCCAGGCCGGCGACCAGGTGCGGGTGGTGGCGCGGACGGCCCACTGGTCGAAGGTGCTCCTGCCTGGAAATCAGACGGGGTGGGTGGAGACCAAGTACCTGCTGGACGCCGCCACCTACCGGCGCGGCGAGACGTTGCTCAAGAGCCTCGAGGGTTACCCACACCAGGCGGCCGGCCACACTTCGACGGCCGTCAACCTTCGTCTCGAGCCGGCGCGCGATTCGATCGTGCTGATGGAGCTCGCGCCGAACCAGGCTCTCGATGTTTTCGCGCGGCGAACCGTTGACCGGCCGGTGGACGCCTCGGCTCCGGCGAGCGCGGGCAGCCGCGGCCGCGACGTCTGGTACCTGGTTCGGGCCAGTCAGCGCGCCGGCTGGGTGCTGGGACGCTACATCGACCTGGACGTGCCGGCCGGGATTTCGATCTACGCCGAAGGCGTTAACATGGTGGCGTGGCTGGTGCTGAAGACGGTGGAGGACGGAGGCAAGCAGGTGCCCGAGTACCTGGTGGCCGACCGTATCGGAGGCGACGACCTCGACTTCAATCACATTCGCGTCTTCACGTGGTGGGTGAAGAACCATAAGTACGTCACCGCCTACGTGGAGAGCAATCTCGCGGGACATTTTCCGATTACGACGAAAGAGATGACCGACGCGAACTATTACGCCCAGCCCTCGCCTTATTTTCGTTTGCGCCTGACCGATGCGGACGGACGGAAGTACCAGAAGGTTTACGGGCTCTTCGACACGGTGGTGCACGCGGTCGGGACCGTGGACGGCTGGGACTCCGACGCCATGCCGGCCCCGGCAAAGGAGCGCCGACCGGCAGGGCGGAGGCGCGTGCCGTGGCAGCGCCATCGCGGGCGGCGCTGATCGCGACCCTCGGCGAAGTGGAGCCGCGAGATACATCGGAGACTCGATGATGTCCGAGGTTGATGCCTCCAAACCCGATGGCGCCCGAGCCCGGCGGTGCGGCGGGGGCGTGAACGGCCTGACGAGGGCATTGGTGCGGGCCTGGCTCACACTGTGTCGCCGGCGGGTGCGGCTGATCGGAGGCGGCCGCCTGCCGGCTGCCGCGGCGATTCTGCGCGCCTGTCACCCCGCCGCATTCGCCGATGCGCTTTGCCTCGTGGCCGCCTGTGAACGGCCGCTCGTCTGCGTGGTGGATGGCGCGCGCCTGAGCGGCGGCCAATCCCTGCTGGCATCGGGCCTTGGCATGATTCTTTACCAGACGGACGCCTCCGCCTGGCACCTGGCGCTGCGCGCCTGCACGGAGGTGCTGGGCTCGGGCGGTTGGGTGGTCGTGTTTGAAGACGCTGGCACTGCCGGCCGCGGCGCCGGCTCAGGCCTCGCCGGCTTCACCTTGGCGCGCGAGGCCTGGGCCAGTGCCTATCCCGATCAACTTCCTGTGGTCGTGCCGTGGCAACGCTTCCGGCCCAAGGCTCGCGGTCAAGAGGTGTTGATCCACGTCGGGCAACCCCTAAGCCTTGACGCGAGTAACGACGCTCCACTCGACTTCTCGGCGCAGCAGCTTGACGCAGCATTCCGGGACGTTTGCGGCGAGAACGTGTTTGGGCTGGATTCCGCCGACTTGAATCGGTTGCTCGCCGGCCTCGAGCAGGCTCTGCGCGATAAGCTCCAGAACGAGTGGGCTGTGAAATCGCACCGGCGCCAGAAGGTGGACGGCTTCCGGCTGAGTCCGGGGGCGGCCGAAACCATTCGGTCGATCAATCGCACGGAACCGGAAGCGCTGGTGGCTTTGCTGGAACTGGCTGAGGCCGATCGCGAGACGAGACGGCAGGGGTCGCTGGTGAAGCTTCGCGCTGACTTCGAACGCCGCACGCTAACAGGCGTGGGGCGCTTTTTGGGCTGGGCCGAGAGCATTCTCGGACTGCCCGTCGCCCTCTACGGAGCCCTGAACCATTTCGCGGTGGCACTCGTACTGCTGGCCGCGGGCCTCCTAAGGCGGCGCGAGGCGCCAACCTCGGCGGTGTGGGTGGCGCGCGTCCTGGTGGTGCTCGGCTGCTACGCGGCTCAGATCGCGCTCGTCGATCGCATCCTGGGTAGGGCCGGTGCGGGCTATTACGCCACCACCCTTCCCGTGTCCGGCGCTTATCTTTTTCGATACGCGTGGCTGCTTCAACGGAGGACGCGCATCCTGCTGCTCGGGCTCCGGGCGAACCGGCTTCAGGCGTTAGCCGACGAGAGGCGGAGGCGGTTTTACGAGCGCCTGGAGTGGACGCTGTCGGCCGGACCGCACTCCCCGCAACAGGTCTCAGCGCCGTGACGCCGCCGGCCGCACGCCGGGCGCTGAACGCGAGGTGCTCACACGATGTTGTTCCTGTCCGAAGATGAGGTTCAAGAACTGTTGCCCATGGAGAAGGCGCTCGAGTGCGTTACCGCGAGTTTCATGGCGCAACACTCTGGCCGCGCTGTCAATCGCTCTCGAGAGCGCATCATTCTGCCCGAAGTCTCCCTGCATTACATGGCGGCGGGCCTTGCGGATAGCAACCTCGTAGGCATGAAGATCTACACAATTTCGCGCGCGGCGTGGCGCTTTCTGGTGCTGCTCTACCACGGTTCGAGCGGCGAACTGCTCGCCATTCTCGAAGCGGATCACCTGGGACGGATTCGTACAGGCGCCGCCAGCGGCGTGGCCACACGCCAGATGGCGCACCCGGATGCCTCACGAGTTGGGGTGATCGGAACTGGCCGGCAAGCCAGGACCCAGCTCCAGGCGGTGGCGCAGGTGCGGAAGATCGACGCGGCGCGCGCCTTCGGCCGGGACAGGCTCCGGCAAGAAACGTTTACCAGAGAAATGACGGCAGAACTTGGGTTCCCGGTCGAGCCCGCCGACAGCGCCGAGGCGGCGGTGCGATTCGGCCAAATCGTCATCACGGCCACTACCTCAAGCGAGCCGGTGCTCAAGGGCGCGTGGCTCAGCCCGGGGACCCATGTGAACGCGATCGGTGCAAATATGGTGACCCGACGAGAGCTGGACGATGAGGCTTTGGATCGCTCGGCCGTAATTGCGGTCGATACCCTCGAGCAGGCGCGGGAAGAGGCCGGCGACCTGATCCAGGGATTCGCCGCGCTGCGGCGGGGATGGGACGACGTTCTGGAAATCCATGAAATTGTCGGCGGTTCGCGGCCCGGACGTACTTCCGATCAGGAGATAACGTTATTTAAATCTTCAGGGATTGCGCTATGGGACGTGGCGGCGGCCGGGTATGTCTACCAGCAAGCCCTGGAGTCCGGCATGGGCCGGAGAGCCACCTTCTGGGGCGAGTAATGTCCAGAGTCGCGCCAATCGCCGCGTGTGGGGCTCTCTCACGTCTGCGGGGGCGGTTGAGAAGAGTTTCTGGGGGCTGAGGCCTGGATCTCGATGCGCCGCGCCTTTACCGCACCGGAATCATCAAAGTTGCCCAAAACGTGTACTCGAAGACCCACTTTGAAGTCCTGCGCCGTGCCGGGCTTCCCGTCCGGCCCAACGATAGCCGTTTTCTCGTCGTAAACGACGTGGAAGAGAATACCCTGACCCGAATCGACCGTCAGCTTGCCGGGCGATTGCTGACTGATCGTGCCCTCGAGGTCGAAGCTATCGCCCTGCGTGGCCGAGATTGTCGGCGGCGCGCCCAGAAACGCGCCCACCACCGCTATGCCCAACGCGCTCACACTCGCCTTCATGGTTGAGTGCATGCCCTTGATTCTACTTCAGCGGCAGGGCGCGGGGAAACCCTGCTCGGCCTTGGCGCGATTTCGCACTCACTGGCGACGGGCCCTGAACGCGCCGAGAAGTCCCGTGGCCGCCCAGGCCGGCCCGTGGATCCACCGGTTGCTCGTGCTGCGAAACACGGATGTAATCCACAGGGGCAACATGTCGAGGCGGATGTTCGACAGTGCGATCAAGAGGAAGATCGCCGGCCCGAAGAAAGCAATATTGCGCAGCCACACCTGCACCGTGTGATCAACGTGAGCGCCAAGGTACCGGGAGAATAGATTGAGAGCCACCATGGCCCCGACGCCCCAGAGCAGGCTGCGATTCACGGGGCAGGAGCGTCTCGTGGCGGCCGTCGCGAGAACTCCAGCCGACAACACATAGGTGACGATGTCCTCAAACACCCGCAAGTGAGTGACCCAGGGCGGTGGCCCCGCCGCCAACGCCCAGGCAGCGATGAGTTGCATCCCTACTCCATTGCAGAGCCAGACCGCAAACATGGGATTCTT
The DNA here is from genome assembly GCA_035516075.1 of Terriglobia bacterium. Classification (GTDB taxonomy): domain Bacteria; phylum Acidobacteriota; class Terriglobia; order UBA7540; family UBA7540; genus Gp13-AA77. Next base: position 20,137 of record DATJAQ010000167.1, on the reverse strand, counting down.
GCGGTGGTAGCCCTGATGCAGGTAAAGCAGGGACAAAGCGAACAGCACTGTCGCGTCGAGTGCCCAGAATGCAATAGACTTCATCGCCGAAGACCTCCTCTCAATTCGCGCTAAGCCCTCGGCGCCGCGTTGTCGTTAGAACGGCCAAGGCATCATGTATGGTCAGCCCCTTCCAAACGCGAAACGTCAGCGTTCGGGAAGGAAGCTACACCCTTGGCCCGTCGGCGAGTAAAGGCTTAGATCAATCGCTACGCGTCAATCCTTTCGAACGTTCGAATCGTTATGAACGTTACGAACAAAAAAAACAATGTTTACAAATCCCGGTCAAGGTGAAGACGCCGAACGAAAAACTCCAGGGGCTCGTGGGCGCCAGCCTCCTGTTCGTAGATCTCGAGCACACGGTCGAGGATTATTCCGACCAGCTCCGAGCGCCGGCGCAGACTGTGCTGGCACCATTCTTCGAGCGCCCGGTATCGCGCGAGGGGAAGCCGGGCGGCGACCGTGACGTCGAGTTTTTCGCGTTTCTGTTTCATACCCCACGTCCGAAGCTCCGTTTGGGGCGCGTGACCTGCTGTCGGCATAAACGCCTTTCCGGAGACCCCTCACCATACCTGGATCGCAGCCGTTGCTCCGTCTCCGGAGGCTGTCAAGTAGAGATTGCTGGCGTCGAACAGCGGGGACGGCTGGAACCAGATGGAGCCGCCGGACGTCATGAGAATCACCGCTCCCACGGGCGTGCGGCCTAGCATGTGGGGAACGGCGAAGTTGCCGGCACCTCCAGGCGCCGCACTCACGTAACCGAAGACGCGTGTCGCCGCGGTAACGGCACTCACCGCATTGGCGCTGGCCACTACTCGCCCGAGCAGGGCGTCTCCGAGCGCGGCTCCGGCTGGGCCCGGAAAGTAATAAAAGCCGGAGACCGAGTTATAGAAAAGGTACGAGGTGCCATTGGCCGGTGCCGCCGCCACCGCCGGAGCGGAGGCTGCGGCGTACCGCACGCCCTGCGCGTAAAGAATGCCCGGTGCGAGGCCCGGCACCAGCGTCGATGACACGCTCAGAGCGAATCCGTAAACCACGCCATTAATACCCAGGTCGGGGAACTGGAGGTCGGAGACGAAGGCGACCTTCGCATCCAGCAACGCCCAATTTGCGTCCTGATCGGCCTCGTAACCGGTGAGTCCATGTTGCGACTGGATGAGGCCCTTCCTCGCCAGGATGGTGCGTGTGACTGCCATCGGTTCCTCTCCGCTTCCCTCGTTCTCAGTTGCTGACGTTCACACTCGATCGCGTCGCCACGCAGTAGACCTTCACCGTGCCCTGATTCTGCGCGGCGTTGCCGGAAAAGTAGACTTGACACGTTACGAGCCCTGTGCCGTCGTTGATATCGAGCGCATAGGGGACGATCAACAAGTTGCCGGTCCCGAGGTCGTTGTTGGCGAGGGTCGGGAAGGCCGCCTGACCCGGCACAAAGCCTGCCGCCGGCTGACGACTCGAGGCAAAAATGGGGATGAGCATACACTCCGTCCTCTGATAAGCGTAGCCGTCAACCGGGCTGGTGGGCGTGGGCACCGTATTGCCCGACGTGTAGAAGCCCATATAGAAGAGTTCGCTGCGCACCGCTCCGAACTTGGCGTTGTGCGAGAGCTTCAGAATAGAATCGTCGGTCAGCGGCTGGCCGCCGGCGATCGCCGAATCCGCGATATCAAAGAAGCCCGGGATCGCGCTCATCGTAAGCTGGCTCATTTCAAGCTCCGTCTTCCTAGTAAATGGTATTTCCCGGAGTTCCATCCGCATAGGTGCCGTTCTGGGCGGCCTGCGCGATGAACATGTACTGCTTGCGCTCAGTCGGGGAGGCCTCCGACCACGCGGGAACGTTCGCGGTTGCGGGTGCGATCTGATAAGCCGTCGCGGCATTCAAGAACCGGGTGTCGAGCAGGGAAAATTCCACGTAACCTTGCGCATAGTTTGGCCCACGATCGATAACCTCGCATACCACGTTGACCACTCCGCGCCCGCCCGTCCGAAAGTCGATCAGCAGCGGGTGGGTGAGCGAGACGAGATCGCCCAGTTCCACTGCGAGCGCCGCGAGGTGAGCTCTGACGCGGTAGGCCGGGGGCGCGAAGGCGTGGCGGCGGAAAACGCGGTCGGCCAGCCCGCGAGAACGCATCGCGGCGCCGTACGGGGTGCGCAGTCCCGTGGCCTCCACTTGCTGCTCGTAGACCTGCCGGTAGAGCTGCAGCGAAGTTTGCTGTTCGTATGACACCTGGCCCTGATACGCCCGCGACGCCGTCGAGACGCCGGAGTTGTCGACATCCATGTGCATCGTCAGCAGGTTCACGATCGCCTGGCGCTCGGTCTGCGAAATGCCCACGATATTGCTCGCCGTCAGATTGAAGACCGGCGTCTGATAGGGGAAAGGCTTCATCGGCTTCAACCGCAGCCTGCCGTCGGCCCCGACGATCAGATAAAGGCCCAACACCTTCAGAATCTGGTCTTCAATGAACTGCTTGCCATCGATCGGCCGAGTGATCACGAACTCGAAGAAGTCTCCCGAGAACTGCGAGTCTCGCAGGGACAGGAACTGGTCCACGTCCAGGTAAGGGTTCGGACTGATCAGGGTAGAGTCGTCGCCCGGCGCGAAGAGCACCCAGCCGGGCGGCGGCGGGGGCGGGTCATACCTCTGCTGCGCGGAGTAGACGGGGATCAATTGCTGCAAGACGTAATTCGAGCTCCGAAGCGACGGGTCTTGACCTACGCCGAGCTCGTTCTGGAGCGCTGCCAGCAAGAGATCGATCGGATTCCCCTGCACATACCGCGGGTTGCTGTCCGACACCGGAAACGCGTTCGCCATCACCGCCGGACCGACTGGCGCCGCGGCGGTCTGGCTCGGCGACCACTCCAGCGGGCCGCCGCTCAGCCAGATCTGCTGCCCTTGGATGAACCGCTGAACGTCCGAGCACGTCAGCGTGATCATACCCTGTGAATCCGAGCCCACTTGCGAGATCTGAAGCGTATGCAAAGTCACAAAATCGCCCAGGCTCAGAGAGGGAAAGCCCATCTGGAATTGCACGATTTGTCCAATGAGCGAATCCTGGGCGGCAAGCTGCTTGAGGGTCCCGCCCGGGTCGATGCACTTCACGGTCATAGCGCCCACCGAAGAACTGCCCTCAAGCTCGTTCACCGTCTGGCGCGGGCCCTGCGGGATCTGCATCCTGTCGAGCATCGTGGCGGCGTTCGAAACACTCAAGAGCAGCCATGGGTAAAGCGTTACCAGCCAGAACCAGGCCGTCGGCCCGAACATCGGCCAGACTTCGAATTCCCAGGGCAGGCCGCGCGCCGCCAGCGAGTAGCTGATCAGGCTGCCGTCGCCCGTCGTGGCGCGCACTGTGCGCTGGCTGGTGACGAGGGTCGTCAGCAGCGCGTCGATCGTCGTCCCAAGTCCCTGGAAGTATTCCGCGAGCCCGGGGATGGAATAGAGCTGGAGCAAGGATAGGATCGCACCCCAACTGCCTTCCTGCCAGACTGAGAGGGGCGAGCCCGAATAATCGCCCGGCGAATCGTTATAGGGTTTGAAGCCCGTAAAGGGCGTAGCCTGCTGGTACGCCTGATTCCACGAGCTCGGTCCGCTTGAAAGCTGGATGGTCTGATTGCTCAGTAGGAAGTTTTGGTAGTAGAACTTGATACACTCCAGCGCAATGTCGTAGCGACCGACCGCCACGGCAAACATCGACGCCCAGGTGCCCGAGGCGTCGAGTGCTTCGGAAGTGTCCAGCACGGTGCCGTTGGCGCCCTGCGCAAACCGGCCCGGCGTGTTGCCCGTGGGAGGAAGGTAGAGCTGATTAACAGTATTGTTCGCGAGCGTCTGGGCGATCTCCGCCGCCTGCACCGAGGTGTTCTGAAGCGACTGGGCCTGGTCGGGAGTGATCTGGCCGGTCTTCGCGAGCTGGGTGGCTGCCACTGGGAGCACGCCCGCGGCGCGCATCAAGGCGAAATACATATCCACCTGGTGCTCGGTGGAGACCGTCTCCCGCAGGCCCGGGACATACTGATAGCCGGGGTCTGCGTAGGCCCCGTAGCCCAGGTAGAAGAGGCCGTCCGTTAGGTCGCCGGCCGTGGATCGGAGCGTCAAGAGAAAATCAATCATCGCCTGCAGCTTCAACGCCGGCGTGGAGTCGAGTGAAAGCGCCATATAAATCGCGTAGGCGTAGCATACCCAGGCCATCGCCCCGGTTCGGATGTAAGCCTCATCAACCTGGCCGTAATAGACGTCGTAGCTGAAACTGAGCGAGTCTTCTGGTTGCAAGTTTCCGGTGCTGAGGTTGTCGAAATACATCGCCATGCCGGCAGCAGCCAGCGTCACCTGGAAGCCCACGACGCCGGTGAGCGTGTCGCCCGCCAGGCCGCCGATGAGGCCGCCGAGATTGACCAGTGTCACGCGCCAGTTGCCGGCTCCGGCCCCGATCGGCACGCCAATCTGCTTCGCGGCGCTATCGTAGTACGCAGGGGCGGAAGGGCTCGAGTTCACCTGCACGTTCGTAACCGCGCCGGAGCTTGAAGTGACGCCGATGTTGACCTGGAAGTCGCCCGCGCCCTCGAAATGCTCAAAGCTCAATTGAGCATCGCCCGTATCGGGCAGCCCGGTGCCCGCAAAAGTGAAGCTGGCATTCGCGGCGTTAGCCGCGAACTTAATGACGTTGCCGGTTCCGTAGGGAGGCTCCTGCCTGCTCATACTATTCGCGGCGACATTTGCCACTGTGCCGTTCACGGCTGTCCAGCGCGAGGTCTCGCCATCCTCGGCATTCTCCAGGACCTCAGAAGGGAGATAGCCGGGGTTCTCCAGCAGATCATTGAGCTGGTTGATCACCCGGGCTGCGGCGCGAAAGTTGCCGGAGGCCGAATAGGCGATGACGGCCAGGGCGCAGTCGTAAATGTAGCTGCGGTTCTGAAGCGCGCCCACATTTGTCTGCGTGGGGTCCGGCACATAGAGCGGATCCGAAGTCGGAATAACGAACGAGAGCGGTAGGTCCGCAAAGGCGAACTCATTGGCGAGCGACGTGTACACCAGGGTGGGACCGTTGACGGGGTCCTGATAGAGGATATGAACCGTCACGGTTCCCGGCGCCGGAACAACGCGGGAGCCGGCGCGGGCGTGGTAGGCATCCTGTATCACAATTGGAACATTGTCTTCCTGCAGATACTCCACGTCGGTTTTCGAATAGATCCGCGCAAAGTACTGCGACAGCTTGGGACCGATGCCGGTATTCGTATGCGCCAGCCAGCCCGCGGGCAGCGTGGGGAAAGATGAATCCGGTGCCGGCTGTGGTACGCTCGCGGGATACAGCGCGGCGACCACCAGTCCTGGGCCGATCACTTGCGCGGCCCAATGACCGGTCAACCCTTGCTGCACGAGCATCGACTGGAACTGCGAGGGATTCGGAGTCTGATTCGCGCAGGGTCCCGACGCTGGCGGGGCCGTGCCCGGCGCGCTCGATTGGTAATAGAACGCGTCGGTGATCGAGAACAGATCAACCCGGTAGCTGGCGATAGGTTGAAACAGGTTATACGCGTAGCCGGAGACGGTCATGCCTGGCAGCACGGGGCAGTTTACTCCACAAATTGTTAAGCCGTTCGGGTATGCGGCGTTGGCGGCCTCGTATGCGGCGCTGATTTGCTGGCTCGTCGCCTGAAAAGCAGGCAGGAAGAGGCTGCCGGTGGGAAGACTCAAGCTCGAATAGTTCACCGGGAAGCCATCTGGCCCCGCTGTCGTGTCGAGCACCTGGCCGGCGGGAGGCACCAACGTAATGTTTTCAAAGATGGTCTGGCTCCATTTAGAGAGGTCGTCCGCCGAGAGAACGCCGCATTCTTCCAGAGCAGGAGTGGTGGCGATCAATGGCGCGCCGGGAGCAGACGAGGCTGGAAATTCCGTGGGATTCACATTGGCCCGCCAGTTGCCGGACTCGCCGGACTGGCGCGAAAGCAGCCAAGTCAGCGTCTGCTCCATGTCGCCGTAGAAATCGCCGGGATAGTAGCTTCTGACTGAAGGCATCAGAGAGTCCATAAAATTCGGAAATCGGCAGTCGGCGACCCGGCGTTACTGCCTACGACTTCTCGTCGAGCCTCACTTGGCCGAAGTGTTCTACGTTCCATAAGGCGGAACCCCATAGAGACCCGATCCGTAGCCGCTCAGCGATACTCCGACGGTTTCCATGGAGAAGCTCGTGAGGATCAGACCAAAGTCCGGGATCTGGAGCGCGTACAAAGGATTCTTTTGCGGTTGCGCCAGCGCCATTTGCCAGGCTTGATTGCCTTGTATCATCGCAATTTGATCCTCAACGGCCGCGGCGCCGATCGGGCCGCGTCGGCATCAGTTCACGACCGCCCGAAGCTTGAGCCTGAACGTGTACTGCCCGGCGGCTTTGTAGTCCGCCGTCCAGTCGGTGTCCTCGAGCCAATAATTCGTGAACTGCGGCTGCGACGCGTCAGCGTAGTAGGCGAACGGGCCGCCCATTAACGCGTACAGCATGAACGCGGACCAAGCCTGCACATCTGCGCCGATTCCAACCCATTCCATTTCGAAGGTCAGAAACGTGTCGACGCGTTCGAGCACGGTTTCCCGCGCGCCGCTCGACGCGACGTTGTCATGCCTCACGGCTCTGAACTCATAGGCCGGAACTTTACGAGGCGGCCGCTGAAACTGCAGCGTTACGGGACCGGTGCCGGGATCGTAAACGACTTGCGGATAGGACATTGACGTTCTTCAATCGACGACTTCCAGAGATTCTTCACTCGTGTTCGCGCACCCCAAAATCGGGGCCTCTGTAGATCAGCCTCCGGCATACGGCCCGCGCTGCGTCCGCGTGGCCGTGAGCTGTATGCCGCGCGCAACCCCCTGGTTCAGGGTGCTTGCAAGCCAATTCGCGGCTTCAGCGTCACCCATAACAGCGACGGTCAGACTTCCGGGCGGCGCTGCGGGCGAGAGCGCCCCGGGAGCCAGCATGCTGCCGGATATTCCGGGCTCACCGGTCATTCCGGTCCCCGAGCCCGAGCCGCTTCTGTAGCGCCCCGCGGGACCACTTCCCAGGCCTGAGGCGCCGGTTCCGGAGATTCCGGCGCCCACTCCCGCCGCGACGCCTCCGATGCTGCCCCAGATCGCCGCGGCTTCGAAGGCGCTCCCGGAACCGGCGAAGTCGCCGACCGCGAGAAGGTAAAACCCCAAGGCCATCGACCGCAGGCCCTGAAGGACGGCCTCGGCCGTGATCGAGGCCGCCGTTGACTTGAATGTCCGGTCGAGGGCCTGGCTCATCGACTGCGAATACACCAGCGCGGTGCTGATGTTGCGCCCCAGCCCCGCCGCGAATCGATCGAAGGTCAGTGTCGCCGCCTCCCCGAGCGCCAGCAGCGCGCTGCCGACGACCGAACTCTGGGCCAGAAACTCGGTACTCCACGTCGCCTGGACCTTTTGCACCATGGAGAATTCCGTGCGGACAGACTCCATTTGGCTCGCGGTTTTGCTGCGAAAGCCCTCGAGGGCCGCCTGGGCCTGCGACGGATCCGCGTCAATTCGAAAGAGCAAACCCAGCGGGCTTTGAGTCATGGCTCAAGAGCCAGGAACCAGCGACCGGGGGTTGGGGCCCTGGCAACGCCGATGATGTGTTGGCGCAGCGCCTCCGGTTCGATTGGCGTCCTAGCCGCTTCTCCTGTGCTGTTCTTCACGCCAGCGCCACAACGCGACGGCGGCGGCGAAGTCCAATTGCGCGGCCACCACCGGCGGTTCGGCCGCTAGCAGCTCACTCGGCCGGCAGTGCCAGGTTTCGGCCACCTGCGCCACGCGCAAAAGATGTTCGCTGCTCACGAAACGACGCGAGGTCGCCGGCTGCTGAAGCGACCTCGCCCACCGCCCATCGGATGACGAAATTCGCGTCTTCGACGTCGAGAAGGTCCGGCGAGATCTCGCACGGTCCAGGCTCGAGCGTCAGTCGGGGTTGCACAAAGACTTCGCGTAATAGCGGTACCATCCATTCCGCCAGAGCTCGAAGATCCTGGACGCTGTCGATGCTGGGCTGCCCGCCCTCCGCCCTCGCCGCGAGACTGGCAGGCAGAAGACCCCGAAATAGAAACCACATGGGGCTCGGCCTCCGCAGCATCACTTTCAGACCCGACTTGGGGAGAACGAGCTGCTCCGGCTCGCCACGCAGCCGGGCCGCTGATTGGAAGTCCTCGGCGGACGCTGCACCGTTGGGTTGATCGCCGCTCATCGCATGTCCTCAGCACCTTGCTTGTGGCCCGCTCCGGGGGCCGGGATTAAGCACATCAGAGTCAGGCGCCCGCGCGAATGACAGTGCCGTAGCGCGGAACCCTAGGTCCCGCTCGGCTACGTCTGCCGATAAAACTGCGCCACTTGGTCGCCGGGGGCCCGGCTGAGCACCGCCAGCCCTTCGAAACGCACCTTGTAGACAGCTTCTTTGGTCCGCGAAAACCCGATCTGAAGAGGATTCTTAGCATATGCGTTATAAAGACACGCCACCATAAACTTGCCTGGCGCGCTGAACCCGCGACGTGGAGACACGAGCGCCACCGCGGCCTGAGGGATCCTCACGGCTCCCCCAACGGTGATTTGCTCGTAGGTCTGTGCGCCCACCGGTAAACTCGTGTCGGTGCCGGAGGTGTAGGTGGCGTGCGCCAGACTGGCGGCGATCTTCACGAGCGCGGATTCCTTAAGCGTCACTTCCAGGTAGGCGGATTCGCCAGTCATGACCGCGTCAACCGGCGCCGTGAGTTGGTCGATCGATAGCTCCTCGACCTTGGCCTCCATTTGAAACGTTGCGGCGCCGTCTGAAGCCCCCATCGGCAGAGGCGAGCCGCCCAAGGGATTGCCGTTCGCGTCCACCAACAAGCGCGCGCCAGAAGCGGGCGCATCAACCCCGTACCACAGCAAGCCGGTGCCTTGGTGGATGTCAGGAACTGTTACGGTGAAAATGGCCATGTTAGTCTCCCGGTTCAACCCGCCGGCCGCGCGAAGAGGCATCGGGCGGCGCCTTCAAATGGCTCGTAATCCTAAGGGCCTTGGCGGCTCTGTGGTTCACGTTTGTCTCAAATCTCCTCGAGAGCAAATTCCAGATTCAGTGTCACGCGGAAAACCGGTGCCTGAATCTGGTCGAGCGTTACGGCGCCGTAACGATGCGACTGGACGAAGACCTCTTTCACCGATCCTGGCTCGTTAGGTGACGTCGTTCCGGAGGGCACGGTTTCGTGCGAGATCGGAAGCGGCGTGGCCCAGTCGGTATCCGAAGCCGTGGTAATCACTATGTCGAGCGCACGGGCGTAGTCCTGAGCGTTGTCCTGTGCCATTTCCTGGTCGAACTGGCCCACGTCGAGCGTCAGCGCGATCCGCGGGCGCGATGACCTGGTGCCCACCGTGTCTTCGGCAAAATCCAGGCCGTCGAGACCCACGGTCAGCCAGGGAAAGGCCGTTCGCAATCCAGGACCCTTGTGAAACTCCCTGATGGGCTGAATTGCGGGATTGACGATGGCGATAGCCGAAGTCTGGTCGCGCTGGATGATAGCGATGCATTGATTCAACAGCGGCTTCGCAAATAGCGCATTCCAGGAGGGCACGTACGTCATCGATCAGGTCTCCCATACCCGCAGCCCGAGCCCACAAATCGAAAACTGCGAGACTCCACGTTCCAAGCTATTCAACTGCCTGCCACGATCTCGAAGCCTACAGATGTGGCGAGAGCGGCGAGTTCGCCGTTGAGCGCCTCTAAAGCCGCTTGGGGCTCGTCGTCAGCTCGCGTAACCTGCGTAGCCCAGGTAGCGGAGGCGGCCGGCCGATTCCGGCCCGTCGGATGGTGGCTGCCTTCCCAGAAACGCTTCTGCCGCGTGGCTGGCCGGGCGCGCGGCGCGAGCAGCCGGCCCTGGCTGCTCACCAACCGTCGGCGGCCGAAGCTCATGATCCCGGGTTCCGGGTCAGCCAGTCGGTCGAGGGCGGCGTTGAAGGCGGCGAGGGCGGCGTCCACCCGGTTGCCGTTCTCTGTGAAAGTCAAGTTCACCATCGACGTCACCGACCTCATCCTTAGTGATCCAAGGCTCCTGCGTGGGTACTGCTGGGCGATAGACTCTCGCCTGGACTGACCAAAACTGCGAACTTGCTCTCGGCCTGCCCGCGCAAGGCCCGGCCTTCATGTCCCTCGACGATCAAACTTGCCGAATACCTGGCTTGAGCCCGTCTCGGCCGGCGTTTGGCCTCGCGGCTGGTCGCCTCCGGCCACGCCCTCAAAGCCCGCCCTGGGTGTCTCGCTCTGCGCCAGGACGTCAAACAGATGGTCAAAGAGCCCGCCCGGCGCGGGCCGGCCGCTCTTGTCGCGGGCGTTGAGCTCCCCCAACAATTCGCCGTAGCGCGCGTCGCAGTCCTGCGCGAGATCCCGGGCCGCTGCCACCCCGAAGGATGCCAACGTTTGGCCGAGCTGAGCGGCTGCCCCGTACCGGTTGATTCTCTCAAGCACGTTCTGCGCGTCCGTTGACAGAGTCGCCACCCACGCCGGGAACGAGCCGTTATAGGGTGAGGCTTGGATGGTCTCGCTGAAGCGGCGTTCCAGTACTGCGTCGATGTCGCCCGCGGCATCGTCGACATAAATCTGGATCAGCGTGTCAGAAGGATTCTGCTGCGGCGTCCCGCGCTTGAACGTGGGGAACATTCCCGCCACTTGATCGACGTTTGTATAGGACATGGTTTCCTCGGCCGCCAGCCTTGGAGTCGGGGACCGGGCACCCGCGAGGCGCCCGCCCTGAACTGACCGCTCAATATTGAACGTAGGCCGTGCCGGACGTAGCCCCACCCGCACCCACGGTGACGTAAAGGCTGGCCCCGTCGGGCGGCTGGGACTCACCCCACAGCCCGCTCGCTCCCGGGTCGTACGAGACGCCGATGGGTGCCGACGGAAGACCGTGTGGGATCACGTTCGCGGCGCCCGCCGTGAGGCCCGTGATCGCGAGCTTGGCTTGCCGGATGGGCACGCCCTCAATCGTTTGTGCCAGGTAGCGGTACGTCGGTGTTACAGCGATTCCTGCCATCACTCACCTCACTTCAGCTGCGTCGCGTACGGGCTGATGCCTGGCCTGTTTGCGGCCTGCACCGGCGCCGGACGATTCCGAGACCAGGGCGGTTTGGCCGTGTACGAGGATTTGGGCCTGCTCGCTATCGAGTTCAATCGTCCCCGAAACGTCGACTTGGATCTCCTGCCCGTGGCCGGCGCTCTTCGCCTTCGACGGCGCCGAAGCGTCCTTCGGCAGGTAAAGCGTCTGGTTGTGTTCGATGGGTCGCAGCACTTTGTACTTTGGCATCTTCGGTACTCCCTTCAGAGTCGTGGTTCGGCCTCAGGCGATGGCGTTCATGTAAACGAACCCCGCCTGGGGCGCGACGATCTGGGTGTCGTCGTAACGGTGCACCTCGATCACGTCGGCCATGCGATTTTCCACCCGGTAACGCTTGGTGAGTGTGCCGCCGAGTTCGGGCGCCCCGAACAGCCAGCGGAACGTGTAGCCGAGAGCGGGCTGCCGCAGCCGCGGCTCGCCCGGGATGTACGCCAGAATGGCGCTCTTACCCCAGACGAAGTTCAGCGCCGGCGCCTGGCCTTCGGCGGCGCTGTCGTACTCGGCGCCGAGCACCCAAAAGTTGTCCACATCGAAGGCGCTGCGCAGATGGTCCGCCTGCAGTACGCCGACCTGCGTGTACTTGAACCGGTCGATGATGCGCGGATGCTGCCGAAGCGCCGCATAGACCGGATACGAGACCGCCAGGGTGTTGGGCGTCTGCGCGATGGCCTGCTTGATCACCGACTTCTGCGCTTCGACCGCCGACATGGGATCCGAGTTGACGAAGTCGGACCACTGCGACGTTCCGGACAGCGTGGCGCAGGGCACCAGCGAAGCCGGCCCCAGCACCAGGTTCATCACCCGGATCTCAAAGTCGAGCAGGATGGCGTCGCTCAGGTTTTCCACCGTGCTTACTTCCAGGTCGGTGCCCTCGGAGTTTGCCTGCTCCTCGTCCGAAATCGCGTCCTTCAGCGAATGATCGTCGCAGAAGTAGGGCGAATTTGAGAGCGACCAGGGCGCGATTTCGCGCGCCTCGGCCCGCGCGTGCCGGGTGGTCTCGTACTGGCGGAATTTCTCCTTGCCGAACACCCAGTAGCGCCCGCTCTGTTTCTTCACGGGCGTCACCGGGAACAGGCGCTCGCCGAAGTAGTCGTCGTTCTGGTAGCCGACGCTGACGTTGTTGAGCGGCTGGTCGAGATATTGCAGCGAAATGTCAGCCATAGTTCATCTCCAGGAGTCAGGAGTCAGGAGTCAGGAGTTAGCAAAGCCTGCTCGTGGCGCCGTGCTCTTCCCGGCGATTCCCGCCGCGTGTGCGGGAACTGAGGCCCTCGGCGGCCAGCTCGTCGCCGCGAGCCGCGCCGCCTACGCGGGGACCCCGGCCAGGCCCGGGGCTCAATCCCGCCGCGTCCGTGGAGTCAGCCTAGCTCCTGACTCCTGACTCCTGGCTCCTGCCCCTACACCTTCGTCTGGGCGAAATTCAGCTCCACCTGCAGCACGTCATTCGCGTTCGTCACGTTGTGCAGGGCCGTGCCGACCGGATACACCACGGTGCCGGCAGACTCGTTCACCGCCTTCACCCGGCCGTAATGATCGGCGATGTTCACCACCTGGCCCTGATTGATGGGGCCGGCGGCGAGGCACCGGGCCACCCCGTTCACTTGCAGCGTCAGCCCGCGGTTCGAAAGGTTGTAGAGCAGCGGCGCGGTGCCGGTCACCGTGGTCGGATCCGTGCTCTGCGGCACGAAATAGTTGGGCTCCACGAAGTGCTCCACGGTCACGCCCAGCACCCCCGCGGCGTTGGCGGCGGCGGGCACGGCGGCGAACTGCTGCGACTGGGTTGACGGATTGGCGCTGGACTGTACCAGCGCCGTGAACTTGCTGATCCTCACGTTGCCGTCCGCCCGGAATCCGAGCGCGAGGCCATTGATTCCTGCCATGTTTCCTCCAGTAGCCGGTGGTCGATTCTCAGCTCTCAGCCCTCCATCCCCAGCGGTCTTCGTCCGGCCGGCAGCCGATACCCGACAACTGACGACGGTTCTTCACTGGGTGACGCCCGCGGAGGCGGCGGCCTCCGCGGAAGGCGCATCCGCCTCCAGCCGGCGGCTGTGGGCGGCGCGGTAGCGCGTCTCGAGCGCCGGGTTCTCGCGGAAGAGCGCCTTCAGCGCCTTGGCGTAAGACGTCTTGTGCTCGCTCATCAGGCGGCGCACGCCCAGGTCCACCTCCTGGTCGATCGGAATCGCCTCGCCGGCGCCGATCCCTTCGGAGCCCAGCCGCACCGCGGGCACGGCCCGCTCCACGAACTCCGCGAACTCCTGCGGCCGCTCCAGCGCGTCGCGAAAGAAGAAGCGCCTCTCCCGCGGCAGGATCTTGCCCTCCCCCACGGCGTAGTCGAGGGCGCGCTCGGCGGCCTGCACGGCCACGTAGTCCGCCAGGCTGATCTTCTGATGGCGGGCCAGCTCCAGCGCGCGTTCGCTGCGCACGCGCCCGTCGCGCACCACTTCGCTCAGGATCAGCGCCCGCGCGGCGGCCTCCGACTCGCGCGTCCGGGCGCGGCGCCCGGCATCGAGCAGCTCGCGGATCTCATCCAGGCCCGCGCCGCCTGCGCCCACCCGCTCGGCAAAGAGCAGTGAGAGCGTCCCTTCTTCGGTGGCCGCCACGTTCCTGAGCTCGCCGCCGGGCCCGGTGGCGGCGCCGGGCAGATGCCGGGAGGCGTATTGGGCGAAATCCTCGTCGGTCATGTAGCCCACCGGGTCGTCGCCGTAAAAGATGCCGTGATGCCCGGCTTGCGGCCCTTCCGTGAGTTTGCGAATGCTGAGTCGTTTCATCTCCATCGCGGTCTCTCCTTCATGGCGCCCGGATTCCGGGCCGGAAATTGTGGTACGGCGGCGTTCCGCTTCGGGGGGCGCCGCCGCCAGATCGGTCAGCATCAGGGGCGGCAGCTCCTCCAGAAAAGGGTGATTGGTGAGGGCGCCCGACGTCAGCGTGGCGCCCTGGGGCTGCCCGGTCTCCTTGTCGCGCGCGCTCCAGTCGATGGCGGGCGAGAAGAAGCGGTACTGGCCCGACCGGATCAGCTCCCGCGCCTCCGGCGTCCACTCCACGCGCGCCGTCAGCACCTCCGTGCTCGGGCGGCCGTTGTCCGCCGCCACCCGCGCGGGCCGGCGCACCACCGCCAACCCGAGGATCCAGCCCGCCGCCGGCACGGGCCCGCCGCGCGCCACTTCGGGCTGCTCGCTGGCGTGCTCGTAGTCGATCACCAGCATGTCGTTCTTGCGCTTCTCGAAGTTCGCCACCATCCTGCGCAGGTCTTCGGACGTGACCGTAAATGTGCGCCCGTCCTTCACCCAGCTCCCGCCCACCGCCACCGGAACTTCGTGCAGACTCCGGCCGTCGCGCTGCACGGCCGGACCCGCCGAGAAGAGCTCCCAGGCAAAGTGCCGGGGCTCGGGATTGCCGATTGATGACTGACGATTGACGATTTGTGGTGTCATCGGTTATCCACCGTCTGCTGCGCCACTCTCGAACCTCTTGCTGACCTCAGGGGGCGATCTCTCAATCGGCAATCGCCAATCATCAATCGTCAATCGGCAACCTGTGCCGCCGCCCGTCTGCCCGACACCGCGCCCCCGGGCTCCTCCACCGTCTCGCCCCGGATGGCCACCACGCCGCGCCGGCTCTCCGCCGGCAGCGCCAGTTCCTCGCGAATAAAAGCCCGCAGATTCTCCTCGCTCACCACCAGGCCCGCCTGCGCGAACTGGGTGAGCGCGTCTACAATGTCGGCCAGGCCGCGCGCCTGGACGTTCGCCGCCACCAGCCGCGGCATCGGCGCGTGGTCGCCGTAGTTGTATTGCACCAGCCGCCGCACCGTGCTGTTCGTGATGTCGAGCGCGATCTGGTCCGCCAGGTTTTGCAGCGCCAGCATAAAAAAGTCGCCGTGCTCCTTGCCCAGCGCCTTCGAGCCGTGCTCCGACTGGCCGAGGTCCATGAAGAGCGCCAGCGCCGCCCGCGAAATCATCACGTTGTGGTGCTCGATCGAGGGCCCGAGGTCCCTCACCCGCCCCTCGTAGCCCACAATTCGAAATCCGGAGGAGGGGTCGCCCGGCGGCTCCACCATGCCGGTGGCTTCGTGCGCCGCGAGCTGGGTGACGAAGTTGTAGGCGGCCTCGCGGTCCTCGCGCGAGAAGCCGGGCGAGAGCCGGTACACCGGAATGCCCAGAGAATTGCGCTCGCAGGCGATGGCGTCGATGCGGTAGAGGTTGCTCTTGATGTACCAGTGCGGGTACATGGCGCGTTGCAACGCCATGCCCCAGAAGTTCGCGCCCTCCTTCTGGTACGTGAACACGGCGCATTTTTCCGCCGGCACCGTCACCCTCAGGTACTGCGACCCGCGGTAGCCGTATTGCTCGAGCGCGAGCAGCGTCTCTCCGTCCGCTTCGGTGTACCAGCGGTAAAAGGTGATGGGCAGCCGCGCCGCGAGCTTCCTCAGCCGGATCGAGCTGCCGTCCACCGTCCACACGTCCTCGTGCGCGGCGCAGCCGAAATCGAGCATCAGCAGCGCGTTGCGCACCACGTCGTCCCAGTTCTGGGTGGCCCAGCCGCCCGTCGACGTCCGGAATTCCAGACCCCCGAACAGGTTCTCGCGAACGAAGTCGGCGATCTCCTGAGCCTTCGCGGCCGTAATGATCCCGTCGCCGGTGCTGCTGGTCCGTTGTCCGTTGTCAGTCGTCCGTTGCGCTTCACCACTGGCCACGGACGACTGACGACTGACGTCTCTCGGCACCACGTCCCACCGCGCGCTCAGCACCGGCAGTTTGCAGGCCGCCAGCGTGGCCCGCACCTGGCCGTCGCCGCGGCGCATCTTTTCGTAAGTGGGCAGCGCGTTGCGCCCCGCCAGCTCGCCGTTGTACTCCCCCAGGTCCTGCAGGAAGCCGCTCACAATGGGCGTTCCCGGCACGCCCAGGGTGGACGAGCTGGGCAGATGGCGCCCCGGCGGCGGTACCGGCGGGGGCACCGGCGCGCTCGGGCTCATTCCATAGGCGGCCCCCAGCCCCGGCGACGCAAACCCAAGCTCGGTGTCGCGCAGCGCCAGCACGCCGTCCAGCCGCTCGTTCGGGCTCAGGGCCTGCGCCGCCGGCCTCAACTTCCCGTTTTTGCCGTTCGTTCTCGACATTGGATTCTCGGGTGATCCGGTGATCGGGCGATTGAAGGATTGATTCATTGATTCAATGAGTCAATGAATCAATCTTCCGTTCACTCAATCCCCCGATCCTTCAATCACAAATCTCTCAATCGCCAATCGCTCAAGCTCTCGGCCGCCCGGTCAAAACGCGATTCCCGGGTCCGCCTCGATCCGGTGATCGAGCAGGTCGATGGTTTTGGGCATGGCGCGCGCCCGCATCACGGCGAACTCCGGGCGTCCCGGGCGTACGGCGCGCGTTTCGAGATAGCCGCGGCTTTCGAGGTAACGCAGGTGAAACCACAGCTCCTCTTCGCTCAACGGATAGCCCTGCCCGCGCGCCATCTGCGCTTTCAACTCCGACAGCGGCACCCATTCCAGGTTGCGGTGCGCCAGGATGATCAAAATCACTCCGCGCTGCACTTCGTGCCGAACGTCATTGGTGAGGGTCGTCAAAGCTTGCTCCTCAAGTCCGTCATTGACTCATTGGCTCATTGAATCAATGAGTCAATTTTTCGCAGCCTGCTTCTCCGCCAGCAGGTTCAGCCGGTCGGCGTGGATCTGCAGGGTGCTTTGAATGTCGCCGGAGGTGCCGCGCGTTTTTTCCCAGGTGCGAGCCCCGGTATACCCGAGAAACGAAACGCCGAACAAATCGAGATACCCCGCAGGAATCTCAACCATCTGAAGCCCCCGGTGCGTGACGAGGTTCAGGATGGGAAAGATGACGATGGAGAACGCAATCCCGATAATCATCACGTAAAGAAAGGTGGGCCGGGCGCGGCGCACGTAGGGATCCTCGCTCTGGGTTTCGGCTGTGATGTTCTTCGACTGCAGCCCCGCCAGCGCCTCGTCGCGCGCCGCCTCAATCTGGTCGCGTTGCACCTCGAGCGCCTGCGCGGCCTGCTGGATCTGGGCCGTCTGCTCGGGCGACATGTGAAACTCGCCGATAAGCTCGGTAATCGACTTGACGGGGTCTCCCGCCACCAGCCCTTTGAAAATCTGTGTGAATGCGCCCATAAGAACTCTCGCTTTCGTCCGATTCGGACTCCAGATTCGGCAGGCATTCGGCGGCCGGCAGCCGCCGGCCAGGGTTCGTTCGAACGCCTGCCGCTTTCCACTGTCTTCATCCCGTTGCCGGTTGGCGGCCGGCCGTCAACCCTCGTGGGTCCCGGCCCGTGCCGAGCGGTGACTTCACACGTCCGGTGGCCTGGTGCCGGCCGCCGGCCGCCGGCCGTTTAGCCCGGGCGCCCGGCATCGGCTGCGAACCCGGCTGGCCACCATCCCGCGGCTGGAGAGCAGAGAAGTTTGCACGCTCACCGCCGCCAGGTCGTTCAGCACCGCCCCTAGCGCCCGCAACCAATGCAGCGCTCCGCGCGCCCGTCGCCTCAAAGTTGCCGTAACCTGCGTCCATAGGCTTTTCATCGCTCAGTCTCTCAATCTCCCCATCACCCGATCGCTCAATCGCCCAGTCACTCCTCTGCCCGCACCCGGCGCCCGCCTACGCCTCGGGCGCCTCTCGGATGCCGTCGACCGCGCGGCGGGGGCCGCCGGGCACGGACAAACTTTCGAGAAGTCGAAGGTCAAGAGTCGAAAGAGGCAGCAACTTTAGACTTTCGACTGTCGACTTTGAACTCTTCGACTCCTGCTAGCACGCTGACAGTGCCGCGGAGGCTGACCAGAGCTGGTCTACTCCCAGATTCTGGTTCTCCACGAAATCGCTCAGCGTCTCCACCAGCTTCCGGTGGGCCCGCTGGCGCTCGCGGCAGGTCTGCACAAATTCGCGCGCCGCCCAGCTCAGCCGCCCCACCAGGAACAAAAACCCGAGAGCCATCACCACCACCGCCAGCACCGTTACCGGGGCCAGGATGCCTTCCCAGAAGCTGGCCGGAAGCTCCGGCGCGGCGCCGCCCAAGAAGCTCAAGCCTCCATGCGCGGCGAGTATGGCTGAGACGTTGGTGAACATCGGATTCTCCTTATACAGAATTTAGTATTCAGTCCTTGATCCTTTGCCAGGGATCCGTTGTCCGTGGATCGTGGATCGTCGAGCACCAGCCGCAGCAACGACCGCCAGCCCCTTACCCCGAGCGATGAGCCGCCAGCCCCTGACGTCTGGCAACGAACTACGATCCCCGAACCGCGATCGACGATGTACAGTCCGCGAACCACGATCGAACCTCCACGCGCCGTGAACGGCGAAGCACAGACAGCGAACGGCTGACCACGGACCCCGCACCTTTCAATCGACAATCGGCAATCCCCGCTTGCGCGGGGACCAATCGGCAATCAAAAGGTCCATTCCCTCACCCGTGCATCGACGGGCGTTCCGAACACCTTGCCCACCTCCGCCAGGTGGTAGCCTGCCGGCTGTTGAGCCGCCGCTTCCGCCAGGCAGAAGGCCCACCAATGGTCGGCGTGCCCGAAGTGGCTGTCGTGCTCGGCGTCGAAGCGGCTGAGGCCGAGAGCGTTGACGCTCTTCTTCACGCTGCGGAAGCTCTGCCGGATGGCGTTCGAATCGGGCAGGCGCACCTTGAGCTCTTCCATGCGCTGCTTGGCCTGCACCGCCATGGTCTCTTTCTTCTGCTGCGTGAACTGGATACCCTCCACCTGGCCGGGAAATTCGCGCTCCAGGGCCTCGAAAATCACCAGGCCCATGCCGCCCTTGTCGATTACCAGGCGGCGAAGCCGCCCCATGAGCGAGCGCGCCTCGCGGATCTGGTCCGGCGTGGGCGTGTTCCTCATTTCGACCACACCCCGCGTCCAGGTGACGTCGCCCACCATTTCGTTGATCCAGATGACGGACAAATCCCGGTTGCGGGCGATGTCCCAGCCTGCATAAAGCCTGTCCGTGGTCCGTAGTCCGTAGTCCGTCGCTGCAACTGACAACTGACCACTGACAACGGACAACTCTGTGGACGCTTCGCTGGACACACATTGCTGGAACAACTCCGGCGAAATCCACTCCGACGCCTGCGAGACAAACTGGCAGCAATACTCCTGCAGCCAGGTGTCGTCGTCGCAACCCGCGCGCACTTCCTCGGGATCGAGCGGGAGCCCGTCCTCCACAGCCAGGAAGATATCCGCCCAGTGGCCGCTCCACGGATTCCGCGATCGACCCATTGACTCATCAAGGGATTGACTCATTGAGGTGCCGGACGACTGGCCCTCGGGCTGGGTTTGCTTTGTGCCTTTCAATGACTCAATGAGCCGATGATTCAATGAGTCAATTCTTACGGGCTGCGTTTCCGGCCTCAGCCCGCTATCCAGGCCGAGTTGCTTCGCCAATTCGTAAAACTTCCCCTGCTGCCCGTTAGGCGTGGAGAGGATGCGCATGGAGAAGCCCAGCGACACCTGCCGGTAGACGGCGGTGAAGATAGCCTGCGAATCTTTGTGAAAAGCGAACTCGTCCAGAACCACGTCGCCCGTGTAGCCCCGGGCGGTGTCCGGATTGGCGGCCAGCACGATGATGCGCGAGCCGTTGCCGAAGCGGATCTCGTGCTGGAGCGCGGAGGTGCCCGCGAAGGCCCGGTTGGGCACCCAGTCCGCCGCCACGCCGTGGACGCCGTCCACCCAGGCCTTGGCCTTTTCGCCCAGTTCGAGCGCCTGGCGCTCCGAGCGCGAGAGGAAGATCACGATGCGGTGCGGCATCAGAAGGCAGCGGCGCACCGCCCAGGCCGCCGTGGCCAGCGAGTAGCCGATTTGCGCGCTCTTCACCGCGATGGCGAAGCGGGAGGGATCCTGCACCCAGCGCTTCTGGTAGGGCCGCAGCACCGTGTGGCGATTTTCGAGGGTCGGTTCCCGATCTTCGATCGACACGCGCCCGGGCGGCGATTGCGCCTTTTCCGATTTGTGCTTCTTCGCTTTCATGATTCT
>DATJAQ010000166.1:0-16642 GCA_035516075.1 Terriglobia bacterium | reverse complement strand
TGCCTCCTTCTCCCTGTCTTCTGGCTTCTCGTTTGGAGCCGTTTATTGATTCTAAAGCACATAGTGGCTTCGTTCCGCGAATTCGACCTATTTTCCGCGTGTCCCCCGGTGGTTCCCTCCGGGCCTGCGGCTCCTGCCCGGTGACTTCCGCCAACTTGCTGGCTCCAAAGGTGCGCTGAAATTGGCAGTCACATCTTACTCAATACGGCCTCGCCGCTGGCTGGGCTGACCACGGACTACTGACAACGGACGACCGACCACGGACGACGGACCAATGGTAACGGCCCTCCTAACCCGCAGTGAGCCTAGCACGCTTTCTTGGCGCCGTGGGGACGATTGGGAATTTTGCGACAGTTTATTTTTGCGTGTAATTTCAAGCAGTTGCGCTGTGGAAAACAGGTGCGGCGCGGACCGGTTTTGAAAGCTCGCGGCCTTCCACAATTACGAGCGGGTGACCCGGGCGGGAGAACGCGGAACTCGCCCTGCTGAACGAGCCGCGGCTTCCGATTACTCTTCGTCGGCGCCGTTCTTGCGGCTGGCGAGGAACTGCTTGGCGTGGGTGAGCAGGGCGGCAGCCTGGGGCATGGAGTCCACCGCTTTCGCCACCAGCGGATCGTCCTCAGCCTTCAGCCTCAATTCCTGGTCCTGACCGTAGACGAACGACACCAGTTGCTCGCGGATTTGTTCCTTGACGTAGTCGAGGTTGTCCTGGAGGTCGGCTGACGTCAGAGGAATGTTCTCCTTCGTGAGGTACTGGTAGAAGCCGTCGAGCACGTCTGGCGTCACCTGAAAATCGCGAGGGATGGTCTTGTGGGCGCCGAGATAGTATTCGGCAAACCCATAAATCGCGCTGCGATCGGCCAGTTTCTGCCGAACGGCATTGAGGACCGGCACCGGCATCTCGACGTCGGGCGTGATGCCCCCGCCGCCAAACACCTCACGGCCGCCGTCCGTGCGGCGCACTTCGCCGCGGGGAGATGGCGCATTCTCGGCGCGATAGAAATAGTCGTAGGGCGACACCTTGGAGTAGTCGCGCTGGATGAGGCGGCCGCTCGGCGTGTAATAGTGGGCCGTGGTGAGCGCCAGACCGGTGTGCTCGCTCAGGGTATAGACCGACTGCACGAGTCCCTTCCCGAAACTGGGCTCGCCGAGGACCAGGGCGCGGTCGTGATCCTGCAGTGCTCCGGTGACAATCTCGGCCGCGCTCGCGGTGTAGCGGTTCACCAGCACCACCATCGGGTACTCGTCGCCGTGATTGCCGCGGGTGGCGTAATAGCGCTGCTCGCGCGCCGACCGCCCGTACTGGTAAACGATGAGCTGACCCTTGGGCAAAAAGTGATCGGAAACCGCCACCGCTTCGTCCACCAGGCCGCCGGGATTGTCGCGCAGGTCGAGGACGAGCCCTTTCAGGCCCTTGCCCTCCAGGGAGCGGAGCGCGGTGGAGAGCTCATCGTCGGTGGTCTCGTAGAAGTTGTTGATATGAACATAGGCCACACCCGACTTCAGCACGAAGGCGGCATCCACCGTCGGGTTCTTGATCTCATCCCGCGTGATGGTGAACTCCACCGGGGCGTCGTAGCCTTCGCGTTCAAACGTGACCTGGACCGTCGTCCCCCGGGGTCCGCGCAGCAGATTGCTCACCTGGTTGAGGCTGAGGCCGGCCACGCTCTTGCCGTCCACCTTCCGTATGATGTCGCCCGGGCGCACGCCCGCGGCAAAGGCCGGCGTCCCCGGAATCACGTTCGGAACGAAGGTGCAAAGCTTGCCCGAGCGGTCGAGCCGGGTGTAGATGCCGATTCCAACGCCGTAATACTTCACCGCCTGCTGCTCGCGGATCAGGCTGAAAGCGGCGGGGCCGAAGAAGTCCGAGTGGGGGTCGAGCGGACGCAGCATGCCGGGAATGGCGCCCACGGGGCTCGCGGGAATATCCAGGCCGTAGATGGCCCGGTCGGGGTTGAGCCGATCGGCGTATTCGCCCTCGATGACCGAGTAAACGTGCGTGAATTGCTGGAGGTCGGCTTGCACCTCGGAGTCGCTGGCGGCGGGCGAAGTGGCCCTCACCACCTGGCCACGGAGCCCTCCGGCCAGCGCGCCGAGCGCGACCGCTGCAATCACCAACCAGACCGCGCCTGAATTGCGCTTCATCGGGCTCCCTTCTCGTACATCCTCTTGATGGATGTACGGGCCCCCGTTACTGTTGCCTTCGACCATTAGAACACGCCTCGCCGGTTTTGCGCCACCGAATCTGAGGGATTGGAGGCCCGGGTCCGGAGGGGGTTGGCATGCCGCGCCGCGCGGCGCCTAGACCGAGCCCGACTGGCGGCCGCGCACCAGGTTCAGAAACTCGTTACGCGTCTGGGCGTTGCGGCGGAAGCAGCCCAGCATGGCTGAGGTCACCGCCACGGAGTTCTGCTTCTCAATCCCTCGCATGATCATGCAGAGGTGGCGCGCCTCGATCACCACGCCCACGCCTTGGGGCCGGACCTTTTCCATCAGGGTCTCGGCGATCTGGGTGGTCAGCCGCTCCTGCACCTGTAAGCGGCGGGCGAACACGTCCACCAGGCGCGGGATCTTGCTGAGCCCCACCACGTGGCGGCGCGGCACATAAGCCACGTGGCAGCGCCCGAAGAAGGGCAGCAGGTGGTGCTCGCACAGGCTGAACACCTCGATATCCCGCACGATCACCATCTCGTCGTAGGCCACCGAAAACAGGGCGCCGTTCAGCACGGTGCCCGGGTCTTGCCGGTAGCCGCTCGTCAGGTACCGCAGGGACTTGGCCACGCGCCGAGGCGTTCGGACGAGGCCGTCGCGCTTCAGGTCTTCGCCGAGCTCGCGGAGGACGCCGGCAAAGGCCGCCTCCAATACATCGGGCGGCTCCACGCCCGCCTCAAGGGTTTCGTGCTTTGTTCTCATAGCGTCAGCTTCGCTTCCCGGCCGCGACCTCGCCTTCGTACTCGAAGAAATTCGAGCGCGTCTCCTCCACGCGCACGCGCTTGAGGCGCGCGCCGGAGCCGCTCTCCCCATCGGGTGCCGCCGGCCAGACAGGGAAGTCGCGAGCGAGCAGGTTGTAAATCTCGATGCAGAGGTTCTCGGTGGTCGGAACCCGGTTGCGGAAGTTCTCCACGTCCAGATTCAGGTGTTTGTGGTCGAGTCGGCTCATCACTTCGCGTTCCACCAGCGCGTCGAGCACGCCGAGATCCATCACCATGCCGGTGCGCGGGTCCACTTCGCCAGCCACCGTCACTTCCAGTCCGTAATCGTGACCATGGCCGCGCGGGTTGTTGCACTTACCATAGAGGCGGGCGTTCTCATCGGCGCTCAGGGCGTCGTTGTGGAGCCGATGCGCGGCTGAAATCCGGTAGCGGCGGGTGAGGTAGACCATCACGCTCCATAGTAGTCGACGTAGAGGTCGGCGGTCTCGTAGAGCCGTACGCGATGAAGGCGGCCGGCGGCGATCCTGCCCTCCAGCCGCGTCCAGATCTCCACGGCGATGTTCTCCGTGGTGGGGATGACGGCGCGGAACGCCGGAACCTCCTCGTTGAGAAAGCGATGGTCCATGGCCTGCATGATCTCGCTCTCGATCACCTGCTTGAGGTCTTTGAGGTCCATCACCATGCCGGTGCGCGGGTCTACCTCGCCGGCCACCGTGACCTCGAGCGCGTAATTGTGGCCGTGGCCGTGCGGGTTGGCGCACTTGCCGAAAATCCGCTGATTCTCTTCGGCGCTCAGCTCCGGATTGTGGTAATAGTGCGAGGCCGAAAACTCGGCCCGGCGGGTGATGTAGATCATAAGAACTCCAAATCGGGATTCAGCAATCGGAAATCGGCAATCGGCAATTAGCGCTCGGCCACCGGCAATCCGGAGCCGCCGGTGGAATATCGCCGGCCCTTCCAGCGCACCGATCCCAGCCAGCGGTGCGCGACGAGGGAATCGATCTGCAGTGCGCCGAAGAGCGCGGCCCCGATCGCGCCATAGTTGGCAAGCCCCGGTGCGAAGCCGATCCGCGCCAGCTCGCGGCCGTAGAGGACGCGCCGGGCGGCGGCAATCGCCAGGCAGCCGAGCCCGGCGGCGGCGGGCGCGCCGCCACTCCCGGCTACTCCCAAGGCGAGTCCAAGCAACCCGCCGAGCAGCGGCGCCAAGTCTACGAACCACACGCGCAGCAAGGTTAAGAGCACCTTCGGCGCCGAGCGGTCCCAGAGCAAGTAGAGGTTCTTGCGCCAGCCGTCCCACATGGCGCCAAAGCTGCGGTACATGCGGGTGGTCACCCACTCCGCACCCGGCAGAAACAGGAGGCGGCGGCCCTCCCATTTCAGGCGCCGCGCCAGGGCCACATCTTCCAGAATCTCGCCGCGCACGGCGGTGTGCCCGCCCGTGGCCTCATAAGCCAGGCGGCGGATGAGCAGGTACTGCCCGTTGGCGGCGGCGATCTTCGATGAGGGATCGTTCACCTGCTCGAAGCGGAAGCGGCGGGCGAGCTCTGCGAAGACGAAGGGAATGATCGCCTTCTCCCACCAGGTGGGCGTCTGCTGGCCGGGCGAGAGCGAAACCACGTCGGCGTGCGCGCGCCGGGCGCGTTCGAGTACCTGGCCGAGGCTGCCGGGGTGATGCTCCGTATCGGCGTCGGTAAACAGCAGCCAGTCGCCGGAGGCCGCGCGCGCCCCGGCCGCGAGCGCGTGCGCCTTGCCCAGCCACCCGGCCGGAGGATCGTCCACCCGCAGCGTGCGCAGCCGCGGGATCTCCAGCTTGAGAACCTCGAGAATCGAGGGAGTGGCGTCGTCGGAGTGATCGTCCACCACGATGATCTCCACGGCCTCGGCCTGCGCCGCCACCGAACGCACCGTGCGCGCGATCGTCTCCGCCTCGTTCCTCGCCGGGATGACGGCGGAAACCCGTTCGTGGGTGGCTGGGGCCATGGAGTTTTCCGGGAAGTGGATCGAGCTCGCGTCCGGCCTCGAGGCCGCGCGGGGACCGGCTCCCGTCTCGGCTGGTGATCGGCGCCGCCTCGCATGATCGATTATAATGGACGCTTACAAGATGGGCAAAAAACTGCTTGTTTATTCGGTTCCGGTGATCATTGTGGGCGCGGTGGCGTGGTTCACGCTCCGGTCCGGCGGGGCGCGGGCTGTGGAAGTGGGCGAAGGTGTGCCGGGCTTCAGCCTTCCTCTGTTCACCGGCTCGGGCGGAGGCGCTCCGGCGGGGCAGGGCACGGTGAGCCTGGACGATTACCGCGGCCATGTGGTGGTGGTGAACTTCTGGGCCACCTGGTGCCCGCCCTGCGTGGCGGAGACGCCCAGCCTCGAAGACTTCGCCGAAAAGGTGAAGCCGCTAGGCGTGGTGGTGGTGGGAGTGAGCGTGGACGAAGACCCCGCGGCCCTCACTGCGTTCATCAACAAGTATCATCTCACCTACCCGATTGCCCGCGAGCCCTCGCGCGCGCTGGCGGGGCGTTACGGCACGCTGCAGTTTCCCGAAACGTACATCGTCGATCGCAGCGGGCACCTGGCGGAGAAAATCATCAGCAACACCGACTGGGACGACCCGCGCATGCTGGCGTTCGTCCGCGATCTCGCTCAGCCTGGCGTGCAACAGGCGTCGAACTAGCGCCAGGCGCTCGAACCCCCGCCCAAAATTGCAGCATCGAATAAGCTTGCAGCCGCGGGTCCTCCATGCAGCCTGACTCTTCGCCCGATCTCGACGCGCAGACGCAGGCGGTGGACCCGGTCTGCGGGATGACGGTGAATCCCGCCCGCGCCGCCGCCCACTTCGCCTACCAGGGCCGCACTTTCTACTTCTGCTGCCCCGGTTGCCTCGCCAAGTTTCAATCCGATCCTGAAAAGTACCTGGCCGCGAAGAAGGGTGCGCCCTCCGGCCCGGGTGCGGCGGGGCACGCTGCCCCAGGCGGCCTCGTCACCCTCGGCGCCAAACCGGCTGCGACAAAGGCGCAGGCGACGCTGCCTGCCGCTCATCAACAGCACCAACCCGTGGGCGCGGCCGCTGTTGCTGCGCCGACTCCCGAGCGCGCCACAGCCGCAGCTACCTACACCTGCCCCATGGACCCCGAGGTGCGCTCGCCTGCGCCCGGCCCCTGCCCGAAATGCGGCATGGCGCTGGAGCCCCTGGCGCCCGTGCGCCGCACCCGCACCGAATGGGTGTGCCCGATGCACCCCGAGATTGTGCGCGGCGAGGCCGGCTCCTGCCCGATTTGCGGGATGGCCCTCGAGCCCCGAACCGTCACCCTGGAAGAGGAGGAGAACCCGGAACTGCGCATGATGGCGCGCCGCTTCTGGGTGAGCGCGCTCCTCACGGCGCCGGTAATTGTGCTCGGCATGGCGGGCATGGTGCCCGGACTCCGGATCACGGACAACGCCCTCAACCTCCTGGAGTTCGCCCTCGCCACGCCCGTCGTGCTGTGGGGCGGCTGGCCGTTCTTCGAGCGCTTCTGGACCTCCATCCTCAATCGCAGCCCTAACATGTTCACCCTGATTGCGCTTGGCACGGGTGCAGCCTACCTGTATAGCCTGGTGGCCACCCTCGCGCCCGGGCTGCTGCCGGCCACTTTTCACGAGCCGGGCGGCGGTGTGCCGGTGTACTTCGAAGCCGCCGCCGCCATCACCACCCTCGTGCTGCTCGGCCAGGTGCTGGAGTTGCGCGCCCGCAGCCACACCTCAAGCGCCATCCGGGCCCTGCTCGGCCTCGCCCCCAAAACGGCACGCCGCCTCACCGCGGCCGGCGGGGAAGAAGACGTGCCGCTCGAGCTGGTGGCGGTGGGCGACCGGTTGCGCGTGCGGCCGGGCGAGCGCCTGCCCGTGGACGGCGTGGTGCTCGAGGGGCGCAGCTCGGTGGACGAGTCGATGCTCACCGGCGAGCCTATTCCGGCGGAAAAAGAGCCCGGCGCGCGCGTGAGCGGCGGCACCCTGAACGGCACCGGCAGCCTGGTAGTTCGCGCCGAGCGCGTGGGCGAGGAGACGCTGCTGGCCCAGATCGTGCGCCTGGTGGGCGAGGCCCAACGTAGCCGCGCGCCCATCCAGCGCCTGGCCGACAAGTTCGCGGCCTGGTTCGTGCCCGGGGTGGTGCTTGCTTCCGCAATCACGTTCATCGTCTGGGCGCTCGCCGGACCCCAGCCGCGCCTGGCTCACGCCCTGGTGAACGCCGTGGCTGTGCTCATCATCGCCTGCCCCTGCGCGCTCGGCCTCGCCACCCCGATGTCTGTAATGGTGGGCACGGGGCGCGGGGCGCGCGCGGGCGTGCTGGTCAAAGACGCCGCCGCGCTCGAGGTGCTGGCGAAGGTCGATACCCTGGTGGTGGACAAAACGGGCACGCTTACGGCGGGACGCCCGCAGCTCGCGCGCGTGGTGCCGCTCGGCGGCTCGAGTGAGGACGAGATCCTCGCCCTGGCCGCGAGCCTTGAACAGGCGAGCGAGCACCCGTTGGCGGCGGCGATTGTGGCCGGGGCGCGCGCTCGCGGGCTTACCCTGCTGCCGGTGGACGATTTCCGCGCCGTCACCGGCAAGGGTGTGACGGGCCGCATCGGCGGGCGCCGCGTCGCCCTCGGCAACCCGGAAATGCTGCTCGAAGCGGGCGTCCACGCCGGCGAGATCGAGACGCTGGACGCGAGCGCGGAAGGCCTGCGCCAACAGGGCCAGACGGTGATGTTCGCCGCCGTCGACGGCCGCCGCGCAGGTTTGGTGAGCGTGGCCGATCCCATCAAGGGGTCCACTCCCGAGGCCCTGCGCCTGCTGCGCGCGGACGGGCTGCGCGTGGTGATGGTGACCGGCGACAGCGCCACCACCGCGGAGGCCGTGGCCCGCGAGCTCGGCATTGAGGAGTTCGAGGCCAGCGTGCTTCCGGAGCGCAAGATCGAAGTGGTGAGGCGGCTGCAATCCGAAGGGCGCGTGGTGGCGATGGCCGGCGACGGCATCAACGACGCCCCGGCGCTCGCCCAGGCCGAGGTCGGCATCGCCATGGGCACGGGCGCCGACGTTGCTATGGAGAGCGCGGGCCTGACGCTGGTGAAGGGCGACTTGCGCGGCATCGTGCGCGCCCGCCGCCTGAGCCGCGCCACCCTGCGCAACATCCGGCAGAACCTCTTCTTCGCGTTCGTCTACAATTCGCTCGGCATCCCCCTCGCCGCCGGCGCGCTCTATCCCGTGTTCGGCCTGCTCCTGAGCCCCGTGGTGGCCAGCGCCGCTATGACCTTCAGCTCCGTCTCCGTCATCAGCAACGCGCTGCGCCTGCGGCATGTGGAGCTGTAGGCCGGATTGTCGACCCCGTCTTCGATCTGTGCCTGTTCGACCCCATCCGGAAATATAGTGTGATACACTATGGCGTGTGGCGAAGTTCCGATTCACCCAATGGCTGTGGGATTGGTTGTCGGCGCTGCCCCGATTCTCCTTTGAGTGGGATGCCGGGAATGTGGCCAAGAGCTTTCAAAAGCATAGTGTCACCTGCGAAGATGCGGAGGAGGTTTTCGCCACGCGCCGCTTCGTCCCGCTCGGCGAGCAGGTCCAACCGCCCAGCCCAGAGCCTCGCTTTGGCGTTCTGGGAGAGACCTCGCAGGGAAAGTTGCTCTTCGTGGCCTTTACTCTGCGAAACCAGAGCATCCGGGTGATCTCGGCCCGTCCCATGAACATCAGAGAGAGGAAATTCTATGCCTCGCTACGCCAAGAATGAATCCGCCTACGAGAAGATCAGCTTTGAAGCTGCAAAAATCAGAGCGGCGGCGAAGAGGCGCCGGGAAGCGCGCAAGCAGCCGACGTCCGTGGCCCTTGATCCCCAACTGATCGCTGAGCTCAAGAGGGAGGCGAAGGCGCGGGGCGTGCCCTATCAGGTCCTCATGCGGATGTTCATTATCGACGGTTTCAAACGCCTCAAGCGGGCTGGCTGACGGGGCGCGACGGCAGGCGCGGATAGCCGCGATCCCCCGCGGCATTCGTCAATCGGCAATCGGCAATTCCAGCCGTACCCGCATCAAGCAACTACCGTGAGCAGCCCCTGGCTGGTGAGGCCCACCAGGCGGTCGAGCGAAAGCTCGAAGGCCTGCGCCAGAGGCGGCTCCGCGCGCAGGCCCCAGAGGATTTCGGCGTCGTTCCACGCCGTCTCGCGAGCCTTGCGCACGCTCCACATGGCCACCAGGTCGTCCACGGGGCGCAGGTCGCGATCGACTTCACCCACCATCCCCGTCGCGAAAGTCTGTTTCACCTGCGCTTCCACGGTCTCCAGGATGTCGTTCACTGTTTCGTAGTCGCGGTGTTCGGGGCTGTCATCAGTGGGAATGAGAGCAAGCTCCCGGCACGTCTCCACCACGGCCAGCGGCAGGTCGTGATTGATGTGCGCGTTCATGCCGGCCAGCGCGAATTGGATGGGCGCGAGGCCCGGCCGCCGGCGGGCGTCGAAGAGCGGCTGCCAGGCGCGCGCCACCTTTGCGGGAGCGCGCTGGAGATTCACCACTGCCTCGAAGTAGAAACCGGCGAACACCACGTCGAGCAGGGTAAGCCAGGCGGGGTCCTGCCAGGTTCCTGCAGAGTGCGCGGCCTGCACCGCCTGGGTGACTTTGAGATAGAGCAGGTTGAACCACTTCAACCCGTCGGAGGCGTCTAGCGCGCCATCCAGGCCCTGCATCACCCGGATCACGTCGTCGATGGTCGCGACGGGCGCCGCCGTAATGATGGCCGCAAGGTGGAGTTGTGCTGAAGCTGCGCCAGACGTGCCGTTGGTCACTGGGTTTCCCTCGATGGCCGCTTGCCGGCGGCGCTGTCACCCCAGCATATCGCAGGGCGGCGCCGCGCGCGCTCGAAAGCCATCCGGTGTCAGCTACCCGCGTTCCGGGCCGCCGGCCGCGAAAGGATCACTTGACCTTCAATTTTATTCCAATCAGCTCTTTCGCGAATTCGACGTCCTTCTTATTCCTGTACACCACCCTTATGCCGCGAATTTTGCCAAAGCTCTTTCCGGCACGATACTGACCTTTCAACTCTTCGGAGATCGTACTGCCCTCGACGAGCTTCGCAGCTTTTTCATGGACGTAGAAGGTCGTTCGGAAGGAACCCTTGAGGATTGAAAGCCAGAACACTGTTTTCTTCTTGCGCTGAACCTTCATCAGCCAGCTTTTCCCGTCGTTGTAGTAACGCCACTCTGTGGTGAAGTCGGGATGCTCCTCCGCGAGATATTGAAAAAGCGAGACCCAAAGCGTTTTCGATTTTCCGAGGTGCGAGAAAACAACTTCGTCAGTCGGGAATTGAGATCTGTCGCTGAGTACCGGAGTATCCATCTGCGATCTCCTGGGTGAGGGCGGCGAGCCCGTAGCGCGGGGCCCGCTTTCGGCCCCTCGGTTTCGCAAGTGGGTAGCCGCTGCCAATCGCAACGCGTCACTCCGTGGAGCGCACAGTGTCGGGCGGTTCCCCGGTAAAGTCGCAGCCGAGGCTTTCCCTTTCGCACACCAGCACCCCGCGGCGCAAAAGGCGGGCGGGATGATCGTCGGGCAGCGAGGGCCAACGCCAACCGGGCCCGGTCTTACTTCCTCCCCTGGAGCCCCCGGACCTCGGATTTCAGCAGGTTAATTTCCGCTTGTTGGTGCCCGATCTCCGCCTGTTGCTGCTTCACCGCCTCTACCAGCAGCGCGGTCAACCGGGCGTAGTCGATGCCGCGCGCGTCCTTGCCATTGTCTTCATAGCTGACCACTTCCGGTACCACTTTGCCCACCTCCTCCGCGATCATGCCGATATCGTGCTTGCCGTTAGCCGTGTAAGTGTACGAGACACCGCGCAGGTGCTGCACTTTGCCGAGCGCGCCCTGCAGAGGACGGATGTCCGACTTCCAGCGGCGCGAGCTGTAAACGTCCCAGCCGTCGGAGATAGCGTGGCCGCCGCCTTGCAAAACCGTCAGAATGTTGGAGGGGTCTCCAACGTCGATGCCCACCATCGTGTTCAAGGGAGTCTCCCCAGAACAAACCGAACCTCCGCCGCCAGCAGGTGCTCCCAACACGAGCGTATAGCTCGCTGACACTGTCGCACAGGCGCCAATCGCCGTAGCGCCAAACAGATTGCCACTGCCCGGCTGCGCATTGGCACCCAGAAATGTGTCAAACGCGCCCGTCGTGTTCGTCTGACCGGCAACGAAACCGACTGCACTGTCGTATTCACCCCAATTTGATATTCCGCCGCTGTCGGTGAATTCCAGCGCACCACCGCCCAGAGCTGTGTTGTAATTGCCGCTCTGGTTACTGGCGAGCGCCCCAGATCCGGCGGCGGTATTGTAGTTACCACCAGTATTCGACTGAAGCGCCTGATACCCGCTGGCGGTGTTTCCGAGACCCGCCGTATTCGCACGCAGCGACAAGGCGCCGATGGCGGTGTTCCAGACCCCCGATGTGAGAGCCTGGAGCGCCTGGTAACCCGTCCCAGTATCGCCGCCAATGCCGTCAATAGGGCTGTCCGCAGTGAAACTCCCGGCGTCCACTCCGACGAAGGTGTTCTGTGTCGAGTCAGGGCAACAGTCATGAATAAAAGAGCTGCCACCGAGGCTTATCACTCCGGTCATCGCTCCAGTCGTTTTGGGGGATGTCGAGATTGCCGCCTAGGATCGAGAGGTCGCCGCTACTGATTGTCTGAGTACCGGCGAAAGTGTTCGGCCCCAGCGACGCCGCGCCCGGAAACGTCTGCCCGCTGGCAAACGTCACCGCCTGCCTGAAGTACGCCGTGCCGTTCACGTCGATCGTGGCGGCGGGCGTCTGCGTCCCGATGCCTAGCCTCCCAAACTTCTCGAAAAGCGTCGAAGACGACAGCGTGGTGGTGTTCGTCCAAATGGGAATGAAGTTGGGTTTGCCGCTGCCAGTGACGGTTGCCGGTAACGAAGCACCGCTGTCCTTTGCGCTTTTTCCAGCGGTGGACTGCGGCGTTGATTCCTGCGCCTGGAGGCAGACAACGCTAAGCACCAACATAATTCCCTCCCACGCCCAGACACGCGTCCTTTTCATGGCACCCCTCCCAATGTAATTTTGTAAGCCTGAACGACGTTGAAAACTCGGGGACAGTCTATGCCGCGACCGTATGGATGTCAACCAGGCGATTCGGCCAAAAATCAAGGCTCCGCCTGCCGCAGGGAACAGCGCCGAACGCTGCTTACGAAACTTTGACCTTGACTTCTAGGTTTACTTTATGTATACGTATGTGATGGATTATCAGACTCGGGAAGGTCATCGGGCTTGGCCGCTTGCCGTCGAGGAGCGCTCGGGATACGCAACTTGTCCCGGCTCCCCTGGCAAAGTCCAGCGCGGGCGCCACCCAGAGTCAGGATTGCCGAGGAGCCGGGCCCAGGCGCGGCCTCTGGCAGGGAGAAGCCAGCAAAAACGAATTGGACTGGGCATCTGTTCTGTTATCAATAGGTTGAGCGAAATTCGGCAAAACGAATTGCGGGGGTTAAACCTATGATAGAAAATGGGTTATCAGGCGATAAGGCGTTTTCATTCATTCGGGTGCAGTCTTCAATGAATTGCAGTTCGCCCGTACCCGTAACGGTTACCGCTCGACCGTGAATGTCAAGGTAAACGAAGCCAAACGAAGCCATTATGGTTAAGTGCTTTCAGGCCGTGGAGATAGGGCGAAAATGGAAAAAACGAAGCCAACGTGGTTAAACGATTTACTTTGAGCTACTTAGACCCCTAAAAGGACCGGTTTTTGGCAAAGAAAACAGGGTGCGGAGTTTCAATGAACCGGGACACTTTGGCACCGTCAACGGCTAAAGATCGCGGCCGCCTCCCGGCCCGGCTCCCGCCCGACGCGCGGTTCCATGCTATGCTTTTCCGCTTGGAGGCGAATTTGCCATGACTTTTCTTAACACGCGCTACCGGCTGACGCGCCACCTCACCACCGAGGAGCTCGAAAAGGTCAGCAGCCTGGCCACCGTGTACGGCATTCGCGGCCTCGACTTCGAGGGCGACGACCTTGTGATCGAGTACGACGCCTCGCGCATCCACGAGGCCGAGGTGCTGGCGGCCGTGCGCAGGGCCGGCCTGCCGGTGGCAGCCGGGAAGCCGATCGCGCCGGGCGGATTTGACTACAACGGCGAGTTCAAGGACTTCGCGTGGCCCACCTCGGGCGTGACCCCGGTGAACCAGAAGGGCTAGCGCGCCAGGCCGCGATTGCCCCGCAAGCTTATGAGCCATAAAACCTTGCATCCCATCATTGCACCACGACGCATTCCTTTCCTGGCAGCGCCACTCGTTTTTATTGCTCTCGCCCGACCGCTCGCCGCGGCCGACAAGCCGCCGCTCACCCTGGACGAGTTCTTCAATTCGGTGGACATCTCCGCAGTGCGCATGGCGCCCGACGGCCACGCGGTGGTGATTGAAACCAGACGCCCCGACTGGGCCCACAACAACTTTCGCCACGACCTCTGGCTTTACCGCGACCCGGGTCCGGGCGGCGCCTCGGGCCTGGTGGCGCTCACCCAGTCCGGGCACGACTCCGACCCCGAATGGTCGCCCAACGGCCGTTGGATCGCCTTCCTCTCCGATCGGGCCCTGCCGGCGCACATGGCTCCCGCCTCCAAAACCGAGTCGGGTGACGAAGCCGGAAGCGATGAGCCGGACTCGTCGGAGCCCGAAGACCAAGTGTGGGTGATATCGACGAGCGGCGGTGAAGCCTTCCCGCTGACGCGCGGCAAGGAGAGCGTGCACGGCTTCGCCTGGTCGGCCGACTCGCGTTTGATCTATTTCGCCACCCGCGCGCCCTGGACCGCGCAGCAGGAGGAAGCCTACAAGAAACAGTGGAACGACGTAGTCCGATTCCGCGAGGCGGAGCGCGGCGACGTCTTGTTTAGCGCCGATGTGGCCTCCGCGGTGGAGCGCCTCGCGGCCGGCGCGGGCGCGGCGCCGGAGCCTCAAAAGGTCGCCTCCAGCGATTGGCGCGTGAAGCAGATCGCCGCCTCGCCCGACGGCCGCCACCTGGTGTTCGTCACCGACTCCCGGACGAAGCGTGAAGAGCAGCTCGCAGCCTATAACCTCGAGCTGGTTGACCTGCCCGGCGGCGCCGTGCACCTGCTGAGCCACACGCCCAGCATTTACGAATCCGTGGCCTGGTCGCCCGACAGCCGCCGCGTGGTCTTCTCGTTCGCGAGCGGCTCCCTTGAAGGCTCGTATCAGGACGTGCAAGGGCGCGTCTATTCGGTGGACATTGCGGATACCTCCACGCCCAAGGGCGCGCCTCTGGCGGCCTACCAGCGCTGGGGGGCGAAGTTCGCAGGCTCGCTCACCAGTTACGCCGTGCTGCCGGACGGGGGATTGCTCGCGGCCGGGCGTCTCGGCACCGAGGTGCAGCCCTACACCGCGGCGCAGGTGGACTCCGCACTCACCGAGCGCCCCGGTTTGCGCGGCACCTACGAGTCGCTCTCCGCCGCCACGCATTCGCCGCGCCTGGCCTTCGTCTACTCGGCGCTCGACCGGCCCGCCGAGGTTTACCTTGCCGAAGGTCCCGACCAGATCGACAAAGCGCGCCCTATCACGGCCTTCAACCGCCTCTTCACCACCCGCGCCCTGCCGGAGGGCAAGCCTTACCGCTGGAAGGCCGACGACGGCGTGACGGTGGAAGGCATGCTGATTTATCCGCCGGGCAAGTTCGGCGCGGAGCGCCTGCCGATGCTCACGCTCATCCACGGCGGCCCCGAAGACGCGGACGGCAACCACTTCGAGGCCGACTGGTACCAGTGGGCCGCCCTCGCCGCCACCGACGGCTGGCTGGTGTTCGAGCCGAACTATCGGGGATCGGTCGGCTACGGCGACGCCTTCGCGCTCGGCATCATCGGGCCCATCGTCTCGCGGCCGGGAAAGGACATTCTGGAAGGCGTCGACCAGCTCGTGCGCGACGGCGCGGCGGACCCCGCCCATCTCACCGTGGGAGGATACAGCTACGGCGGTTACATGACGAACTGGCTGATCACCCAGACCACCCGCTTTAAGGCCGCGGTGACGGGCGCGGGCGCGGTGGAGCACGTGGCCAATTGGGGCAATGATGACACCACCTGGGACGACGCTTATTTTCTGGGCGGAACGCCCTGGGAGGCGGAGAAGAACTACAACGCCGAGGCTGCCATCTGGCAGTTCGGCAAAGTCACCACACCCACTCACGTGGTGGGCGGCGCGGACGACATCCGCGTCTACGTGGGCGAGGACTATCTGCTGGAGCGGGCGCTGTTCACGCGCGGCATTCCGTCCAGCCTGCTGATCTTTCCCGGCGAGGGCCATTCGCTTTCAAAGAACCCCTGGCACGGCAAGATCAAGGTGCGCGAGGAGCTGAAGTGGCTCGATGAGTACGGTAAGCGCTGAGGGCGGCCCCTCACTTGGCCGCGCGAGCCGGGCCGCTCGCGAGCACGATCCAGGCCGCCAGCGCGGCGTTTTTCTGATCCGCGGTCCAAGGCGGGCCGAGGTTCTTCCCGAGCGTCTGAAGGTCCTGACGCAGCTCCGCCGCCGGCCTACCCAGCGCCTCCTCCGCACGATGCTCGAGCTCGCGTTCGCGAAATCCGTAGACGGGGAGGCCGACGGTTCCGAACGCTCTCCGGAAGATCATGCGGAAGAATTCACCTTCGGCGGTGTGAATCATCGCGTGCGAGCGTAGGATGGCGGCGAGCGGCGGCAGAGGACGGCCGGAGGCCAGGAGAATGGCCGAGCCTGCAACGCGAAATCCCCGCTCCTCGAGCGCCTGCACGATTTCGCCAACCGCGGCGGCGGCCAGGCGATCCGCGGCCGAGGCGAAGTCTGCGAGGTACTTCTCCGCCTCCGGCAGCTTCATCTTTTCCGCCCGGTGATAGGGCTGAACCGCGCCGGGCACTTTGGAGTCCGTCACCACCACGCGCTGGCGGTGGATCACCGCCGCCGCGCCGCGCTCGCCCGTGACCGCCACCAGCGCGCCCCAGCCCGAATGCACCCGAACCCCGAGCGCGGCTGCCTTCATAGGCGTCTCCCCACCTCGCTTGCTTTGCAACAGTCTAGCGCGGGAGCCTGCCGCAACCAAGGCCCGCCCACCATTGCGTTCGGAGGCGGCCCGTACACAGTGCTGCAACCCATCACTTTGACGTTGCCATTTGTCTCGGGTTGGGCTAGGATATGAACGATGTAGTTTTGGAACTGGGGCTTACTCGCCTGGACCGAATCCTCCCATGGAAAGCGCTGCCGTTGTAATGGCGGGCAGACGCCGGTCGGTTCTAGATCGAGGGGGGCTTGTGCTGCCGGTGACGAGTGGCGGGTGGGTTTGACGACGCGCTTTCGGCGGCCTGTCTGGGGATGGAAGAAGCGCGGCAGCCGCAAATCGCATGGCTGATCGCGCGCCTGGTGGATCGGACAGAACCGCGATACGCGGATACCCTCTGTCGCCGTCTGTGCCCGGATGAGTGAGGAGACCTTGATGAGGCTAAGGCTGGGTTGGATCGCATTGCTTGGGGTCGCGCTGCCCGCGCTGCTGCTCGCCGCACCGGGACGCAGGCAGAAGAAGGCGCCGCCGCAGTCTTCGGCCGCGCCGTCGCCACACTCTTCCGATTCGCCAGGCGCCGCCTACGTTATTTCCCCGGGAGACGTGCTGGACATTCAAGTATGGAAGGAACCCGAGATCTCCAGGCAGGTTCCCGTGCGCCCGGACGGCAAGATCTCGCTGCCGCT
>DATJAQ010000165.1:0-2687 GCA_035516075.1 Terriglobia bacterium | reverse complement strand
GACGACGCCTCTGTCGCCCAGCCTGGCGGAGTCCGGCATTTCGTTGTACCACTCCCGCTTGACGCGGGCGACCACCTGATTGAGATAGCTGTTGAAGTCCACGCCCTGGTCGGGGGTGAGCATTTGCAGGCCGCCGCCCATGACGCCATCGCCGCCGCCACCGCCACCACCGCCACCGCCTCCGCCGCGCGGCATGGGCCCCTCGAACCCGACACTGGAAGTGCCACCGTGGCTTGCCGCGCCGCGCATGGAGTCTTCCAGGGCGCGGCCGGGAGAAACGGAGGGCATTCGGAAGGGAGCATTGGGCGCGTCGGGCACGGGCTTGGGGGCCTCATAACGCGAAGCGGTCTGAGGCCGCGGTATCGGATTCTCCTGGGCAACCTGGGGCACGGGCGCGCTCGGCAATTCGCGCGGAGGACGCTGCGCCGGCAACTGCGGAGTGGTGACCGACCCGGGCGCAGGAGTGGGAATGGATTCGGGCACGAGCTTCTTGAGCAGCCCGGGATCGAGGCGAAGGTTATCGCCCGGAGCGGCGGGCTTGGGCGCGGACTTGGGCTGGCTGAACATGGAATTGGGAGGAAGGTAGAGTGACAACTGACGGGAGGCGGCTTCGAGTTCCGCCTGTGTGGGCTCGTGATGGGGGAATAGAACCGCCACACTCAAAAGCGCCGCAACCAGAATCAGGTGGAAGGCGAGAGAGCTTGCAGGCACGAGCCAATTGCGGTCGCCAGGGAGCTCACTGACCTGCTTGGGCATGAACCGGACTTGACCGGTGGAGAACACGTCGGCGGTGACGAGGTCTTCCCGCTCCAGCACCTCCATGGGGAGGACGGTGACGGAGACCAGCTCGCTGGGACGAGCGTCCCCGGGAACAGCGATGCGCTCGTCGGCATCGGTGGGGAGCAGGTGATGGCCCGGGGCCGGCAACTCGAGAATGCCGTGCTCAGCCTCACGGGGAATCAGGAGGCGCTCGCCGAGCACTTCGAGCGGCATGTGCAGAGGGATCCTGGAGTCCGATTCGAGCGGCTTGACGGGGAGATCCGCCTGGATGATCTGGCGGTCGTCGAGGATGGTCCAGGCGCGCCTGCGGCCGTCCGCCGGCAGGGCAGAAACGGGCGACAACTTCTCCGGTACCAGGAGGCGCGGGATCATCTGGGAGTGTGGGGAACGGATTCGTGGAGTTGGACGCGGCTGTGGTGTTCGAGGATGCCCGCCATCACGCGGTCGGCCAGTTCGAGGGCCCTGCGGCCCGCAATGCCGTCCACCAAGGGCGTCTTGCGTGCTTCCACAGCTTCCAAGAACGCAGCCAGCTCCGCGCGAAGGGGTTCGATCGGCTCGCCGGAAAGCTTTTCGAAATTGAACTGAGGAGGCCCAGGGGCCGCGGAGTTGGCCACGCGGATACGGACAGCGTCGCGCCGCGCAAAGTCCACGGAGAGATACTCGTGGTGCTGGAAGAAGCGCAGTTTACGGACGCGCTCGGTGGAGACGCGGCTGGCGGTGACGTTGGCGACGGCGCCGCCGGAGAACTCGAGACGAGCGTGGGCGATATCCACGCGTGGAGTGACCACGGGGATGCCAACAGCACGAACATCCACGACGGGCTCGGCGACCAGCGTCAGCAGAATGTCCAGGTCGTGGATCATCACATCATAAATTACGTCGATATCGAGGCTGCGTGGCGAAAAGATTCCGAGTCTATGTACTTCGAAGAACAGAGGGCGGGCCACGTGGGGCTGGACGGCGGCAAAGCCGGGGTTGAAGCGCTCGACATGTCCGACCTGGATGATGCGATCGTAGCGGCGCGCGGCGGCGTTCAACTCGTCCGCCTCGGCCAGTGAGGCGGCCATGGGCTTTTCAACCAGCACGTCGATTCCCTGGGCCAGGAGGGCGCAACCCACCTGGGCGTGGCTGACGGTGGGGACGGCGACAGAGGCGGCGTCCACCCGTCCGGCGAGGTTCTCGATTCCGGGGAGCGCGGGCACGCCGAATTCAGCGGCGAGGCG
The DNA here is from genome assembly GCA_035516075.1 of Terriglobia bacterium. Taxonomy (GTDB): domain Bacteria; phylum Acidobacteriota; class Terriglobia; order UBA7540; family UBA7540; genus Gp13-AA77. Next base: position 684 of record DATJAQ010000165.1, on the reverse strand, counting down.
TTCGCGGCGGGCCGGCTCCGTGTCGAAGACGCCGGCGATTTCCGCGCGCAGTTCGCGATAGACACGCACATGATTGCGGCCGAAATCGCCGCAACCGATGACGGCGACGCGTGGAGGGCGGGCGCTCATGCGCCGGCTCCGGAGAGGAGTGGAGGAGGCTCAGCGGAATCAATGGCGATGCCGGCGCGATCGGCGGCAGCGAGAAGTTCGGTGCGGTCGAAGAGCAATGTGCGCCCGGCGTCGATGCCGAGAGCGGTTGCGCCGCTGCGCTGCATGACGTCGATGGTGGGAAGACCGACGACGGGAACATCGAAGCGCATATCCTGGCCGGGTTTGCTGACCTTGACGACGGTAAGGCGGCGCCCAGCAACAAGACGGGCCGCGCGTTCCACGGTGGCGTCCGTGCCTTCCATGGCTTCGATCGCGACACAAGCGCATGCAGAAATCACCACCGTCTGGCCGAGATCGAGGGCGGCAACGTGACGGGCCACGCGGCGGCCGTATTCGAGGTCGGCGCGCTCATCTTCCGAGGGACCGCGGCGGGTGAGCACGCCCGCGCGAGCGACGAGCGGATCGAGGAAGGCCGTGGAATCGACGAGCTGAATGCCCTCTTCTTCGAGCACGCGCGCCACGGCGCCGATGAGCGAGTCCGTGTTCTTAACGGCGAGCGACATGAGGAGGCGA
>DATJAQ010000164.1:0-35446 GCA_035516075.1 Terriglobia bacterium | reverse complement strand
TAACATTCACCCGACGCAAGTAATCCCCGTTGTGGTGATACCATGGGATAAAGGGATCTCGAGGCCCCAACGGGAACCAGGCAGCCACGGCGCCGCCCCCGAATCTGACGCCGATCGAGAACCCGCCGCCACCGACGAACGCAACCAGAGCCGGAGAATACACGGGTCTCACGTCCACCGGGCCTGGCACCCATCCCCAGCGGGATCCAATCAGCGCCCAGCGGCCGTAGTGGAACGGCGTATATCCCCAAGGTTCATCTTCCACCCAGGTCCAGCCCCAGGGCTCGATCCATGCCCAGTGGCCGGTGCGGTAGGGTACCCAATCCGACGCCACGTTACTCGGGTACCAGACCGGGCCGTACTCTCCGACGGTCTGCCAGCGGCCGTAGGCGTCCAGGTCCTCAGCGCCGGGAACGTTGTAAGGGTTCACATACTGGCGCGAGGCGAACCGCTGCAAACGCTGGTCGCGGCCCGCGCACCACTGATCGAAGTCGTCCTGGCCGGGGAAGTCGATCGAGTTGATTTGAATGGGTCCGGTGCCCGAGAGTTCGACAGCCTGTCCCGCCTCCACCGTCGCGTTGGCGTCGCCGCCGCTCACCTGCAGGCTGCCGTTGTTCACGATCACGCGGGTGCCGTTGTTGGGGTCCACGTCAACCCTGTAGGACCCGGGTGCGAGCGCGGTGAGCGCTCCGTTGGGTGTATCGATTTCCACGGTGTTGCCCGATGGCAACTCATACACCGTGACGCGCACGCTTCCCTGGCCGATGCCAAGCTGCAGCGTCTGGTCGTCGAGATTGGCCAGGGTGACGTCGGTGGAATCTGCCAGCCGAACGGCAAAGGGGCCGGCTTCGAGTTCCGCCCGGGCGCCCTGATCGGTGTAAAGCCGGTCGCCCGTGGTGAGCGTGTAGTTCAGCGTCGCCTGGCTCCAATCGGTTGCGCCGTTGGGTTGGAAGGAAACGTTGCCTTGTGTGAAGCTCAGCCTCGCCGCCCGTCCGGGCGGGTTTCCTTCCTGAGCCAGCAGCGGCGCCGTCAGCAGTAACGGCAGCAGCCAAAGGAACATCTTAGAACTTGATTTTCGGGACTCTGAGTTCTTCATGGCGCACCTCCCAAGGTGATGACTCGCGAATCCTCTTTCGTGCAAACGAATAGCCTTGACTCTCGTCCGAGTTCAATCCTGTCGAGTTCCGTAAGCTTCTCCCAACTATCTTACTGCATCCGCCGTTCCATTCGCGCCTCGGCTCACCGCGACTATCCTTATGTTATTCATAGATAACGTGTTATGCGATCCATGGCACTCCAGACCGAAACGCGGCTCTCGGCGGAAGGTGGCCTATTCGCACCAAGCCGTCGGCTGGCTGGCTCAGATGCACCGGATCGTGTGGATCATCGTCAGTCAGCCTATCCCTCGCCTGGCGGGTGCCGCCGGAAGGCATCACCTGGAAACCTGGCAATCCCAAGTCCCGCCTGCCCGCCCCGGCTGAGTTTCGACGACTGGGCTTTTAATGGCTTTGGCATTTTGGGCCTCTTCTATCAACCATCTGATTTAACGCCACTTACACGATTCTCATTTTTCTCACTTTGGCTTTGTGTAAAATTTACATCTCATTGATTCTAAACGACATTGTGGCTTTGGAGAGCCCTTCCAAATCTTGTATCTCATTCATTCTACGTCACATTGTGGCTTTGCAAAATTTTTCTTTTTTTTGCCATTTTCCTCGCATCGTACTCATTTCGTTCAACATTCCACGTTTTCGACGCCCCCCCGCATTTGGAACCCTGTCCATATCTCATTCATTCCGTGGCACATTCCGGCTTTGGCGGAAACAACCTGGGCGGCACATTCTGTACATTCGCCCGGCATTCGCTCCATGAGCTCGGAAGTCCATAGTGCGTCGTCAGTTGCCGATTGTCCGCTGTCAGTTGCTAACCGTCCGTTGTCAGTGGTCAGTTGTGAGTCGCGAGCTGCCAAATCCTCCTGGCAACGGTCGTTGATCCTAGATCCTCTATCCACGATCCAAGAGCAAGCGACAACTGACTGCGGACTACTGACAACGGACGACCGACGACGGACAACGGACCAATGGCAACGGACCTCCGAACCCGCAGAGAGCCTAGCACGCTTTTTAGGCGCCGTGGGGACAATTGGGAATTTTGCGACTGTTCATTTTAGTTTGTAGATTCAAGCACTTGCGCTGTTGAAAAGGTTGCGGCGGGGAGATTTCTTGTGAATTGCCGTTTCGCGCCTCGCAGCACTGAGGCGGCCGCGGGCGGCCGAGCGGACGGCCTCACCACAGAGATCGCGGAGCAGACACAAAGAGCAGGCAGCGGAGGAACCTAAGCTGTTGCGCTGGTGCGGCACCTGACCGAGGCGGCGAGAATCGCTCAGTACCGGTACAGCGAGGCTTTTTCCAGATTGACGCGCTGAGGGGCGAAGCGCCAGTACTTTCCCTGGTCGTCCTCGTCGCCGTTCAGCCGCCGGGCGGGAATCCAGCCTCCCCCCACAAACGATCCTTCGTCAATCGACGCCATGCCCACGTGCGGCGGCCCGGGTGACTTGGGTGAAAATCGCACCCGAAAGCCGCTGCCCGCGCCCAGAAACTGGTTCAGCCCGGTCGCAATAATAAGTCCGAATCCAGTATTAGCGCCGCTGCCGAAGATCTCGTCGAGGCTCACCTCGACTTGGTAGCCGCCCAGGGTGACGGTCACCTGCGGGTGGCTCTCACCTAACAGAAAACCGGTCATCTCATCGGCGCCCTCGTGTGCCAGGACGATGGGCGCGATCTCGGCCAGCACCCCGTAGCTTTTGCCGAGATCGTTGTCTTTGTCGTCCCACGAATCGATCCCGAAGGGCGAGAAGCCGATAGCGTTGTGCGCGCCGAGGGCGTAGAACACGTTGGCCTCGCCGAACGCTTCGCCGCGCGTCTCGGGAATGAACAGCGGATTGCCGGCCCGATGGTAACGCTCGCACCACTCGGCGAAGTTGGGGGCATAAATGTCGGGCGAATAGATGTCGATGGCGCTGCCCGCCGCCTTCCAGAGGTCCATCACCTCCGGCAGCGGACCGCCGCTCGGATAATCGCCCGGCGAAGCCGTGGGCCCGGCGAGCCAGGTGTTGACGTACATGGGAATGGGATACTCCGCCTTGCCCTCGGCCGCCACCTGCTGGATGAACCGGGCGTAGCCCCAGGCCATGAAGATCTTGTCCGTGGCCGCTCCGGGGCCGAAAACCTCCTGCCACGTGCCGGACGTGTTGGCGCCGGCGTCTTCCCAGCGCTGGCGAAATTCAGGAATGAGCGAGGCGCGATGCTCGCTCAGATAGGCCCCGAGCCCGGCCGGGATGGCGGCGTCGAAGGCCTGGTTGGCCGCAGGCGAGCGGTCGCGCGAATCGCCGAGCACGCCCACCTCGTTCTCCACCTGCATCATCAGCACGGTATGCGCCTCGCCGTCCACCTCGCGGATGTGCCGCATGAGGGCACGGAAGGCGCGTGCATCCGCCTGCCCGGTTTCGCGGCCGAGCGGGCTCAAAATCTCCACCGGCTGGCCGTCCTTTTCGATCACGCGCGGAAATCGTTTCGTGTCTTCCTTCACCCAAAGCGGCGCGTAACTCGACATGCCGTTCTTCCAGCTGGCGAGCCAGAGAAAAACAAGGTGCAGGTTATGGCGGCGCGCGTCCGCGATGAGACCGTCCACCAGGGCGAAGTCGAAGCGCCCTTCCGCCGGCTCGACGAGCTCCCACGAGACCGGCGCCAGCACGGTATTGAGCGGAACGGCCGCCAGGCGCGGCCAGATGGGGCGCATGTAATCGAGGCTGGAAGAGCTGGAGTTGTGCAGTTCGGCGGCCAGCATCAGAAAGGGCTTGCCGTCCACCACCAACTGCGTGGCGGTGCCGTGCTTTTCAAGGTGGGGGATGCCGCCGGCCGGCTCGCCCAGGGTGAGCGCCGGAACGACCGTCAGGAACAAAACCCCCAGATACCGGAATTTCATGTGCATGGACCTCCTCTGCCGGGGAGTGGCATTGCCCGAAACCGGAAACGCGAGTATACGCCCGCGCCGGTCTGCGGACCTGGTGCTGCTGGATTCATTCCCTGACGCGCCGGCTCAGTTCTTGGGCGCATTTCGAGTTATCCTATTCGGCGGTCGTTGCGTTGCCGAATTCCGCCGACGATCCCAACGGTCGCAAGTTCGGCGAACTTGCTTCGCGTGACTTTAAGCTCGAGCGGTCCCTCGCCCGGCACGCGTCGCCAAGCGGGCGCATGACCCAGGAAGGGCTGGAAAAGCCGTGACACGCCGGCTCCGTGCACTGATCCTTTTGTCGATGGCCGCTTCCCCGGCTGGGTTGGCGGCGGCGGCCGACTGCAAGGAGGGGCTGCAGGTCCCTGGCGGCGGTGACCCAGCCGCGATCTCGCCGCTCGAACTTCGATATCAGGGCATCACGGGCGCGCAAATCTTCGCGGAACTACTGGCTCATAATCGCCTGCGCGACGCCCATCTGCAGCACTATTCGGCCGTCAGGACCTACTCGGTCTGCAACGACAAAAGCAAGTTGTACGCCGAAGAAGTGGTGACGGTGAACTATCAGGCGCCCGGGCGCAAGACCTTTGTGACGGACTCTGAAAACGGGTCGCGCATTGTGCGGGATCTCGTGCTGAAACCGCTCATGGCAAGCGAAACCGAGACGGCTTCCGGGCAGGGACACCGTGACAGCTCCATCATTCCGGCGAACTACAGTTTCGAGGTAGCCGGCGAACAGGATCTCGGCCCTTATCATTGTTTTGTGGTCGAGGCCACCCCCGCGCGAAAGGACAAATACCTGTTCCGAGGGAGAATATGGCTTGACCGCGCGGATTACGGCATCGTGCGCATCGCGGGTAGTCCCGCGAAGTCCCTTTCTTTCTGGATCAAACGAGCTGAGTTCGTGCGGCAGTACCAGAAGATCGGAGAGTTCTGGCTGCCGGCCAGGGACGAAACGGTGGTGGCCATCAGGCTCTATGGAAAAAAGCTTCTCACCATCGACTACCAAAACTACGCGATCGGCGGCGGCGCCGGCTCAAGCCCGTAAACCCTGGCCGGCCGCACGCCGCGCCGCCACGATGAGTATGTGGAATACCCGAACGCTCCGTAACGCCCGCGCCAACCGGTCGCAACTTTTCTGATGGGACAGGGTTTACAATACTGCAGCCGTTAGGTGATTTCGGCTTGTAGAACCCGGTGCGGGAAGGGAAGCGACCAGCCGGGCGGTCGCCCACTCAGTGCGGTGGTGGCTGCTTAGGCGCAGGGGTCTTGGCTGAGTAGGAGATTCGGATGCAGGGTTCTCTCCAACGGGCGCGCGAGGCCGCGTCCCCGAAAAGTGTAACGCCCCCGGCGGCACTCTTCGTGTTGCTGGCCCTGGGCTTGGCGGTTGTTCTCACCGGGGTCGGCTGCGGCGGCGGGTCCAGCCCGCAAATGCAGCTCCCTTCAGGCCCAGGCGTATCGGCCTGTGTAAGCGGTACGGTGTCGAGCTATCTGGGGACCTCGTGTTCGCAGGGCTCGACCGTGTACCATTGGTTGTCCTACAGTTGCACGAGCACACCCTCCAGCATCTGCAATGGGCTCGGAGCCAACGGCGCGAACCTTTCGATGTCCCTGGACCCCCAGGGTCCGTACACCCTCCTGGTGGGCGAGACGGACCTATGGAACGTGACGGCGGGCCAGAGCGTCGACGTAGTGATCAGCGGAACAGTGTACGGGGCCACGCACAATAATAACTGGCCTCACTTCCACGGCCTGCCAGGACAAACCGGCGATGGATCTGAGGAGGACATCACCACGGTCAATTGCTCGGCGACGGGCAATTGCACCAACGGCCTCAATGGGGTGAGCGAGGACTTGTGCGACTCGGCCCACCTTGGCAACTGCAGTGACCTTTCTATGATTCCTGTCCAGATTGACGCCACCTTCAAAGCCGCCCCTGCGGCGGACCCTTACACTCTGACCATCGAGATCAAGCTCAACGGCGGCACCTCGGGCAGCGCCACGTTGTACTCGGTAGGAACGCACCTGATTCCACTTCCATGAGAAGGTCTTCGTGAAAACAAGCACCAGAATGTTCCGGATCAAATGCCGTATGAGAGCGCTGCCTGGGATCACGGCCGTCGGGTGGGTTGGCCTGGCCGTTGCCGGCGCCCTCCTTCTTCCCGGGGCCGCCTGGAGCGGCGGCCAGCAGCCCGGTTCGCAAGCCGCCGGCGAGGCACTGCGCGAACAATTCGCGATGCCGGTCGCCGCGGGCGGTTCATTTGACCTCAGCCCGGATGGCCGTCTGCTGGCGGCCGTCGAAGACGACGGTTCGGTCAGCGTGGTTGACACCGCCAGCGGCAATGTGATCCGTACGTTCGGCGCCCAGGGCGCTGGCGGCTTAAGCATGGTGCGCTTCAGCCCGAATGGTCGGCTGCTGGCCGCGGCGCTCCCCGGCGGCGTTGCCATCTGGGACGTTTCTTCCGGCTCCTCGTTGCGCACGTTTCCGGTGCAGGCAGCCTCGCTGGCTTTCAGCCCCGACGGCCGCTGGTTAGCAGTGGGAGAGGGCGCCGGCGCCATGGCCATCAGGATATTTGACGTGCCTTCCGGCGCGATGATCCGGAGTTGGACGGCAGGACCGCAAGGGTACCGTGGAGTCTATAACCTGGCATTCGCGCCCGACGGAACGCGTCTGTTTTCCAGCCAGGGGCACGAACGGGCCAAAGAGTGGGATCCCGGCACCGGGGCGTTGGTCCGAACCCTGCCTGGGAACCTGCCCTATTGGAACCCGGACCAGGCGGCGGCTTTCTCGCCGGATGGACGTCTTCTGGCGTTGAGAGAGGGCGGCCAATGCGAAATAGTCGATCTCTCGACCGGCTCCCCGGTCCGCAGGGTCGCCAAAGGGTTGCACGGGGAGCCGCTCGGCTTTACTTCGGACGGCCGCGAGCTGATGGTGCTCCTGGACTCGGAGCTGGGTGAAGGCGGCGCGCGTCAGCACGACGTCGGCCTGTGGGATGTGGGAACGGGGAAGGCCGCTGGAATCATCCCGTTAGGAACCTACCGGGACTTCGCCATGGCCAAGGTCCTGGTGAGTCCTTCGGCGAACCTCTTGGTTCGGCTTCAAGATAACGAATCGATTAGCGTGAGCAGTCTTGTGAAGTAGATGGCGTAGCTTCGGCAAAGACGCCCAGGCGAACGCCGGCGGAGTCAAAAGCCGCAAACCTGCAACTCAGGTCCGCACCGTCGATTGTCGAATTTCCCTCTGAATCCAGGCTCGAATCTGTCTCACATCCGGGCATGGATCAGCTTGGCGGCCGTGGGTCTTCGCCTGCCCCCCGGATCCGTGGCACAATCGCATCTGCGGCCTCGGGGGGGCGAGCCGGAAGGTTGGCGAGGCCGCGCCCCGGCGTGCCGTGCTGCAGGAGGCGGAAATCGAGACCCGAAAAGGCAAGCTGCGCTCGAGCGCGTGGAAATGGGCCGGCGCGGCGGTAGGCCTGGTCCTGCTGCTCGTGGGCGGCGCCGCCGCTTACCTGCGCTGGTTATCTCCCCTCAGCCGGAGCTGGGTGACGAAAGCGCTCTCGGACCACTACGCGTGCGACGTGGAGTTGAAGAGTCTCAACTCCTCGTTGTTTCCCGCCGTGACGATGTCCGGCGAGGGACTCGTGCTGCGCCGCCGGGACCGCCCCGGCTTGCCGCCGATGGCCTCCGTGGAGAGATTCTCCGTGACGGCCACCTGGCTCGGCCTGCTGCGCCATCCCCGCCATTTTAGCGAGGTCCGGCTCGAGGGGCTCGCTTTGAACGTGCCGCCTCGACACAGCGCGCCGCCTTCCGCCGGAGGCGCGGAGACGGGCAGCGCAAAGAAGAAAAGACCGGCGCCTCCGCCCTTCGTCCTGGACAACGTCATCGCCGACGGGACCTCGCTCAGCATCATCTCCTCGAAGCCCAACAAGCCGCCGACGCTGTTCGACATTCGGAGGCTGCGATTGCAGTCGGCGGGTGTGGGACCGCCGATGCGTTTTGAGGCCGTGCTGACGAATCCACGGCCCGTGGGCGACATTGAATCGAGCGGCAGTTTCGGACCCTGGAACGCCGACGAACCCTCTCTCACCCCTGTCAAGGGACAATATACCTTCCGGCACGCAGACCTCGCCACCATTCGCGGGCTTCGCGGCATGCTGTCGTCGCGGGGAGCTTACGGCGGGGTGTTGAGCAGCATCAACGTGCAGGGCGAGACCGACACGCCGGACTTCGCGCTCGCCATCAGCGGCAATCCGGTGCACTTACGGACCCAATTTGAAGCCCTGGTTGACGGCGTGAGCGGCGATACCCTTCTGCAGCCGGTCACGGCGCAACTGCTCTCTTCCTCGATCGTGGCGCGCGGCGGGGTGGTGAAGACGCCCGGCCGCAGTGGCCGCACCATTCATCTCGACGTCACGGCTGGGCCGGCGCGGCTACAGGATCTGCTGCAATTGGCCGTGAAATCGTCAACCTCACCCATGCTGGGCGACGTCCGCATCGAAGCCCGGCTCGACCTGCTGCCCGGCGAGCAGGACATCACCCGCCGGCTGCAACTCGCCGGCGACTTCAACATTGACGCGGCTCGATTCACGAATCCGCAGGCGGAAGCAAAGATCCGCACCCTCAGCCGCATCGGCCGCGGCCGGCACACCGAGGACGATTCGGCGAGCGCCCCGCTGAGGCTGAACGGGCACTTCCAGGTTGCGGACGGTGTGGCGAGGTTCCCGCGCCTCGACTTCAGTGTGCCCGGCGCCAGCGTGCACCTTCAGGGCACCTTTGGCCTCGAGAGCCAGGTTTTGGATTTCGAGGGCACGCTGAGGCTGCAGGCCACGGTCTCGCAGTTGACCACCGGCGCCAAGTCTGTGCTGCTCAAACCCTTCGACCGGCTCTTTGAGCGGGGCGGGGCCGGCACCGTGCTGCCCATCCGGATCACCGGCACGCGCGACTCGCCTTCGTTCGCGCTCGAGGTCGGGAAGATTCTGCGAAGATGACCCTAAGGAGCGGCCACCCGGCCCGTCCCTGCGGACGGGCCCCGGCACAGCGGTCCCGGGACCGCCGTGCCTTGAATATATCTCTTTTGCTTACAGTTAGTTATGGGCCAGGAAGGTGCGCAGATGGTGGGTGTGCCGCGAGGCACGCAGGCTGCGCAGCGCCCGTCCCTCGATCTGCCGAATGCGCTCGCGGGTGAGGTCGAGCGAATCGCCGATCTCCTCAAGGGTGTGCGCCTGATCGTTTTCCAACCCGTATCTCATACGCAGGATTAGCTCTTCGCGCGGTGTCAGGGTCTTCAGCACGGAGGCGGTCTGCTCCCTGAACCGGACGCGGATGGCCGCGTCCGAGGGGGAAGGCGTGGTGCGATCCTCAAGGAAATCGCGCAGATGGGTCTCGCCGTCGTCGCCAATGGGCGCGTCGAGCGACACCGGTTCCTGCGCTACCTTCATGATCTGGCGTACTTTAATGATCGGCACCCGCATCCGCTTGGCGATCTCGCCCGAGGTCGGCTCGCGGCCGAGCTCCAGCACCAGTTGCCGGCGCGCGGCGGCGACCTTGTTGAGGGTCTCGATGGCGTGTACGGGCACCCGGATGGTGCGAGCCTTGTCTGCGATGGCGCGAGTGATGGCCTGCCGGATCCACCAAGTGGCGTAGGTGGAGAACTTGAATCCCCGGCGCCAGTCGAACTTTTCCACCGCGCGCATCAGCCCGAGGTTGCCCTCCTGAATGAGGTCGAGGAAGTCTAACCCTCTATTGGAGTACTTCTTAGCGATCGAGACCACCAGCCGCAGGTTCGCCTCAGCCAGGTCGCGTTGCGCCTGGGCGGCCACCGCCTGCCCGTGCTCGATGCGCTGCCAGGTGCGCTGCAGCTCGGCGCGGCCCACGCCCGAATGGCGCTCCAGCTCGCGAATCTTCTGCCGGCAGGCACGCAGCTCCGTCTGAGTTCGCGAGGCGCCCTCGCGCCCGCCCGCCGTGCGGCGCTGCAAGGCCTCCGCGTGGCGCTGGAGCTCGCGCAAGCGCTCGGCTGCGTGGCCAACCTTGGCGATAAACCGCTTCTGCTCCTGGGCGCTGAAGTCGATGGAGCGCGCCAGGCTCGACATGGCAACGCGCGTTCGTGCCAGGCGGTGCCTGGCCCGTAAGTGCGCCCGCTGCTTAGACTTGGGAGTACGGCTGAGCGTCGCGGCCTGCTTGTGCGCCAGGCGGTAGAGTTCGCCGATTTCGCTTAGGGCTTCGAGCGTGTTCTCGATCTTTTTCTCCAGGCTCTTTTCCTCTAGCAGTTCCTCGGCGTCGAAATGCACCACATCGCGCAGCGAGCTCTCGCCGGAGCGAACCTGCCCCACGAGTGCCGCCAACTCCTTCAGCACCAGCGGCGAGCGCGACATGGCGCGCTTCACCAGCAATTGATTGCGCTCGATCCGTTGCGCCAGCCGCACTTCGCCGGCGCGCGTGAGGAGGGGCACGCGGCCCATGTCGCGCAGATAGGTGCGGACGGAGTCGCCCGACTCCTCGAAGGGCTTCGCGGCGGGGCCGGGCTCAGCGTCGTGGTCGTGCTCGTCGGACTCGTGCGCCGCATCTTCATGCAAGGAAGAGCTTTGCGGCGTCTCGTAGGCGTGGCGGCGCGATTGCGCGTGCGGCCCGGCCGCAGGGACCATTTCGTCGAGCTCTGGATCGATTCCGAAGATCACGGTTTCTGCCTCCGCGCCAGCACACGCACACGCTCAGGGCCGGATCGGATGGGCGCGCACCTTACCGGCGCACAGCCGGGGCTTGAACTATCTACCTGAACAATCAGGGAATACACAAAAACCTAGCTACCGCTCCAAGGACGCGCCCCACGCCCTCTGGGTACTTAGATGCAGCCACCGGCTGTCCGGAGTCCTGCTTCGAAGCAAGCGCTTAGTCCTTTTGCATGATCGGCTTGTCGGCGCCTGTTCGAGGCCGCAGGGGATTACTCGACGCCGTGCTGCGAGTGCCCGAAAAACATGTTACAGGAAAAAAATGTCGATTGCAAGCCTCGCGTGACCGCTTAAACAGGGGCAAGAAGAACGCCAAGGCGCATCGCCGCAGGGCCGGAGGCAGGGCAATGTCAGAGAAAATCAAAAGTGTACGGAAGTTGGACACTTTGACCCCAAAATGGTCTTTTTTTTGACTTCAAACGGTTCTGGATTGCGGTCATAAAGTATCATTTCCGACGAACTTCAACCGCGCCCGCGGGAACGCTGAAACAGGGACGAGGAGAACGCCAAGGCGCACCACCGCCGGCCGGCGCAGCTTCAATGCGGCACCCAGGCAAGGCCTCAGAAATTCGGGAACACGCCCCCGAATTCTAAAGGACTTGCAGCCGCGCCCGGCGGATCTGCGCTGACCTATTTTCAATAACTTACAGACGCTCGCCCGGGGAAACCCCGGCACCTGTTTTCAATAACTTACGGGCTGCTCGAAAGGGGCCTCCCAAAAATCAAAAGTGTAGTGTTTTTGGACAGAAGCGTTCATACAACGACGATTTGGCCGACTTCCGCCGAGCGATTGGCGTTCTTACAACGACAAGTTCGGGCACCCCGCAGCTCGCCCGGGGGGCGCTCCAGACTTCTGACTTCCGGCTTCTGACTCCGCCCCCAACCTCGAACGAACTTTCACCGATTTGCAGATTGTTACACAAAACGAAAAGTGTACAAAATCTGGAATTTATTGCCCAAAAAGGCCCCATTTGGAGGCAGCTAACGAGCAAGTTCCAAAGGAATGATGTACACCATCCACCCATCGCGGCCTCGTCAGGCCGGGCCCCAAAATCGACGCTCCGGCACAAGGCCAGGCGTCTGCCAAGTCTTAAACCAGCGCGCCGCGCGTCAAGTAAACATATTTCGCCCGAGCCCACGCTGCCGCCGCAATCTGCTCCGCCCCCGAACGGCGCTCAAGGCCCTCGGCGAGGAGGCGGCCCAAGCCAATCTTTAACAAACCGAAACGGCGGCGGATGCCGACGGTGATAAACTGCAACGGCCCGGTTTTGAAGGGGCGATGGCAAACCGGCAGTAGGCGGGAGGCGGAGTTGACTAGCCTAGGCTGGCGCGGGGACGGGTCAGGGCGCGGCCCGATGAATCGTGTCCCCAACCCGGCGTTCAAGAGGCGGCGCCGGGCCATCCGGTCGCGGCGGCCCGAAACGCACCCGCTCGCGGCGGCCCTGGGGGCCGCCATGTTTCTGCTCGCTGCCGCCACCGCGGCCCGTGCCGCCGCCCCCGAGGGCATTCCCCGCGGCCTCGCTCGCGAGCGCGCGGCGCAGATTTCGAACGTCCGGTACCACCTCACGTTTACCCTGGTTCCGCACGCCGGCACGACCGCCGGGAGCGAAGAACTTAACTTCACCCTGCGCACGGCTCAGCCGGTGCTGCTCGATTTCCGCGAGGGCGCGATTAGTTCCCTTGACGTGAACGGCGCCCCGGCGGCTGCCCTGGCGGACCACGGGCACCTCGAGCTTCCCGGCGGCCGGCTGCGGGCGGGCGAGAACACCGTGCGCGTGCAGTTTGCGGCCCGCGTGGCGCCTGCCGGCGAGCCCATCACCCGCTACGAGGATCACGACGACGGAGCCGAGTACATTTACACCCTCTTCGTGCCCATGGACGCGAGCATGGCCTTTCCGTGCTTCGACCAGCCGGACTTGAAGGCGCGTTTCCGGCTGGATCTGATTGCACCCGCAGGCTGGGCCGCGATCTCGAACACCGCGGCTGAGTCGGAGTCCGAAGCGGGCCCGGAGCAGCGCCGGACGGCCTTCCGCGAAACCCTTCCCATCAGCACTTACCTGTTTGCCTTCGCCGCCGGGCCCTTCCGCCGCGTCGGCGAAGCGCCGGGGTTGCCCGGGCTCTACGTGCGGCAGTCTAGGCTGAAGCAGGCGGAGGACGAGGCGCCGGAGGTGCAGCAGATCGCCGCCCAGGGCATCAAGTATCTCTCCGATTATTTTGCGCGGCCCTTCCCCTTCCCGAAGTACGACATGGTGCTGATCCCGGAGCTGGCCTACGGAGGCATGGAGCACGCGGGGGCCACCTTCCTGCGCGAGCAATCCGTGCTCTTCCGCGCCGCGCCCACCCACACCGACCGGCTGAACCGCGACATTCTGGTGGTGCACGAATTGACCCACCAATGGTTCGGCGACCTGGTGACGATGCGGTGGTTCGACGATTTGTGGTTGAAGGAAGGCTTTGCGCAGTACATGGCTTACCAGACGCTCGCATCGCTGAAGCCCGATGAAAACGTCTGGCAGCGCTTCTATCTTTCCATCAAGCCCGCCGCCTACGAGATCGACTCCACCCAGGGCACCACGCCCATCTATCAGGACATACCGAACCTGAAGGACGCCAAGTCCGCCTACGGGGCCATCGTCTATTCCAAGGCGCCGGCGGTGCTGAAACAGCTTGCCTATGTGCTCGGCCCGGAGAACTTTCGCGGCGGGCTGCGGCTCTATCTCAAAGACCACGCCTATTCCAACGCCGAGTGGAGCGACCTGGTGCACGCCCTCGAAAAGGTCTCAGGCCGCAACCTCGCCCGCTGGGCCGAGATGTGGATCCGGCACCGGGGCATGCCGCAGGTGGATGTGGCGTGGTCCTGCGAGGGCGGCCGTGTAAGCCGGCTGGCCGTGGCGCAGCACGACGTGCTGGGCACCGGCGATACCTGGCCGATTGCCACCCAGATTCTGCTGGACGAGGCGAAAGGCCAGCCCATCCACCTGCGCGTGGAACTGGATCAGCCCACGATGGCGGTGCCCGAGGCGGCGGGCCGGCCCTGCCCGAACTTCGTTTTCGCCAACGACCAGGACTTTGCCTACGGGCGCTTTCTGCTCGATCCGGCCAGCCGCTCGAGCGTGGTGAGCGGGCTCGGCGGCGAGCACGACCTCTTCCGGCGCACGCTGCTGTGGGGGTCGCTCTGGGACGCCGTGCGGGAGGCCGAGCTTGCGCCGAGGGACTACCTCGCGCTCGCCCGGCGCTTGCTGCCCACTGAAACGGATCAACCGCTCACCCAGACCCTGCTCGCGCACACCGCCACCGCTCTCCACCGCTACGTCAGCGCGGACGCGCGTGGCGAGTTTGTTCCCGCCCTGGAGCGAATGGCGGCGGACCGGATGGCGGGCGACTCCGACCAGGACCTGCGGATTACGTGGTTCCGGGGCCTGCGCGCCCTGGCGGAGACGCCGCAGGGGTTGGGTAAGCTGGAGGAGGTGTTGAACGGGCAGCTTTCGGTGCCCGGCGTGCAGCTTCGGCCGCTCGATCGCTGGAGCCTCGTGACTTCCCTGATCGCGCTCGGAGATGCGCGCTCCCAGGCCAACTTCGAAGCCGAACGCCGGCGCGACCCGGGCGGCGACGGCCCCGAGTATGCGTACGCCGCCGAAGCTGCGCGGCCCGACCGCGCGACCAAGCGAAAATACTTCGACGATTACCTCCATAATTCTTCCCGGCCCGAAGACTGGATCGCGCAAAGCCTCGGCGCCTTCAATTACTGGAACCAGTCGGCGCTCACCGAACCGTATCTTAAGCCGGCCCTCGAGGCGCTGCCCGAGATCAAGCGCAATCGCAAAATCTTTTTTCTCATGGCCTGGCTCGGCGCGTTTGTGGACGGGCAGCAATCGGCGGCGGCCCAGGCGGAGGTACACCGGTATTTGCGCACGGCGCCTCTCGACAGGGATCTGCAGCTCAAGATCCTCCAGGCAGTCGATGAGCTGGACCGCACGGTAAAGATCCGGCGAAGGTACCCGGACTGAACTGATTCTCTCTGCCGGGTGCGGCGCAGGCCTGAAAAAAAAGGCCTGCGCCAGCCGGCCCGAAAGCAGAAAGTGGAGCGGCGATGAGAACGGAATTGCTGCGATTCAACGGCGCTGTCGAGCGGGATCCCGCCATCGATGTTTGGATGAAAGAGCATGCAGGCGAATTGGGGGCCATCGCGCATCGGTGGTTTGAGGCGATGCGGAAGTGCGGAGACGAAGTCCGGGAGCTTTTGCATGATGGCTGTCCGGTGGCATGTTTGGGAGATGCGCCCTTCGGCTACGTCAATGTATTCACCTCGCACGTCAACGTAGGGTTCTTTCACGGCGCGGCGCTCTCGGATCCTGCCCGCTTGTTGCAAGGCACGGGCAGGTTCATGCGCCATGTGAAACTGAGACCGGGAACGGCCACAAACGCCGCAGCGCTCAGCAGGCTGATCGATACGGCGTACTCGGATATCAAGGCGCGCGTCGAAAACAGCTAGCGGGTAGCCACGGCACCGGGTTTGTGCGGTGGACTTTTGGCGTGTATCAGATTGACTCGTGTCGCACGTCCACCGTTTGCTCACCACGGACCGCATCTTTTCTGTGACGGCTGGCTGGGTGGCGCACACATCTTGCGGGATGTGTGCGCCCCGCAGAATCGCAATCCGACACCCGCAGGGCGGACTCGCACGTCTATTCCCGATCAAACACAAGGATGTTCTTGGGCCTGTTTTGACCCACGAGGCGCACCGTCATCGTCAAAGTCTTGAGATCTGTGGAAAGCTCGAGCTGCCGGGTGCCCGTAACCTTGCCTTTGAATTTGTCGGTGATTTCCAGGCTGCGCTCGTTCAGGCGGCGGCCCGAAGATGCAGACCCTCGAGCCGCATGCGGATCGGAATCCGGATAATCGTTCCCATCGAACTTCATCTTTCTGATCATTTCTGCACCGGGACTGTTAAAAGAAAGGCCGTCACCCTCGTAGGGCTCGATCTCGAGCTCGATCCCCGGCTTCACCTTCTCGCTGTCGCTATCCCAGGTGCCCGGGAAACCTGAGCTCCCCGCCGTCCGCTCGTACACATAAGGCACGCTCGATGTGGAACCGTCGGGCGCGTATTCCGTATAGGCGTCGTTGAGCGTTTTGCCGTTTTCGGAAAGCGTCCAGTACCCCGTGAGGAGCGTGCGGCCCTTCATTTTGCGGATCACCACCCAGTGGTTGGGTCCCTTCACCGCGATGGACAGGGTGGTGCCGCTCAGGGCTGGCTGGTCGCTGCCGTCGGCTACGACGGTGTCGACGAAACCGGGGGCAAAGGTGATGGCGTATCGGTTCGCGCCCGCGGCCTCAACCTGCATTTCGTCGTTGAGTTTGCTCTTGGACGGGTCCACCTTCCACTTGCCTACGAAGGGATCGTTCGCTGCCCATAAGGCGCCCGAAACCAGGCAAGCAACCAGCAGCCGAAGCATACGATTTAACATTTAGCCCTCCGTAAACGTATTCGGTTCTCGATCTCCCGCACCTGCATGAATGCTTGGGCCGCAAGTAAACAAGGCCTCGGAAGTCTTGACCGGAATTTCCATTCTGCCCTTGCCGCCATGCCTGTATACGCTTGCCGGGCCAGGCTGTCAACCACAGGTTCGCAGCCCGGCGCCCTGCGAGCCGAGCCGGGGGTTCAGAATCATCGGCTACGTCCCGATGCCGGACCACTTCCATCTGCTGATCCGGCCGCCGGAAGGGGCCGAACCTTCAAAGATCATGTGATGTCCCCGAGGGCGTAAAGAACCGCGCGAGGTCCGTCACCGAGGAATGTGATCCTGCTCACATACGGTTGTTGCGCACCTCGTTTATCAGTGAGAGGCGAGTGAATGTTCGTTCGACAGAGCTGTGCGGGACTTTCGGGCAGCAGCGTGAGGGCAATTGCGTTTTATGAGCCCCTTTAAGGATGCAGGACACCTTTTCCGGCTGGCGGCCATCTTTCTCGCCGGAGTACTGGCGTTTGTGGTCATCCGCAGCTTCATCGTCCCGCGAAGCTTCGGGCAATACGGACATTACCGCGGCAACGCCATCGCTGAGATTGCGGCTCGCCCCATCCGATTCGCCGGGCACCAGACGTGCGAAACCTGCCACATCGATGTTCTGGAAAAAAAGAAAAGCGGCAAGCATGCGCAGGTGAATTGCGAGGCCTGCCACGGCGCGCTGGCCCGGCACGCCGACGATCCCTCGTTCGATCCCGGCAAGCCCGACACGGCGGTGCTGTGCGTCCGCTGCCATGCGGCGAGTGCCGCGAAGCCCAAAGGCTTTCCGCAGGTGGAGGCTGCCGAGCACTCCGGCGGCCTGGCCTGCCAAACCTGCCACCAGCCGCACAACCCGGTTTTCAACGCGGGAGCAGCCCAATGAAGATCACGCGGCGCCAGCTCCTGATCCTGTTGCCGGCAGCGGCCGCCGCCTGGGAATCGGTGCTGGCCGGCACTCCGGAAACTTCTCCCAACTATAAGATGACCGATCACTGGTGGGGCATGCTCATCGACATCCCCAAATGCATCGGGTGCGGCAATTGCGTGCGGGCCTGCCAGGCGGAGAACGATGTGCCCGACGGATTTTTCCGCACCTGGGTGGAACGCTACCACGTGACGGACTGGAAGCTGGCCAATCCCGATGTCATCTCGCCCGACGGCGCCAAAGAGGGTTTCCCCGCCGCCACCCAGGATGAAGGGAAGTACTTTTTCGTACCGAAACTCTGCAACCAGTGCGCGGATTCCCCGTGCGTTCAGGTTTGCCCGGTGGGCGCCACCTTCGTCACTCCCGACGGGGTCGTGCTGGTGGATGCGACCTACTGCCTGGGCTGCGCCTACTGCGTGCAGGCGTGTCCCTATGGCTGCCGCTACATTCACCCGCAGAAGCGGGTGGCGGATAAATGCACGCTCTGTTACCACCGGATCACCAAAGGGCTTACGACGGCCTGCTGCGAAGCCTGTCCCACAGGAGCGCGCCAACTGGTTGACCTGAAGAACCCGAAAGATCCGATTCACGAGTTTTTGAAGACCCACAGCGTGCAGGTGCTGAAGCCGCAATTGGCCACCGGCGCCAAGGTTTTCTACAACGAGCTGGATGGCTCGGTGCGGTAAGGGCCCCTCACGGGAGGCGATCGGAGGCTCGAAAGCGCTATGCCCGGTGTTGAAGGCTTCATGTATCCGAACGAAGTGGCGCTCAACTGGAGCGTGCTGATCGTTCTCTATCCCTACATCACGGGGCTCGTGGCCGGCGCGTTCATCCTGGCGTCGCTGGAGCGCGTTTTCCGGGTGGAGGCGGTGAAGCCCACCTACCGGCTGGCGCTGCTGACGGCGCTGGCTTTCCTGCTGGTCGCGCCTCTGCCGTTGCAGTTGCACCTGGGGCACCCGGAACGCTCGTACGAGATGTATCTCACCCCCCATCGCTCGTCGGCGATGGCGATGTTCGGATTTGTCTATCTCTGGTACCTAATGGCGGTCCTGGTGGTGGAGATCTGGCTGGACTACCGCGCGGATATCGTGCTGATGTCGCAGTCCGCGAGCGGCTGGAAGCGCTGGATGTACCGGGCGATGACGCTGGGCTCGAGCAACGTCAGCCCGCGCGCTTTGGCGATCGACGAGCGCGTGGGCTGGGTGGTGACGCTGGTCGGCATTCCGTCGGCCTTTCTGCTGCACGGATATGTGGGCTTCATCTTCGGCTCCATCAAAGCCAATCCGTGGTGGTCTTCGCCGATGATGCCGGTGGTGTTTCTGTTCTCCGCCATGGTGTCGGGGATCGCCGCGGTGATGCTGCTCTATATGCTCACGGCGCGCCTGCGGCGGCAGCCCATCGACATGCGCTGCGTGGATACGGTGGCGCGTTACCTGCTCTACATCTTTATCATCGACTTCAGCCTGGAGATGCTCGATCTTGTTCACCGGATTTACGAGGCCGATGAATCGTTTCGCAGCCTCGATTTCATGGTTCACTCCAAGCTCTACTTCTCGCAGATCGTTCTCCAGATCCTGGTGGGCACGTTGGCTCCGATCCTGATGCTGGCGCTGATCCAGGTGACGAAGTTTTCGGCGATGGCCCGGAAGCGTCTCTACGTCGTCTCCGGGTGTTTGACCCTGATCGGCATTTTAGCGATGCGCTGGAACGTGGTGATCGGGGGACAACTGTTTTCGAAGAGTTTTCTCGGGTATACGACCTACAAAATGGCTCTCGTTTCGAGGGAGGGACTGCTGGTCTCGATCGCTCTGATGATCCTGCCGCTGGCGATTCTGGGGGTGTTGGTGAAGGTCCTGCCCCCGTGGCCGGATAAACACCAGGGATCGATACCTGCAGCCACGCCCGCGCATTAAGGCGGCGCGCTCCCGAGGCCGGTCTTCAAAAAGGGCGGTGGAGATTATGGACGATCTTCACGACGCCATCGCGCAGCTTGCCAGAAGCCTGGAGAGCCTGGAACTGCGCGTCCACGCTCTCGAACACCCCTTGCAGATGCAGCCCCCGGTTCCTGCCCGGGCGGCGAGCCCCGCAGCGGCCGCGCACGCCGCCGCCGCCGTCCCCGACACCCAGGGAGCCGGGGTGTTTTCCGTACTCGGCAAATCGATGCTTGGAATTGCCGGCGCGTACCTGCTGAGGGCGCTGGCGGAATCCGCCACGTTCCCGCGGGAAGCGGTGGTCGCGATTGCAATCGCCTACGCTGCGATGTGGCTGGTCGCAGCGACGCGGCTGGCGGCCGAGGCGTGGTTCGAGAGCATCGCGTATGCCAGCACGTCAGCGGTGATCCTCATTCCCATGCTCTGGGAACTTACGCTGCGCTTCGGCTTCCTGCCGACCGCGTTGACAGCGGGCGTGCTGGGCGCGTTTGTCATTTTCGCTTCTGTTCTCGCGTGGAACCGCCATTTTGCAGCGGTGGCGTCGATGGCCCATGCCTCCGGAAGCGTTGCCGCCCTGGTCCTGGCGATCTCCACGCATGACCTGGCGCCCTTCATCGTGGCGCTTCTCGCGATGGCGGCTGTCAGCGAGTACTGTGCGGCGCGTCATCACGGGCTGCGGGTCAGGGCTCTGGTGGCGGCGGCCGCCGACGTCGCCGTATTCGCTCTGATTTATACTTATTCCAGCCCGGCCAACGCCCACCCGGATTACAAACCAATCAGCGGAGCGCTGCTGCCGGCGTACGGCCTCGTTCTGCTCGTGATTTATGGGGCGAGCGCAAACGCGCAAACCATGCTGCGCCGGCGGCCGATCACCTTCTTCGAGACAACACAGGCCCTGATCGCATTTCTGCTGGCTGCCTGGGGAACGCTTTCGTTCTGGCCGGGCGCGGGCGCGACGGTGCTGGGAATTCTCTGCCTCACCTCTTCGGCCGCGGGCTATCCGGCCACCTTCGCCTGCTTCGGCGACACTCGCGAGCGGCTCAATTATCACGTCTATACCACCGGCACCGTGGCTCTGTTTCTGGCGGGCAGCTATATAAGCCTGCCTCCGGTATGGCTGCCGGTGTGTCTGAGCACGGCCGCGATTGTGGCCACGCTTCTGGGCGTCCGGACGAAGCGCCTGACGCTCGTGTTCCACGGACTGGCGTATCTGGCGGCGGCGGCGTTCTCTTCCGGGCTGCTGGCGTATGCCTTTCGTGCGATCGCCGGAAGGTTCCCCCCATCGCCGCCGTGGATCGTCTTGACCGTCTCCCTCTGCGCAGTTCTTTGTTACGCCGCCGCGGGCCGTATGCGCGGAGAACAATGGTGGCATCGATGTCTGTATCTTTTCTCGCTGGCTCTTGCCGTGTGTGTCGCGGCGGCGCTGGTGGTTTGGGTGTTGGTGCGGGTCACGGCGGCGGGCACCATTCCGGCGGCCTCTCATATTGCCGTCATCCGCACGCTGACCATCTGCGCGATTGCGCTTGGGCTGGCTTACAGCGCTTCCCGCTGGCAACGGATGGAGATGTTATGGATGGCTTATGCCACCCTGGCATTCGTTGCGTCGAAGTTGCTGTTTGAAGACTTGCGCCATGGCCACCTGGGATTTACCGCCGCGTCGATCTTTCTGTATGCCGTCACGTTACTGTTGGTTCCCCGGTTGGCGCGTCGAAGCCCGAGAGCGCGAGAAGCGGGCCAAGTTGGTTTGAAGTTCGCCGCCTCGGCAGCTCACCCACCCCGCTGACGAGGATATTGGCCTCGCGAGCGTTTCATCGCACCTACACCCGCGCCCGTGTTGATGACGGCCGCCTCCCGGCGATTCAAAAGCGGGCAGGGCAGAGTCTGCGCCTTTCAGCCTCTCCGGCTCTTCTCCGCACGACGAACTATAATCAAACGCGTGTCTCGGCTGCGCCGCCTGGTGCTTTCGGGCCGGCTTCCGAGACGGATGAAAAGGAGTTCGCATGAAGCATGCCATCAGAATCCAGCTCGCCGCGCTCTGCCTGCTGCTGGCGTCCGGCTTCGCCCGCCCGGCCACCGCGCCCCTTCCCATTCGGGGTCTGCACATGGCTGCGCCCAAGCCCGACGAGGTGCCGCTGTGCGTGCGCTTCATCCGGGACGCGCTGCCGAAGGAGGGCGTCAACGTTCTGGTGATGGAGTTCGACTACCGCTACCAGTTCGCCAGCCATCCGGAGGTGGCCGACGCGGATGCGCTCTCCAAGGCCGACGTGCAGGCCATCGCACAGGCAGCGCGCGAGTCCGGGGTGCGCCTGATTCCACTGATCAACCTGCTGGGCCATCAGTCGTGGGCCCAGCAGACGTTCGGCCTGTTGCGGTCGCATCCGGAATTCGACGAAACGGCCGGCAAGTATCCAAACAACCAGGGCATCTACTGCCGGAGTTACTGCCCGCTGCACCCTGACGTGCACAAGGTTGTTTTCGACCTGATCGATGAGCTCGCGGGCGCGTGCGGGGCTGACGCCGTGCACGTGGGCATGGACGAGGTGTTCCTGCTTGGCACTGACGACTGCCCGCGCTGCCGTGGGCGGAACCGGGCCGAGCTGTTCGCGCAGGAGGTGCGCACCCTGCACGATCATCTCGCCGGGACGCATCGCGAGATGTGGATGTGGGGCGACCGCCTGCTCGACGGCTACGTGACTGGGCTCGGCGAATGGGAGGCCAGCCAGAACGGCACTGCGGCCGCCATCAACGATATTCCGCGCGACATCGTTATTTGCGACTGGCACTACGACTCCGCCCCGCCCACCGCCGCTTACTTCGCCGTGCAGGGATTTCGCGTGCTGGCCGCGCCCTGGCAGAAGAGCGAGGTCGCGCTCGGCGAGCTCGATCTCGTCCGCTCGGTGCGCGCCCATGCGAACGAGCTCATCGCCCCGCGCATGCTCGGCATGCTCCAGACTTCGTGGGGGTCGGCTGCGGACTTCCTGAACGCTTATTACGGCACGGCCGGGGCCGGGAATCACAGCGCCGGCGCGGTGGATGCGTTCAAAACGCTGTTCAGCGAAATGAGGAAGGGCGGGGAAGCGGGCGGCGCGGGCTCGTCGTCCCGCTGACGACCTCTGGCATCAGAGGGGTGCTTCGCCTCAGGGGTTGAATAAGGGGAAAAGTTGCAACGCGAAGTTCGATGTCGAGGCGCGACTTCATGAGGTCGGCGGCGACTCTCGGAAAGCCCACGCGTCCCGATTCACATGCGGAAAACCGCCATATCTCGCACTAACTCCTGTAGAATCAACACGAGCCTAGCAAAAACACCAACTGGTTCAAAACCTTAAAAGTGTACGATTATTGGACACTTCGGCGCGGGCGCCGATCAGCGGCCAAATGCCGGGGTGAAGGCCAGCCCTGCGATCTTCTGCGGCGAGCGAGTGCCGAAACGCACAGCTTGCAAAACAATGGCTGCGTAAACTAAGATCGCCGCAACGTAGTCGCTCGAACCGAAAGTTGGGCGTGGTGGCCAACGAGGGCTCCAACCCGAACGCGCGCCAGGCGCAGCAGACGCCGCCCGTGGACGGCCGTCTGGACACGTGGGGCGAAATCGCGGCTTACCTGAAGGTGGAGCAGCGCACGGCCCAGCGCTGGGAGGAGATCAAGGACCTCCCCATCCACCGGCTTGGCGCCCGGGTGTATGCCTACAAACCTGAACTCGACGCCTGGGTGAGGAATCAGGAACCGGTCGACCAACCCGACGGGTAGAAGAAGCTCATAGCGGCCGTAGAGCAGCGCGTGACGCCGCGAACCGCCAAATTGGCGGCCGCAGCGCTGCTCGGCGCCCTAATCGCTTACGCGACTTGGAGTTACCGGCCAGTCTCGCCAAAGCTCCAGCTCAAAGTGATGCTGGCCGTGCTCCCGTTCGAGAATTTAAGCGGCGACCAGCGTCAGGAGTACTTCGGGCCCGAATTCACCGCAGAACTCACCACCGAACTGGGGCGGCTGCATCCCGAAAGCCTGGGCGTGATCGGCCCGGACTCGGCGCGAAATGAGAAGGGCAAGAGCATCGATCAGATTAAACGCGATCTCAGGGTGCAATACGTCCTGGGAGGAAGCGTTACCGAGCACAGCGGCAATGAGGTGCGCATCAACGCCCAACTTACCCAGGTGAGCGACCAGACCCAGGTGTGGGCAGACAGCTACTCGCGCAGCGAAATGGTAGGCATTGCGGCGGGCCTGGACGAAAAGGATGACGCTTTCCGCTGGCTGAACCAGGCCGTGCAGGACCGTTGTGATTACGTGGTGTACCTTAAGCACGAGCCCGGCCTCGACAATCTGCGCGCTGACCCGCGCTTTGACGAGATCATTCGCCGGATCGGCCTGACTCCCTGAAAGCGGCCCGGGCCGATGGGCGTCAGCCTCGCCGGGCGACTCCGGGACCAAGGGCTCAATTGAAACCGTGCGGCTAAGGTTTAATCCCATGGCGTCTACAGACAGTGCGAGAAAGGGCGGGGCGCTGGCGCTCCGGATCCTTGTGACCGCCATCGCCATCGGCGCCTGGTTCGGGACGCAGGCGCTGATCGGCAGCAGGTCTCTGCCGTCTTCCGGAATCGGCGACGGCCTGCTCACGCTCACCGCACCCCTGAACCACTATCTGGTGCAGCACCCCGGCGCGGCCAACGCGCTGCTGATTGTGAGCTCCGGCTTTGTAGACCTGATGGCCTTGTTTCTTTTCGGGGAATGGATCGTGGGGCGTAGCGTCCGCCCTTTGCTCGGCCTTGCCATCCTGCTCGGGCTGCGTCAGTTAATGGAAGCCCTCTGCGCTCTGCCTGCTCCCCAGAACATCATTTGGCACTATCCAGGGTTTCCGTCGCTGCTGGTTACCTACAACGTGGCCAACGACTTTTTCTTCTCCGCCCACACCTCCATCGCCGTCCTGGCCGCCACGGAAGTGGCGCGCCTGCGGCGGCGCTGGCTGACAATGCTGGCCGGGATAGTCGTTGTTTTCGAGGCGGTCGCGGTTCTAGCGTTGAGAGCGCACTATACGATGGACGTCTTCACCGCCATCGTTGCGGCGCTCTACGTAGCCCACCTCTCGGACCGGCTTTCGCCGGCGCTCGACCGGCGATTCGCCCGATACCTGTCGCCCGCCCCATCGCCACCCGCGGGCGGCACCCAACCCACCTGCCCCTCGCCGGTCTCCGCCAACTAGGAACAACCTTCATAAAATGAGCAGCTTGCAGCGATGATCCCGGTCCGTTCGGGCAGATAAGCGATGGCCCGGCTGCCCCCGGCGCGTGGCCGGCCCACCCGCGCACCCGCCCCCAAAAACCAGCCGAAGCGGCGCCCGCGCGATGTCGCTCGCAATCGCGAGCGGCCGGCGGGCGCACAGTTGCCTTCAGAGGCAGCCGGATGTATCGTCTCTCGCCGGAGGGTGGTGATGGAAATTCCCGCCAACTTAGGGATCACCGGCCGCACCGCCGGGACGGCGCGTGAGGTGCCTGACGGCCCGCCGAGTTCGCCCAGCGTCTACCGATCGCCGCGTTCCGGGGGTGGGCGGTTAAAGGCGCCAACCTGACTACGTGCTGCAGCTTGCCACCGCTCTACCTTCGCGAGATTGCTGAGAACCATTTGCACGGCGTTGGACGGGGCGGGGTCGGGCTCGTGCCAGAGCACGGCAGGTAGTTTAGCCACGTATGGTATTCTTTTGGCTCCCGCCAGGGCGCGAGCACTCCGGGCAGCGGCGCCGCGGGCCGGGGACCAACTTTTCCAGGGAGGAGCACCCGATGGCAATCAAGAAGGAGGCGCGAGTTCAGCCTCCGAAACCTCAGCCCACCACCGAATCCACTGCCGGGCTGCTGCGTGAACTGGTAGCGCACCTTCGGCAGAACCGCACCCAACTCCGCCAGGAATGGGCGCGCCGCATCCGCGAAGCGCAACTGCTCACCGCCATGACGGAAGAGGAAATCTTCGCCGAGGCCACCTCCGTCTACGACAACTACGTGGAGGCCCTGGAGACGGGGACCTTCGAAGCCTTGCAAGCCTACGCCCGCAACCTATCGGAACGCATCATCCCGCGGGGCGTGGAAACGCACGAAGTGGTGGGCATCGTGCTCCTGCTTCGCGACGTGCTGGCGCGCTCCTTGTTCGCGAAATATCAGGACGACTTCAACAAGTTGAATCGCATTCTGGACGCCTACGAGCCCGCGGCCAACCGGATTGCCAACACCGTGGCCGTCGGCTTCGTTCAGGAGCGCGAGCGCATCATCCGCGAACAGCAGGAGGCGATTCGCGAGCTCTCCACGCCCGTGCTCCAGGTGCGCGAGCGCCTGCTGATTCTTCCCATCATCGGCGCCATCGATCCCCAGCGGGCGCGGCAGCTCACCGAACAGCTTCTGCGCGGCATCCGCACCAACCGCGCCAAGGTGGTGGTGATCGACATCACCGGCGTGGCCGCCCTGGACTCGAACGTCGCCAACCACCTGGTGCAGACCGTCGAAGCCTCCCGGCTGCTGGGCGCCACGGTGATTGTCACCGGGCTGTCACCCGAAATCGCCCAGACGCTGGTGACGATCGGAGTGGACCTCGGGAAGATGAACACGGTGGGAGACCTGCAGGGCGGCATCGAAGAGGCCGAACGCCTTCTGGGCTATAAAGTGGTCCCCATGGGTGAGGCCAGCCACAAGTCGTAAAGGAAGCCAGCCATGGAAGTGCCCATTCTGAAGCAACACGACTATCTCATTGCCACCATTCAAGCCGCGCTGACGGACGCCGACCTGGTGAAACTCAGAGACGCGCTGGTGGCGCGGGTCGGCAAGTTCCGCTCGCGGGGCGTCATTGTGGACGTGACGGCGCTCGACGTCATGGATTCCTTCGCTTCCCGCACGCTGCGCGATCTCGCCCACATGATCCGCCTGCGCGGGGCCGAGACCGTCATCGTGGGCATCCAGCCCGAGGTGGCGTTCGCGATGGTGCAGTTGGGACTCAACCTGGAAGGCGTCGCCACAGCCCTGGATCTGGAGGAAGGGCTTGCCTTCCTGGACGAGAGGATCGACGCCCGGGGGGCGTGACGCGGGGCGCGGCCTCCGGTAGCACGCGAGCCCCAGCCGGACGAGGTGAATTTGGTAGGCCAAGAATTGCGCGTGCTCATCTCGAGCGACACGGACATCGTGACCGCGCGCCAGAAAGGGCGCGAAGTGGCCGCCGAGGTGGGCTTCCAGTTCACCGATCTGGCGATTATCGCCACCGCCATCTCCGAACTGGCGCGTAACATTGTGCGTTACGCCAAGCGCGGTGAGATCATCATTATGCCGGCGGAGGGCGGCGGCAATCGCGGCATCAGGGTGATCGCGCGGGACGAGGGCCCCGGCATCCGGAACGTCGAGCGCGCCATGCAAGTGGGCTTCTCCACCTCGGGCAGCCTGGGGCTCGGTTTGCCCGGAGTCCGGCGGCTTATGGATGAGTTTGAAATCGATTCGAAAGTGGGCCACGGCACCACGGTAATGATTGAAAAATGGAGAAGCTGAGAAGCCTTATTCTGGATTGCGGTGTCGCCGCACGGGCGCAGGCCGGCGAATCGGAGTCGGGGGACCGCCACCTGGTGAAGCGCTTTCGGAATGGCGCGCTGGTGGCAGCGGTGGACGGCTTGGGACACGGCGCCGACGCCGCCCGCGCTGCCTGCATGGCGGCGGCCACTTTGGAGCGTTATGCGGACGAGTCGGTGATTCCTCTCCTTCAAAGGTGTCACGCCGAGCTGGCCGGCACGCGCGGCGCGGTGATGAGCCTGGCAAAGTTCAACTGGCGCGATCGCACGGTGACCTGCCTTGGCGTGGGCAACGTTGAGGGTTTTCTGCTGCATTCGGGAGCGGGAAGCGGCCCGGAGCAGGAAGCGCTGGTGCTGCGCGGCGGGGTTGTGGGCCACCAGTTGCCTCCCTTGCGGGCATCTGTGTTTCCGGTGTCGGCGGGCGACACTTTGATTTTCGCCACCGACGGCATTCGCAGCGGCTTTACCGAAGGGCTGATTTTGAGCGATCCCGCTAGCAAGATCGCCACCCGCATCCTCGCGCTCTATACCAAGGGTACGGACGATGCCCTGGTGCTGGTGGCGCGTTGCGTGGAGCGTGCCGCTTGAAACGTCAGGCCGACGGATTGCGGCGGAAGTATGCGACGGCCCTGCGGCAGTATGCCGCCGGCGGCGGGGAAGCCGCTCTTCAACGCGCCTACGAGCTGGGTCGAGGGGCTTTGGACGAAGGGCTGGGCGTACTCGACATGGCGGCCCTGTATCACGAAGCCGTGGCGTCGCGCGTGCGCTCGAGGCCGACCGTGGAAGCGAGTGCCGCGACCCTGGAGCAAAGCGTGCGCTTTTTTGTGGAGAGCCTCACTCCCTTCGAGATGACGCACCGCGGATACCGGGACGCGCACCGGACCCTGCTCCACCTCAACGAGATGATGGAGATGGAGGCCAAAAGGATCGCACACGCTCTGCACGACGAGTCCGGCCAGCTTCTGGTGGCGCTCCGCATCGACCTCGCCGCCGTCGAGCGCGGCTTGTCTCGGCCCCTGCGCAAACGTCTGGAGCCAATCCACCGGCGCCTGGACGAGATTGAGGAACATTTGCGCCAGCTCTCCCACGAACTGCGCCCCATTATCCTGGACGAGCTGGGCCTTTGCCCGGCCCTGCATTTTCTGGCCGAGGGAGTGTCGAAGCGGGCCGGCCTCGAGATCGCGGTGGAGGGCTCGACCCCGGGGCGCCTCCCGCCCGCGGTGGAGACTGCGCTCTATCGTGTGGTCCAGGAGGCGCTCACCAACGTGATGCGGCACGCCAAGGCCCGGCGGGTGAGCATCGGCGTCAGGCTGGCCGGGAAAACGCTCCATTGCTCAGTGGAGGACGACGGAATCGGGTTTGATCCCTCCGCCGCCTCGGCCGCAGGAGATGGGCTTGGCCTCCGGGGAATTCAGGAGCGCCTGCGGGCGCTCGGCGGATCGGTTCAAATCAGAACTTTCCCCGCCCAGGGGACGGCGCTGCTGATCCAGGTGCCTCTGAGGGTGTAAGCATGGCGACGCGCATACTGCTGGCGGAAGACCATCAGGTGGTGCGGGAGGGCTTGCGGGCCCTGCTGGAACGCGAGGGATTCACGGTCGTGGGCGAAGCCTCGGATGGCCGGGAGGCTGTCCGGCTCGCCGGGGAATTGAAGCCCGAGGTCGCGATCTTCGACATCGGCATGCCGATGCTGAATGGGATCGATGCGGCCCGCGAGACCCAGGCCGCCAGCCCACGGACGCAGGTGGTGCTGCTCTCGGTGCACAGTGAAGACCCGTACGTGCGGAACGCGCTCGAAGCCGGCGTCCGCGCCTACGTTCTGAAGTCGAAGGCCGCCAAGGACCTCATTCAGGCCATCCGCGACGTCTCCAAAGGCCTCCGTTATATGAGTCCGGAAATTTCGCAGACCATCATGGACTCCTACGTCCACGGGGCCAAGCCGAAGGCTTCTTCCGCGGCGCTCACCCCCCGCGAGCGGCAGGTGCTCCAACTGGTGGCCGAGGGCAAGTCAACAAAAGAGGTGGCGTCGATTCTCGGCATCAGCGTCAAGACGGCCGACTCCCACCGCTCCCGAATCATGCAGAAGCTCGACATTCACGACACGGCCACCCTCGTCCGCTACGCCGTTCGTACCGGCATGGTGCAGCCCTAAGCCCGCGAACGTGTAGACCCTTGCCAGGGCGTAAGCTTCAACGACCCCGCTCATTTCAGGCGAATACCCTACGTCTGCGTCCGTAATTGCCTTGAGGACCGTACGGAGAACACCTACCTCAAGAGTGGGCGATTTCCCTTCTCCAGACCCAGTGATTGCCGGATTGCACGCGCCGGGGTGTGCACGTACCGTCGAAGGTGTCTCGGGAGGGGTGGAGCGCGAAGGCCGCCTGATCGCGGCGGGTTGAAATGGGGCGGGCTTGCGCATCCTGCTTGCTGACCAACAGTCTCACTTCCGTCGATTTCTGCGGCGCGTCCTGGAGAAGGACCCGGCGCTGGAAGTAGTGGCAGAGGCGATGGACGGCGAGCAGGCCGTGCAGCTTGCCGAGAGCCTTCAGCCGGAGATTGTGATGATGAGCATTGAATTGCCAGGCCTCGACGGCCTGGAGGCGGCCCGCCGGGTGAAGGAGCGTTTGCGGGAGGCCAAGGTCGTGTTGCTTTCGGCTCTCGGAGACGAAGCCCATGAGCGGGCGGCATTCGAAGGGGGAGCGGACGCCTTTCTGCCGAAGAGCACGCCGGTTGCCGAGATCGTGAATGTGCTCCATGGCATTGGAAAACCGAGTCAAGGGCAAAGGCCAGACTCGGTGTAAGCGGCGATCACCTGAGCCAGGAAGTGGCGGTAGAAAGCAAGCCTGCGACTCGCATGGACACCGTCGCGACCCTGTCTGCAGACAGGAAACTACGAGATGGATCTCAAATTTAAGGGAGGACATATGAAGCGCTTGACGAACTTGGTGTTGCGCGAAGGCTTCGGCCTCGCGCCGGCAATTGCATTCCTCGCTCTTAGTTGTATTCCGGCTCGCGCTGATACGATTGTCATCGGCCCGAGCAGCCAGGATGTGGTGGTGGAAAATGCGGGCGGCGGAGTGATCGACGTGTGGTTCGGAGTTACTTCTGCGGGTCCGCCTCCGGTGTGCTCAGGCTCGACCTGCACGCTCTCCGGCGCCAACCCAACCCCGTATACGCTCACCACGAATTTCCCGGCCACTTCCCTGGCATTCACACTGGTTAGCGGCCAGGATTTCGCGCCCGTGCCCAACTCGTTCACAGTCGATGTCGGAACGGGCCTACAAACCGCCTCGTACACGCTCATGTACAGTGACGGCGGGGTGGATTTTGACGGCGTCTGGACGGGCAGTAATCAGGAGTTTGATTACACGCTTAATCGGCTTTCGGACTTCAACGGCCCGCCGCCCCCCCCCACCGGCATCCTGACCGCACTGGTGTCGGATCCCGTTGGCACCGAGTGGGGAGCGACGGTTTCGACCGGCGAATTCACCACTACGCCTGAGCCGGCCAACATGTTCCTGGTAGGGACGTTTCTGATGGGCGCCTACGCGTTGTTCCGCCGCCGGATAAAGTCGTGAGATGAGACTCTCGCGACTGAGGGTGGGCCAGCCTTGGGTTGGCCCACCCTGGTGCCGTCCGCTGAAGGTACGCCCAGGCGCACGGGCGTGGCGGCTTCGGACCCGGCTCGTTCGAATACTCATTCAATGGCACGGGGCGGACTCGGTTTAAGCTGCAGGCCGCACGGGAGGTGGCGCTGTACGCGGTGGAGAGCCCCGAGAACTGGTTTGAAGATTTCGGTACCGCGCGGTTGCAAGGTGGCGCGGCCGAAGTCGCGCCCGACCCTGAGTTTCTTCAAACCGATGACACCACGGTGGACTATCATGTCTTTCTCACTCCGAACGGCGACTGCCACGGATTGTATGTAGCCAGCAAGACGGCTGCGGGCTTCACCGTGCGCGAACTCGGAGGCGGCAGTTCGAGCATCGCCTTCGATTACCGTATCGTGGCGCGTCGGCGTGGCTTTGAGAAGGTGCGGTTGCAGGAAGTGCATCTGCCCGAAGGTCCAAAGGAAATGCCGGCCAGGGTCGCCGCTATGCGATCGCATGAGCATACGGTGATGCCAGTGCCTCCCAGGCCCGCAATTCCGGTCTTGCCGCACGCTGCTGAGCGGCCGCATTGAATGCGAGCGGGAAGGCGGGGGCTAGGGGTTAGGGCTTGGGTTTCGGCGGGGGCGGCAGAGTTCTCCCCACGCGCGTGGGGATGGTCCGACGGAGCGCGCGTGGGGAGGCTCACTAAACAGAGGGCGAGAAATCGTCATCCATCGCGACCTGGGGAAGCGTGTTCGCTGCGGAGGCCCCGGCAGCGGGCCTGTTCCCGCGGCGCATGGCCACGATGCCCGTGCGCACCATTTCCAGCACACCGTAGGGACGAAGCACTTCCAGCAGCCCGTCGATCTTGTCTTCGGCGCCGGTGATTTCGATGGTCAGCGATTCCGGCGAGACGTCCACCACCCGCGCC
The DNA here is from genome assembly GCA_035516075.1 of Terriglobia bacterium. GTDB lineage: Bacteria > Acidobacteriota > Terriglobia > UBA7540 > UBA7540 > Gp13-AA77. The sequence continues at coordinate 4,313 of DATJAQ010000164.1, read as the reverse complement.
CGAAAAACGCCCGCCAACTCCAGCACGTGGGAGCGCGCCTCGTGAGTGGCCCCCACCTTGATCATGGCCAGATCGCGGACGATCGCCGGCTGCGCGGTGATGTTTTCAACCAGAAGCACGTTGACGAGCTTATAGAGGTTGGCTTCAATGCGGCGCGCCTGGTCGCGGTCGGCCTCCGCCGTAATCGTCATCCGCGAGACCTCGGGCTTCTCCGTGCGCCCCACCGTCAGCGAGTCGATGTTGAAGGCGCGGCGGCGGAACAGCGACGCCACCCGGGTGAGCACGCCCGGCTTGTTTTCCACGTATACGACGAAGGTATTCATCATAGTTTTTCAATCCGCATCCACAGATTACGCAGATTACGCAGACTTAAACACGCGAAAAGAACATTCCCGCGAGCCTGCCAGCACTGTGCTTTTCCGTTTCATAGATCTGTGTAATCTGCGGACTACTCCTCAGCCGTCTCCTCCAGCGGATTCGGCCGCCTGATCATTTCGTGCAAAGCCGCCCCTGCTGCCACCATCGGATACACCGAATCCTCCTGCTCCACCTTGAAGTCGATCAGTACCGGCCCAGGGTGCCGGCGCGCCGCCTGGACCGCCGGCACCACCTGCGAGCGCTGGGTGACCACGGCGCTGCGAATGCCATAAGCCTCGGCCAGCTTTGCGAAGTCGGGACTCAGCAGCGGCGTCGCCTGATAGTTGCGTTCGTAGAAGAACTCCTGCCACTGGCGTACCATCCCCAGGTAGCCGTTGTTGATGATGGCGATGTTGAGCTTCAACTCCTCCTGAACCAGGGTGGCCATCTCGGCCATGGTCATCTGGAAGCCGCCGTCGCCCACCACCACCCACACCTCAGCCTCCGGGCGCGCCACCTTGACGCCGATGGCCGCCGGCAACGCGAACCCCATGGTTCCCAGGCCGCCGGAGGTGATCAGCGAGAAAGGCTCCTCATGCTTGTAATATTGCGCCTCCCACATCTGGTGCTGGCCCACGTCGGTGACCACCACGGTATGACTGCCGCGGGCTTCGCGCCACAAGTCGTTGATGACGTGCGCGGCGTACAGGTGCCCGTTATCGGGCAGATTCTGGATGTCGCGCACCGCGGCGTCGCCCTTCAGGCGGTCGATGTAATCGCGCCACTCGCCACAGTCGGTCGATTCGATCTTGGGCAGCAGTTCGCACAAGACCTCGCGCACGTCGCCAATCAGCGCCACGTCAACCTTGACGTTCTTGTTGATTTCGGCCGGATCGATGTCCAGGTGGATCTTCCGGGCGTTCGGTGCGTAGGTCTTCAGACTACCCGTAACGCGGTCGTCGAACCTCATCCCCACCGCGATCAGCAGATCGGCGTCCTGAATGGTCTGGTTCACCCAGGCTTCGCCGTGCATGCCCATCATGCCCAGGTTCAGCGGGTGCGAAGCCGGCAGCGCGCCCAGGCCGAGCAGCGTCATGGCCACCGGGATGCCGGTGCGCTCGGCCAGTTTGCGGGCCTCCTGCATCGCGCCCGACACCAAAATGCCGTGACCGGCCAGGATCACCGGCCGCTTGGCGGTGTGGATCAGCTCGAGCGCCTGGGCGTACTCCTGGGCAGTCGGCGACAGGTCCGGACGGTAGCCCGGCAGTTGCGGCTTGGCGGCTTCCCAGTCGAACTCGCACGAGGACTGTTGTGCGTCTTTGGTGATGTCCACCAGGACGGGCCCGGGCCGTCCGGAGCGCGCCACGTAGAACGCCTCGCGCAGGGTTCGCGCCAATTCGCCGGCGTGCGTCACCAGATAGTTGTGCTTGGTGATGGGCAGCGTCACCCCGGTGATGTCGGTTTCCTGAAACGCGTCAGACCCGATCAGCTTGCTGCCCACCTGGCCCGTGATGCAGACGATGGGGGAGGAGTCGAGCATGGCGGTGGCGATGCCCGTCACCATGTTGGTGGCTCCCGGGCCCGAGGTGGCCACGGCCACGCCCACTTTTCCGCTGGCGCGCGCGTAGCCGTCCGCCATGTGCGTCGCGCCCTGCTCGTGGCGCACCAGCACGTGATGGATGCTGCTGTGCTTCAGGGCGTCATAGGCCGGCAGAATCGCTCCGCCGGGATAGCCGAAGACGTGCTTCACGCCCTCGCGCTCCAGGCACTCCCACAGAATCTGCGCTCCGGTTTTCATCATAATCGCACTCCCCGCAGGTCATTTCCCTGCTCGCCGCCCTTCAGGTCGCCGGAGGGCGGGGTTTCAACCCCGCCGCAACCGCGTCGACTTATGTTGCGGCTTTAGCCCCTGAAGAATGCCGCCTTCAGGGCCTGAAGGCCCCTCGGAATTGCCGTCGCGAACGGCGGGGTTGAAACCCCGCCCTTTCGCCGCGTTTCAGGGCATGCTGCGCCTTCGCGCATGCCGAGTGCTCCCGGCGCGGCCTGCTACCTCAAGTGCGCCAGCCGGTTGAGACCGTCCAGATACGCCTTGGCGCTGGCTTCAATCACGTCGGTGGAGGCGCCCCGCCCCACCACCCGGCGGTCCCCTTTTTCGAGCTGCACCGTCACTTCGCCCAGGGCTTCCGTGCCGCTGGTGACGGCGTGAATGTCGTAGCGCACCAGGCGCGCCGAGTCTCCCGCGAGCGCGGTGATCGCCCGGTAGACGGCGTCCACCGGCCCGTTTCCGATAGCGGCGCCCTCGCGCTGCTCGCCGTGTACGCGCAGGCGCAAAGTGGCGGTTGGGATGGCCGAGGTGCCGCTGGAAACCTGCAGGTAGTCGAGCTGCCACACTTCGGGCACCGGGTGCAGCTCGTCGTGCATAATGGCCACCAGGTCGGCGTCGAACACCTCGAGCTTCTTATCCGCCACGGCCAGAAACCGCTGGTAAGTGGCGTCGAGATCCTCCTTGGAAAGCCGGTATCCGAGCTTTTCCAGGCGGGCGCGCAAGCCCGCCCGCCCCGTGCGCGCCGTCAACACCACCTGGCTTTCGGTGAGGCCCACGTCTTCCGGGCGCATGATTTCGTAGGTCTGCCGGTCCTTCAGAACGCCGTCCACGTGGATTCCCGAGCTATGGGCGAAAGCATTCGCGCCCACCACGGCTTTGTTGGGCGGAACCACCGTGCCGAGCAAGTCCGACACCAGGCGGCTGGTGCGGCACAGCTCGCGCGTGTCGACGCCCGTGGTCACGCCGAAGAAGTCGGCCCGCGTGCGCAGGGCCATGACGATTTCTTCCAGCGCCGCGTTGCCCGCCCGCTCCCCGATTCCGTTGATCGTGCCCTCTACTTGGCGGGCGCCGTTCGAGATGCCGGCCAGCGAATTGGCCACCGCCAGGCCCAGATCGTCGTGGCAGTGCACGCTGATGGTGGCTCGCTGGATGTTGGGAACGTTCCGGCGAATGCCGAGAATCAGCGCTCCGTACTGCTCCGGCACCGCGTAGCCCGTGGTGTCGGGAACGTTCACCACCGTCGCCCCGGCGTCGATGGCGGCCTCGAGCACTTCGTAGAGGTAGGCCGGCTCGGCGCGGCCGGAGTCTTCAGCGTAAAACTCAACGCTATCGGCGTAGCTGCGGGCGCGCTTCACCGCGTCCACCGCCATCCGGACCATTTTCACCTTCTTCTCACCCAGCGTCTTGCCATATTTTTCGTCGCGAAACTTGCCCAGGATGTGAAGTTCCGATACGCCGATCCCGGTGTGAATGCGGGGCCGCTTGGCCCGGGCCAGCGCCTTGCCGCAGGCTTCGATGTCTTCGGGCACGGCGCGGGACAATCCGCAGATTTCCGGGCCTTCAACTTCCTGAGCGATCCGCTTGACGGCGTCGAAGTCTTCGGGCGAAGAAGCGGGATATCCTGCCTCGATCACGTCGACTTTCAGCCGGGCCAACTGCCGCGCCAGCGTCAGCTTATCCCGGCTGCCCAGCCTCGTCCCGGCCGCTTGCTCGCCGTCACGCAGCGTCGTGTCGAACACTGCCACCTTCTGCCGCTTACTCACCTCGGTTGAGGTTTTCATAGGGACCTTCCTACCCTAAACCTACCCTCTCTAACGCCCGCAGCCTGCACCCTGCAGACCGCGGACAATAACCCCGAATCGCAGAGGACGAGGAGAAAGCACATTGTCTCGAATCGGCGGCAAAATATCCACACCCCCGCCGTTTTCCGCGGGAGATTTGTGCCTTCGACGAAGCCGCGAATGGGGCGCCTTGGGGTGGCGGCGCGGTCTGTCAGCTCACTCAGGATGGAGGCTCGGCTGAAACAACTTGATTTCAAAGACCGTCATTTTCGGGTTTTTTGGGCCGGCGCCGGACGGTGCCGTGCCGGGGGCGAAAAACGCGCCTTTTTTGGAACAACTTGATTTCAAAG
>DATJAQ010000163.1:0-31887 GCA_035516075.1 Terriglobia bacterium | reverse complement strand
GTCGAAATTCTGCGGCGAGAGGTCGGGGGGCGGCGGGTACACCCAGGCGCCGCAGGGATCGTTCCGGCCCAGAATCGCCTCGGCGTAATAAACGTCGCCGATGGCGCCCTGCGCTACCAGTTCCCTGGCTTTGGCAACCCCGATCGAGCTGCGGCGCTGGCTGCCGATCTGCACGATGCGGTCGTGCCGGCGGGCGGCGTCGATAATCTCGAAACCCTCCTCCACCTTGTGGGTCATCGGCTTCTCGCAGTACACGTCCTTGCCGGCCGCGCAGCCGTCCACGATGATCTGCTTGTGCCAGTGGTCGGGCACCGCCACCACGATGCAGTCGATGTCTTTGTTGTCGAGCAGGTCTTGGTAGCGGCGCGTGGCGGGCACCGTCTTGCCGGTGGCGCCGCCGATGATCTCGTTGGCCAGCGTGTGGCGGCCGTCGTAAAGGTCGCAGGCGGCCACGCATTCGACGCCCGGAATGCCGATGGAGGTGGAGAGCACGCCGGTGCCCTCCATGCCGATGCCGACCATGCCGAAGCGGACGGTGTCGCTCGGCGGTACGGAGCGCGGCGCGGCGGACGGCATGCGCGCTTCCAGCAGAAACGGCGGCGCAGCTAGGGTCACACCGGCGCCGGCGGAAGTGCGGATAAAGTCGCGGCGGGAAATACGATTACGGTTTATCAAAGGGCACCTCGTCGGAAGATTGGGCGATGCAGCAAACGCTCTATGCTAGTACCGCGGTCGGCTTAGAGCAAGGACGATTAGCATCTCGGGAAGGCAAGATGTAGCGGGGCTGCGGCGACGCCATCAGTTGTGGTCCCGATAGAAGCTCTCACGTGTTACAGCTTGGGGCGGAAGATATGGGAAGCCCTCCGAGCCCTCGGCCAGAGCATCGAGCTCGGCGTCGAATTGCTGAAGCCTTAGCGTCTCGCCACCGCGCGGGGCTGCGGCAGAATGTGAGAGGAGCTCTTGCAAGTAGGCGTCGAGCGGCAGGCCTCGAGCCTGGGCTTGGGACCTCAGGCCGGCCACAATCTCAGGCGACAGATTCAGAGTGATAGACATCGGATCAGCCTTTTTCCGAATCGTTCCGTTTCAGTCTAACTCCATCCGTTTTCGCCTGTCGATATGCCCTGGCGACTCCGAGGGCGTCAACGGGACCCCGCCCGTCGCCGCGGGTCTACTTTTTCGCGTGCGGTTTGAGGGCGGATTTCAGCACCTTCCTCGCCTCGGCGGCGATCAGGTCGCCCATTTTGGAGGTGCTCACCGGGCGCTGGCGGCCGGGAATCTCCGCCGTGCGCGCGCCGCGCTTCAGGACCTTCTCGATGGCGGTCTCGACGGCTCGGGCTTCGGTCTCGAGGCGGAAGGAATAGCGCAGCATCATGGCCGCGCTGGCGATGGCGGCCACCGGGTTGGCGCGATTGCGCCCGGCAATGTCGGGCGCCGAGCCGTGCACGGGCTCGTAGAGCGCGTATTGCTCGCCCAGGCTGGCGGAGGGCAGAAACCCGATGGAGCCGGTGAGCACGGCCGATTCGTCGCTCAGAATGTCGCCGAACATGTTGTTGGTGAGGATCACGTCGAACGAGGTAGGCCGCTCGATGAGCGCCATCGCGCAACTATCCACGTAGAGGTGGCTGAGCTCCACCTCGGGATAGGTGCGCGCTACGCGCTCCACCACCTCGCGCCACAGGCGGGAGCTTTCGAGCACGTTGGCCTTGTCCACCGAGGTCAGCTTCCTGCGGCGGTCGCGGGCGAGCTGGAAGGCGCGATGCGCCACGCGCTCCACTTCGTGCTCGCGATAGATTTCGGTGTTCACGCCCATGCGCTCGCCGTCTTTGGTGAAAATGCCGCGCGGATTGCCGAAGTAGATGCCGCCGCAGAGCTCGCGCACGATCACCAGGTCCGTGCCGCGCACGCGGTCGGGCTTGAGCGCGGAGTAGGGCAGCATGCTGTCGAGCACGCGCGCCGGGCGCAGGTTCACAAAAAGGCCAAGCCTTTGGCGGATTTGCAGCAGGCCCTGCTCGGGCCGCGCCTCGGGCCGCTTCGAGTCCCACTGCGGGCCCCCCACGGCGCCCAGGATGATGGCCTGCGAGTTGTTGCAAAGGGCGATGCTCTCGGCCGGCAAGGGCACGGCGGTGGCATCGATGGCGGCGCCGCCGATGAGTCCGGTCTGGAAGCGGAAGACGGGCCCCCCCACCTCGCCGAGCGCTCCAAGTACTTTGACCGCCTCGGCAACCACCTCGGGACCGACGCCATCGCCCGGGAGAAGCGCCACTCGATAAGGCTGCTGCATATGTTGCCATTATAGTAATCCAGACGGGCTGAAAAGTCAAGCCTTTTGTTGGGCTTAGCGAGCGTGCTGAGCGCAGCTCCGGCCCGGCGCCTGAGTTCGATTCAGGTGCAATTGTTTCAACGGCTTACGGGGAAGATGAGTTGCCGGCGGGAGGCCATTCTGGAGGCAATGCGCTGAAACAAATCGACTTACGACCAGCCCCTGCCCGGCGGCGCGTCATCGAAGGGCAGGCTGAGGCAACGGAGCGCCGCCCTGGGCCGAAGCCCCAAAGGCGGCCTCCTTGCGAATGTGCTCACCGGCGCACTTGTTAGCCGCCTGCAAATAGGCGCGTGCCGCTGCCACCGCCCATTGCGGCGCAACCGCTCGGCCTGTGAACTCGCACCCGGCCATCACCAGCTGCAGCGCCACTTCGGTGCGGCGCTCGCCTGCCACACCCGAGCTTCGAGACGAGAACTCCACCAGCTTCCCGTTCATTCCGGTCGCAAGGTCGAGGGCGCGGAACACCGCTTCTTCAGCAGCGCCGGCCGTGGCTGAAGCCTTGAGGATCTCGCCCTCGCGCTCGAGCTCGACCGAAGCCGAAGACGGGCCGTCGTGCGCGGTACGGGCCTCCACGGAGCGCAGGTTGAAGGCCTGCGGCAGGCCTTCGAAGCCGCGGCTGGCGATCTCAAGCAAGTCTTCGTCGTAAATGCGCTTCTTGCGGTCGGCCAGCCGGCAGAACGCCTCGTAGGCCTGGTCGAGCTCCGGCTTGGAGAGCGTATAGCCCAGATCTTCAAACCGCTTGGCCAGCGCGTGGCGTCCCGAATGCTTCCCGAGCACGATGGCGGTGCAGGCCACACCCACCGAGGCGGGTGTCATGATCTCGTAGGTGAGAGCGTTCTTCAGCATTCCGTCCTGGTGAATGCCGGCTTCGTGCGCGAAGGCGTTGCGGCCCACGATGGCCTTGTTGGGCTGCACGGCCACGCCCGTGAGGCGCGTCAGCAGGCGGCTCGCGGGGTAGAGCTGCTCGGTGCGGATGCCGGTGTCGAACCCCAGGTCCGCCTTGCGCAGGTGCAGCGCCATCACCACTTCTTCGAGGGCGGCATTGCCGGCGCGCTCCCCGATGCCGTTGATGGTGCACTCCACCTGGCGCGCTCCGCCTTGAATGCCCGCCAGGGTGTTGGCCATGGCCAGGCCCAGGTCATTGTGGGTGTGCGTGCTCAGCACCACTTTTTCCATGCCGGGCACGCGTTCGCGCACGTCGCGGAACATCTGCTCGTATTCAGGGCCCAGGCAGTAGCCCACGGTGTCGGGCAGGTTGAGAACGGTGGCGCCCGCCTCCACGGCGGCGTGGCACACCTCGATCAGGTAACTGCGGTCGGTGCGGCCCGCGTCCTCCGGGGAGAATTCCACGTCCGGCGTGAGCGACGCCGCCTGGGCCACCGAATCTGCAATCTGCCGAAGAGCTTCGGCGCGCGTCTTGTGCAGCTTGTGTTCCAGGTGAATGTCGGAGGTGGCCAGAAACGTGTGCAGGCGCGGGCGGGCGGCGTGGCGCACGGCATCCCAGGCCCGCCGGATGTCCTTCTCGTTGGCGCGCGCGAGCGCCGCGATCACGGGCCCCCGAATCTCGCCGGCGATTGCGCGCACAGCTTCGAAGTCGCCTTCCGACGCTATCGGAAAACCGGCCTCAATGATGTCCGCGCCCAGGCTTTCGAGTTGGCGGGCCATTTCCAGCTTTTCGTCGAGGTGCAGGCTGCAGCCTGGCGACTGCTCGCCGTCGCGCAGCGTGGTGTCGAATATCTGGATGCGCTCTCCCATGGCTCCTCCGCGTCGAGGTGTCGTGTGCCGGCACTCCGCGTCCGGAAAACGGATAGGTGAACTATCCTACCGACCGATCGGTAGGTAAGTCAAGCGCAAATTACAGCCGTCGGTCTTCTTCCGGGTGGTCGACCGCGCGCGTTGGGCCAAATGGCGATCAAGACTCGATTTGTGCGTCTTTGCATGCCGACAGTCGCGGCCATAATTCTCTGGGTTCGCGCTATCTTGCTGCCCTCAAACAACTTAGATTACTTCTCCACAGGCTTTCTCACTTTTCTCATCCAGCTTTGTGCAGTTTTTACAAACGCTTGATTCTAAAGCACATTCCAGCTTCGGCAAAACCATGTTTTTATGTATCTGATTGATTCTAAGGCACATTCCAGCTCTGGCGGAGGATGTTTTTTCGGCGTGTTTTCGCACTCTTTCAACAATATAGGCCTACTTTGATAGGCTAGACTACGCGCCGGGAGCAGGCTCAGCGCGCAGCCCGCTTTACGCCCTAAGGCCCGGCGCAACCGTTTTCCAGGGCCGCCCGTCGAGAGGTCTGGAAGGGCGGGAGTGAGTTCGGGCGAACGGCAAAACGGCCTAAGAGCCTTCCCGATCCGGCGCAGGTCATGCTCGGCCTCAATAACGACAGAGTTGATGATCTATGGGTAATATACCGCTGCAACAAACGGCTTGTCAAGCAATTTCGGTGGGTTCCTTCCTGCAGTGCCGCTCGGAACGTGCCCTGCCGCTGGCCCGGAGGCGCTCGCCTCACCGTTTCGCCAGACTCCCCTCACTTGAGGCGCGGCCGCTGCCCCGCTCATTTCAGGTCAGACACCGTCAAGGCGCGGAATCCGCCAACGAGCGGGAAGCTGTTGGGCGCGCGGCACACCACCGCGCCGCCCTGCACCCTCGCCTTTCCCTCAACCGCGCGCACGAATTCGAGATTCACGGCGTCACTTGCGGAGGGCAGTTCGGACCACTTCGCTTCGAAGAGCTCCAACCGGCCGCCAGCATCCACCACGAAGTCCACCTCGCGCGTTTTGTCGCGCCAGAAAAAAAGGCTGCCCTGGCGTCCAGCCCGGCGTTCGCGGCCGCGCAATTGAGCAAAAACGAACGTTTCCCAGATCGCGCCCGCCGCCGGCGATTGGCGAAGGGCGTCTTCCGAACGGACATTCAATAAAGCGCAGAGCAGCCCGGTGTCGGCCAGGTAGAGTTTTGGGCTTTTGACAATCGACTTCGTGCGGTTGGTGAACCACGGCTCGAGCAGCACAATTTGCCCGGAGGCCTCCAGGGTTGACAGCCAACGGTTGGCGGTGGAGGGGGCGATTCCGACGTCGCGCGCCAGGTCCGCCTTGTTCAGCAGGTTGGCAGAGCGCAGGGCGCAGGCGCGCAGGAAGCGTTCGAAATCGCGCAGATTGCCGACGTTGGCCAAGGACCGTACATCGCGTTCGAGGTAAGTGGCCAGGTACGAGTTGTAGAAGGCCGCGGAATCGATGTCCGGGTTGGCGTGGAGCTCGGGAAAGCCGCCGCGAACGATGGCCGTTTCGAGCGGGGTTTGCGGCAGGGCGGCTTGAATCTCGGCCCACGTCAGCGTTTCCAGTTCCACAACGTCCGCCCGGCCGGCCAGCGATTCGGAGACGTTCTTCATCAGGGTGAACTTCTGAGATCCCGTCAGCAGGAACTGTCCGTGGCGCGCGCGCCGGGCATCGACGGCCGCCTTCAGATGCCGGAATAGGCCGGGGGCGTACTGGACCTCGTCCACGATCAGGGGCAACGGGTGCCGGTGCAGGAAATCACGAGGTTCCTTCTCGGCCTGCTCTGCCTCGGTGGGCAGATCTAGTGAAACGAACCCGTGATTCGGGAACAGCCGCAACAAGGTGGAGGTTTTTCCCGTCTGGCGGGCCCCGGTGAGCACAACCACCGGCCGGGTGCTGGCGGATCGCCGGAGGCGCGGTTCGAAATCGCGCAGAATCCACATGCGTATAATATGCGATGCCATCGCATATTTTGCAAGGGGCCGTTCTTGACAGGCGACGGGACGGTCACTTCGAACTCGCGGGGGCGCGCTCGGAACGCGCCCCTGGCGTTGGTGAGGGGTGATGCGCTTGCGGCACCGAGTCAAGCGCGCCTTGGGGCGGCACGTTGACCCGGCTGCGCGCTGGCGGCTACTGAGGCGGAGGCGGCGGAGGAGTGCCGGCGGCGCCGGGGGCGCCCTGCTGGCCCCTCATCCCACCCCGGCCACGGCCCTGCCGCTGCTGCATCTCCTCAAACTTCTGCTTCTGCTCGTCGGTAAGCACGGCGCTGACCTTGGTGTGGAAGTCCTGCATCATGCTGTGCATCTTGGCGCGCCGGTCCTCCTGCGAGAGCGAGGTGTCAGCCCGGAGGCTTTCCATCTGCTTCTGGCGGTCTTCAAGCATCGGCTTGATCTGGCTCTTCTGGTCTTCGGTGAGGTTGAGCCGCTCGCTCATGCGCTGGAGTTGCTCGTCGGGGGTCATGCGGGGGCCGCCGCCCATGCGTCCCCTGGGGCCAACCTGGCCGGCCTGGGCCGGGGGTGGCGGGTTTCCCTGCGGAGTGTCCTGGGCTGCAGCGAGGCCGCAGGCCAGTCCGAACACGAGGATTGCACTGGCTGCTGTCGATAGAAAACGTTTTTGCACGATCATTCTCCTGGGCAGAAATACTGCCATCCATTGGGACGAGTGGACGCGGGCGGAGGTTTCATCGGGCGACGAAGCAGCCGCGCCCGCCGTAAAAACTGGCAACGCGAAATCGGCGAGGAGCTCGACCGTGCGGCCGGCCGCCTTCCGGGCCGCGATGGGGAGACACATTCTCGGTAAGAACCGGCCTAAGAACATCCGCCCGATGCGCGCGGCCCGCGCGGGCGCGCCCCTTGTTTCTCCCCGCGCATTCAACGGGCGGTCTTCTGACCGGCGGCGCCGAGGCCGCTGGAGCTGAGAACGCGCACGTAGTTGGCGCGCTCGAAGGCGGAGGGGTCAAACAGCGATCGAATCGCCATACTGCCGCGAATCCGTCCAATCGACTCGTACCGGTGCTTGTCCATCCACTCTTTCAGGTCGGCCAGCACCTTCGCGAAATGGCCCACGCCGTGCTTTAAAAGCGCGGAGGTCATCATGGTGACGTTGGCGCCGGCCGCCACCGCTTTGAGAACGTCCTCGGCGGTATGGATTCCCCCGGTAACGGCCAGGTAAGCGCGCACGTGGCCGGACAGCATCGCGACCCAGTGCAGGCGAAGCAAGAGCTCCTGCGGGTTGCTCAAGGCCACAGCGGGCATCGTCTCCAGCCGCTCCAGGTCGAAGTCGGGCTGATAAAACCGGTTGAACAGCACCAGGCCGTCCGCGCCCGCCAGGTGCAGGCGCCGCGCGAAATTCGGCAGAGCGCTGAACTGAGAATTGAGCTTTACCGCCAAGGGGATGCAGAGGGTGGACTTTACCCGTTTTACGAGATCGCAGTACATCGTCTCCACCTGGGCTGAGGTAACCTCGGCGTCCGCCAGCAGGTAGTAGGTGTTGAGTTCGACGGCGTCGGCCCCGGCTTCCTCGGTTCGCGCGGCGTACCCTGTCCAGGCGCCGAGGGATACGCCGTTGAGGCTGGCGATGATGGGGATTTGCACGGCAGCCTTGGCCTTTCGAATTTGTTCGAGGTAGCCCTCCGGACCCTGATTGTAAGAGGTGACTTCGGGCATATAGATTCCGGCGAGGACTGAAGCGTTGGAGAGAGCATCCCGAAGACTGTTGGGGCTTGCCTCCTGCGCCTGGGCGCCGGGATCATTCACGATCTGCTCCTCGAAGAGCGAGTGCATGACGATGGCTGCCGCGCCGGCGTCCTCCATGCGGCGGATGTTGTCGAGCTCCCGGGTCAGGGGCGACGACGACGCCAACAGAGGGCTCTTGAGCTTCAAGCCCAGATAAGTTGTGCCCAGATCGACCATCCCTCATCCTCCTCCATCGCGCGCTTGCTGTGGGTCCCCCATTGAGGCCGGCGGACTCGCGGCTGCCTGCGGCCGATGTGGCTGTTACCCGGGCATCGCGTCGCCCACAGCGGCCCAGCCGCGCGCCCGCTCCACGGCGCGCTGCCAGCCGGCAAAAAGCGCCTGGCGGCGGTCGGCGGCCATGGCCGGCTCGAAGCGGGCGCCGATCCGAAGCTGGTGATCGAGCTCAGCCTCGTTTTTCCAGAAACCCACCGCGAGTCCCGCCAGATAGGCGGCCCCCACAGCGGTGGTCTCCGTGGTAGCCGGGCGCTCAACCGGCACACCCAGGATGTCGGCCTGAAACTGGCACAGGAAGTCGTTGCGGGCGGCGCCGCCGTCCACGCGCAGCACCTGGGGGTGGATGCCGGAGTCCGCCGCCATGCCGTCCACCACCGACCGCGTCTGATAGGCCATGGCTTCCAGCGCCGCCCGTACCAGATGATGGCGGTTGGCGCCGCGCGTGAGGCCCACGATGGTGCCGCGCGCGTAAGCGTCCCAATAGGGCGCGCCCAGGCCCACGAAGGCGGGCACAAAATACACGCCGGCCGTGTCGGGCACGGCCCGCGCCAAGGCCTCGGTTTCCTCGCTGCTGCCGATCAGCTTGAGCTCGTCGCGAAGCCACTGGACGGCGGCGCCAGCCACGAAAACGCTGCCTTCGAGGGCGTAGATCGCGGGACTCCGGTGGCCGCCGAGTTGCCAGGCAATGGTCGAGACCAGGCCCGATTTTGAATTCGGCGCCTCGCTCCCGGTGTTCATCAACAGAAAGCATCCGGTGCCGTAGGTGTTCTTGACGCTGCCGGCGAGAAAGCATTGATGTCCGAAGAGTGAGGCCTGCTGGTCGCCCGCCATGCCCGCGATGGGGATCGGCCCGGCGGCGGGGCTGAGCAGGCGGGTGTCGCCCACGACTTCACTCGACGAGCGCACCTCGGGGAGCAGGGAGGAGGGGACGCGAAAATAGGCCAGAATCTCCTCGTCCCACTTCAAGGTATGGATGTTGAAGAGCAGCGTGCGCGAGGCATTGCTGACATCCGTCGCGTGCACGCGCCCGCCCGTGAGATTCCAGAGCAGCCAGGTATCGATGGTGCCGCAGGCGAGTTCGCCTCGCTCGGCGCGTTCGCGGGCGCCGGGAACGTGGTCGAGCAGCCAGGCGATCTTGGTGCCGGAGAAGTAGGCGTCCGTCACCAGGCCGGTGCGCTCGCGCAGCACGCGGTCAAAGCCCTCGCGTCGGATGCGATCGCACATCGCCGCCGTACGCCGGCACTGCCAGACGATGGCGCGATAAAGAGGCTGCGAGGTGCGGCGGTCCCACAGCACCACGGTCTCGCGCTGATTGGTAATGCCGGCCGCCGCCACCTCGGCAGGCGGCACTCCGGCCAGCGCGCGCCCGGCCACCCGAAGCTGCGAAGCCCAGATTTCCCGGGCGTCGTGCTCCACCCAGCCCGGCTGAGGGTAGTACTGAGGGAACTCTTCAGCGGCCGCGGCGTGCACCCTGCCGTCCCGGTCAAACAGAATCGCGCGCGAACTGGTGGTGCCCTGGTCGAGAGCAAGAACGTAAGCCGGCATGAATCTCTCCCGGTAAGAAAGACCAGCAAGAAGCTTCGCCGGGGAGCATACCATAAGGACGGGCATGCGTGGCGCCGCGCAATTGAACGCCCCCGGTGCGGCGTGCTAACCTCGGTTGGGCGCCCGTTTCTGGCGCGCAAACCTATTTTGCACGTCCGGCATCCTAAGCCTGAACCGGCAGAGGCGAAGGCTGGGAGCGGCGGCGCCCGAGCGGATGCCCTGCGAGTAGCATCCCCGGGGCGCTTCGATGAGGAGGAGCCATGGCAGCAGAACAGAGACATCCCGGCAACGCGGTATTTGGCTTGGGCAATGCGCCGGCCGGCACACCCGGGCCGCCGGCAGCGGGCGGCGGTTACGTGCCCCTGCCGGCCGTCGCGCCCGGCCCGTCGCGGAATCCGTTTCTTATTATCTTGGTGGTGGCGCTCGCGCTGCTGGCGGGCGTGAATCTCTACCTGGTGCTGGCCCTCAAGCAGGTTTATGAGCAGAGTTCGAGCAAGCAGGCTGACGAGCTCAACCTGCTCACCCGGCGGCTGGATTCGAGTGACGAGCGCTACGCCCAATTGAGGGCCCAGTTTGAGGTGACGTCCGAGAAGCTTGGCATGACGCAGCAGGAACTCGGCCGCGCGCGCGCCCTGGCCGCCAATATCCAGCAGCAGCAGAAGCAGGCCGTGCAGCAGTTGAACCAGGCCATCGCCCAGAAGGCCAGCGCCGAACAGGTGAATCAGGTGCAGGCAGACGCCAACACGAAGATCGGCGGGCTCTCGAACGACATCAGCGGGCTCAACAAGAAGCTCGGCGACACCAACGACGCCCTGACAGGCGCCAAGGGCGAGCTCTCGGGCGCCATCGCCCGCACTCACGACGAGCTGGTGGCCCTGGCGCACCGCACCGACCGCGATTACTTCGAATTCAACCTCAACCGCGGCGCCCAGCAGAAGGTGGGCAATCTTCAGGCCAGGCTCGAAAAGACCAATACCAAGAAAAACGTCTACACCCTGGACCTCTTTTTCGACGACAAGCGCACGGTGCGCAAGGACCAGGCCCTGGACTCGCCGGTGTTTTTCTACATGCAGGGCGCCTCGAGCGCGCTCGAGCTGGTGGTGAATAAGCTCGACAAACAGTCGGTGAGCGGTTATGTGAGCACTCCCAAGGGTTTCTTCCCCAACACCGCCAGCGTGCTCCAGGCGCGCCCGGGAAGCTAGCGCGCTACGGTGGAGTGAGGCGCGCCCCAGGGAGGCCGGGCCCGTGAAGTGGCTCCTGAAGTCTGACCCCGAAACCTATTCCTTCGCCCATCTCGAGCGAGACGGCCGGACGCGCTGGGACGGCGTCGCGAATAATCTTGCGCTCAAGCACCTCCGCAGCTTCCGGCCGGGCGACGCCGTGCTGATCTACCACACCGGCGCCGAGCGTGCACTGGTGGGCACGGCGGAAGCGGTGAGCGGCCCTTACCAGGACCCCAAGCAGAAAGATGCCCGCCTGGTGGTGGTCGATCTGAAGGCCGGCCCGCGTCTGGCCCGGCCCGTTCCCCTGGACGAGATCAAGCGGCAGCCCGCCCTCAAGAACTTCGACCTGGTGCGAATGTCGCGGCTCTCGGTGATGCCGGTGAGCGAAGCGCATTGGAGGCTACTCATGAGTATGGCCAAGGCCTGAAGCACCCCAATCACCATCGAACCGAAGCCGTCCGCGACTGCACCCCGTATGAACCCAGTGACAGCCCGCAGCCTCGAAGCGCTCGAGCGGCGCGTGATCGCCTGTACGCAGTGTGCGCGCCTCGTGCGTTACTGCCGGCAGGTGGCGCGCGAAAAGCGCCGCATGTACCGCGAGGCGAAATACTGGGGAAAGCCGCTCCCCGGCTTTGGCGACCCCCAGGCGGAATTGTTGCTGGTGGGCCTGGCGCCGGCGGCGCACGGCGGGAACCGGACCGGGCGCATGTTCACCGGCGACCGCTCCGGCGACTTTCTCTATCGCGCCCTGTATGAAGCCGGCTGGGCCAACCAGCCCACATCGCGCGCGCGCGGCGACGGCCTGGAGCTTCGCGGCTGCTTCATCACCGCAGCGGTGCGGTGCGTTCCGCCGGGCAACAAGCCTCTGCCGGCCGAGATTCTGACCTGCCGGCAGTGGCTCGAAGGCGAGCTTAAACTCCTCAAGCGGGTGCGCGCGGTGCTGGCTCTCGGCCGCATCGGCTTCGACGCATACCTCGCCACCGTCCGCCGGCCCGGCACCTTTCCGCCGCGCGGGTTTTTTCGCTTCGCGCACGGCGCCAGTTTCGCACTGCCGGACGGCCTGCCGCGCCTCTTTGCCTCCTACCATCCCAGCCAGCAAAACACGCAGACCGGCCGCCTGACGCCTGAAATGATGGCGGACGTGCTGGCCGATGTGCGCCGGTTCCTGGGGCAAGCCTAGCCGCGCGCTCATCCCGCATTTCGGCTTGAAGTCGCTGGAATTGGCGGTATCATGGCGGCAACGCTTCCCGGGAGGGAGGCGACGATGACAACCACGCCAGAGGTGTTGTCCACCGTAGCGCTGGCAGCTCAGCAGCCGGGCATGCGACCTCGCGACGATGTCAGCGAGCCCGGTTGGAGGTTCTGGGAGCTGCGCAACCTCAACCTCCACCGTGTGGTCGGGCTCGCTGGCGAGTACCGGCAGTTCGCTGACGCTCGCGATCTCGAAGCGGAGATCCGGGGAGTCCTCACGCGCAACTTCAAGCGTGCATGGTGGCGAGGGATCGCCTACGGGGTCGTGGCGGAAGTCTCGGCCATCTCCGTGCGTACCGACGACCTGAAGTTACTGGTCGATGTTCGCGAGAACGACAAGGGTACCCTGCAGTGGGTCACGCTGGTGGCCAGCCATGCCCGGGCCGCTCTCGGTGTGCACACTTGGGTTGAAGGCTACCTAAGTCCCGTGTACCGCGAGATACTTCAGGCGCTGTCGGCGAAGGGGTATCAGGTCGCAAGCGTCAAGAGGGATAAAGACGGTCTGATGAAGTTCCTCACCGCAGTTGCTGACGTGGACGTCGCCATTGAGAGCTTGGGTACCAGGAGGACGTTGTTTCCTGAGTTCCGCGAACCCTCTACTCCCGCAAAAGCCCGCGACAGCCAGGACCCCTCCTCGACAGGCCCAAAACGGAGGTGACGATCCGCCTTGCCATTCCGTTGGCCTGGCCCCGGGACCGGCGCGTGCCATTGTAACTGCCGTAAACAGCCCGTTCCTCCAGCAAGCTGATCCGGGTCAAAGAAGAACCGGGGCATTCCGCCCTCGCGGACCCGTCTTTCCTGCGGACAGCCCAAATGCTACCATGCAACCTCCACCATCCCGAATGGAGGAGAATCCGTGATATCTCAACAAAACGTCTCGGCCACCACGGCCATGGGTGCGACGCTCGTTGCCGGCGGGGGCGCGACATTTCGCGTTTGGGCTCCTCGCGCCACATCGGTCTATCTCAACGGCGTGTTCGGCGGGTCACCATTCAATGGACAAACGGATGAGTTACTGATGGCGAAAGATAGCGGCGGCTATTGGACGGGCTTCGTTGCGGCCGCGAAGGAAGGTGACCTCTATCGATTCTGGGTGAATGGTCCGGGCTCGAATGGTTTCAAGCGCGACCCGTACGCCCGCGAACTGGCACAGGACTCCCCATTTCCGAATTGTAGCTCCATCATTCGATCGGCCACGGCGTACCCATGGCATGACGCAGAATTCGTAACACCCGACTTCACCAACATGATCGTCTATCAGTTGCACGTCGGAACCTATGCCATCGACAAGCCTCGCGTCCCCTCCACTTTTCTAGACGTGATCGGGAAGATTCCGTACCTGGCTGACCTGGGTGTCAACGTGTTGCAACCGCTGCCGGTGGACGAAGTCGAGACCGATCCTTCCATGGGTTACAACGGCGCCGATCTGTTTTCACCTGATTTTCCGTACGTCGTGAACGATGCGAATGAGCTGGCGGATTATCTGAACACCATCAACCGTATGCTCGCCCGGAAGGGCCAGGCGCCCCTGGCGGCCCGCGACATCCGCTCCGGGCACGCTCAGCTCAAGGCTTTCGTCGATGTCTGCCATCTGTATGGCATCGCCGTCCTATTCGATGTCGTCTACAACCACGCAGGTGGATTTGCGGTGAACGGCATGGGCGACGATGAGTGCCTCTATTATTTCGATCGCGTGAAAAACGTCGGCAACAATAATGACAGCCTCTATTTCACCGATCAGGACCGGGGCACGGGAGGATTGTCCTTCGCGCTCTGGAACAACGACGTTCGCCAGTTTCTGATCAACAACGCCACATATTACATCGACGAGTTTCACGTGGACGGATTCCGTTACGACGAGATCAGCTCCCTGCTCTCGATGAATCGCGAGTCGGGCTGGAACTTCTGCCGGGACCTCACCGGAACGCTGAGATTCATCAAGCCGCGGCTTCTGCAAAACGCCGAATATTGGCCGTTCGAGTTCGGCGATTATCCGCGGTCGACCCAGTCCATCCTCAGCCCGGTTGCGGACGGCGGAGCCGGTTTCGACGTCGTGCAGCACGATAGCCTGCGCGGCGCGGTGCGGGGCGCGGTCAAGTCGGCGTCAGGGGGTCAGAGCGCAAGGCCTGACTTCGATAGCATCGCGGGGCATCTTTATCCGCCCGGATTAGCTCACGGATGGCAAGCAGTTACCTGCGTCGAAAATCATGACATTGTGGCGGTTGGAAGGGAGGACCGACTGCCGGCGCTGGCAGACTCGTCCAATCACCGCTCCTGGTACGCAACCAGCCGCTCGCGCTTTGCCACGGGTATCTTGCTGACCGCGCCGGGCATCCCGCAGTTGTTCATGGGGCAAGAGTTTCTCGAAGATAAACAGTGGAGCTGGGACGCAGCATCAAATGACCTGCTCTCGTGGAGGGGGCTGAATACCGGCTCTGACAAAAGGATGGTAGACCACCACCGCTTCACGCGGGACTTGATCCGCCTTCGCTGGAACCACCCCGCGCTTCGTGGCGACCATGTAAACCCGTTCCATGTGCACAACGAGAACCGGGTGATCGCCTTTCACCGTTGGCTCGACTCAGGCGACGATGTCATTGTAGCTGCGACCCTGTCCGACACGACTTGGTATAACTACGCGATCGGGTTCCCCTATCCGGGCCATTGGACCGAGGTCTTCAACAGCGACGTTTATGAGAACTGGGTCAATCCGTCCGTCGCCGGCAACGGGGGCGGCACCGTCGTATCGGGTCCCCCGATGCACGGATTCGAAGCGTCGGCCAACATCGTCGTTCCAGCCAACGGCTTTGTGGTCTTCGCGCGCGGCTGATCTGAGGTGGGGCATCAGGCTTCGAGGCAGAGCGGAATCAGCAGAGTGCGTATACTTGTCGATAAACAGCCTTTACCACCAGGAATCCGCCTGGCGCGGTTCAACCGGCGTTCTGGGAGATCGCCCCCCGAAGCCCGCTCCTCGTCACGTGGCCGAGTGGCGTCGAGGCCTTTTCAAATCGACCCTCAAGCGAAGTCCGAGGCCGGAAACCATCCGTGTTTCCGAAAAGCGTGCTCGTCTTAGCCTGAACAAGGGCCGTTCTTGGACAAAATCTTCCGGATATTGGACACTCTTGATGTTTCCAGGAACTTGGCACGTGGTAAAGGTGCGTGGCAGGGCTTTCGGCCGTCAGCGGTCAGCGATCAGCCCTGAGCCATCAGCTTTCAGTTTTCAGCGGTTGCCGACTGCCGACCGCTGACATCTGATTGCCGATCGCTCACGCCCGGCTGAGCGCGGCGGAAGGCCGGGAGAAGCCTCGGCTCAGAAGTTCTCCAGGATGTCCGTCACCAGGGTGCGCGCGAAGTCGGCTGCCAGGCGATTCAGGGCCGGACCTTCCTCCTCGAAGATCTGCGCATTGGACTGGCTGATCTCGTACTCCTCGCGAAAGACGTAACGGGAATTCGAAAAGAGGACTTTGTGCGTGTGGCGGTCAACGAGGCGGACGTCTGCGGTCACCACCACCTGGAGGGCAGTGGCGGCGCCGGTGCTTAGGTTGAAGGCGATCACGCCGGAGCGCACGTCCTTCACCGTGCCGTCGAGAACCGCGTCGGCTTCCTCCGGGTCAGCGGTCACCTGGTAGCGGGTGCGTTCAATCAGTTCGCGGGTGACGCTGGCGGAGAGCTTCTGCTCGATGCGGAACTGCTTGCTCTCGTTCGTGAATACGGGGACGGCGACGATCTTGACGTCGGGCGGCAATCGGTCTCCCCGGCCGGCAACTCGATAGCCGCAAGCGCCGAGCAGCGCGGCCGCCGCCAGGATCGACAGGGTCAGGAGTGACGGTCGAGTGGGCTCCATTCGCCTTAAACGGCCTTTCGGCGCGCGCCTGCCGGTCGAGTTGCGCTCTTCTGGCCGGTCAGACGCTCGGCAATCTCGACCGCATTCTGCGCGGCCAGGCGCAGATCGTCCGCTGCCGCCCAGATCCAGAGTCCGTGATCGCGGGACGGGTCTGCCAGCACGGCCCCCACTGCGATCTCGGCGGTGCCGGTCGCGTCGAGCTGCGAGGGCGCCTGCTCCGAAGCCCGGCGCAGCCGCACGCCCTCACCGGCCAGGGCCTCGGTCGCCTGGGCCGGCGTCAGAGGTCCGGTGGTTTCGACGTAGAGCGAAACCGCCATGGAGTAGAACACGGGCGCCTGGAATACGCGTAAGGCCGGAAGGAAAGTCCGCCCGGAAAGGTAACGGCTGAGCTCGCCACGCACCCGGGTTTCCATCGCTCCCATGGCGGCCGAGCCGCTGCCGGAGATCTGCGGCAGCAGGTTAAACGCGAGCTGCGCGCCGAAGACGGCGCGAGGGATCTTTTGAAAACCGAGCAGATTCACGGTCTGCCTCTGTAGCTCTCCGATGGCGCGCGGCCCCAGATGAGATGCCGGGGCGAACATGAGGGCTACGGCCGACGATAGCTCCGCGCGCGCGGCAAGACGCAGCAGGAGGAGACTGATCACGATCGTGGCGGGGTGAGCGGCCGCGATCGCTTGCTGGGCCGGCCCCGCGGACGGCTGCTTCGAGTCCGTCTCGAGAAGCGCGATGCGCGGCGCTTCCTGGCGGAGCTCCCCCAGGCTGTCATCCAGGTCGATCAGCAGGGCGGGCCGGGCGGACTCGGGGCGCAAAAACGGCGGTGGAACGGCAGGCCGGGCGGCGACAAAGGCCAGGTCGATTTCGTCGCCATGCACTTCACGGTTAAACTCGGGCGCCGACAGGTCCCCCTCGAGGTCGAGGATGGGCAGTTCCGGCGTCGACTGCGGATTGGCCGCAGCGTCGATCTCCACCATACTGGACAGCGGGAACCGCCGCTCCCGGAGCACGGTAAGCAGTTCCTTCCCCAGCAGCGAAGACGCGCCTACCAGCGCCCCGCGGTATGTTCGCCCGGGCGGATTCATTGGGCGTGCACCTCTTGGGGCGGCGGAGGTGAGGGCCGGTGGCGCGTGAGCAGCCGGGCGGTGGGGCCGCTCAGCATGTAGCCCACGGCGCCCACCATCAGCACGTATTCCGAGTAGGCGTACACCAGGTAAATCACGAGCCCGATCAGGATGATTGCAGCGTACGGGCGGGCCCGGCGCAGATCCAGGTTCTTAAAACTGGGATAGCGAACCCGGCTTACCATGAGGAAGGACAAGAAAGCCACCAATACCAGCCACCCCATGCCGTAGTTCCAATTGTGGACGGCGTACTTCCGCCAGTGGACCACGGCCGCAATCACGCCGGCGGCCGCGGGAATCGGCAGGCCGACGAAGTGACGGCGGTCGGTTGCCGGACGGGTGCTCTGAATGTTGAATCGCGCCAGGCGGGCGGCGCCGCAAATGACGAAGGCGAAGGTGACGATCCAGCCCACGCTTCTCAGGTGCTCACCCCAGAGCGGACCTACCAACTCCTCGAGGGGCCGAATGCCCCAAGCGAAGGCCAGCAAGGCCGGAGCCACGCCGAACGCGATAACGTCTGCCAGAGAGTCGAACTCGCGGCCGAAGTCGGAA
The DNA here is from genome assembly GCA_035516075.1 of Terriglobia bacterium. GTDB lineage: Bacteria > Acidobacteriota > Terriglobia > UBA7540 > UBA7540 > Gp13-AA77. Next base: position 14,288 of record DATJAQ010000163.1, on the reverse strand, counting down.
GTGGAGTTCGTGAGCCGCGCGATGCGCCCATCAAACCCGTCGAACAGCACGGCCCAGCCGATGGCCCGGGCGGCGTAATCGAAAGCAACGCGGCTCAGATCTGCCGTCGGCCCTCCCGCCAGCATCGTGCTGGTGGCTTTCAGGGTGGAGAGGATGGCGAGATACCCGCAAACGAGAGTGCCGACCGTGAACAGGCTTGGCAGAACGTAAAAGCCACCGTGCAGGCGGCTCCTGCGCTTCGGTTCGAGCGTCGGTCGAGGCTCGTTCACCGGTGATCCCCTGCCCCCAATGTGCTCAGCGGCTCACTTTCCCCCGGGAGCGAAACGGCCAGCACGGATGATCCTGCCCGGACGCGGTCACCCACCTTAACGCTCAATTCGATGCCAGGGTCAAGCAGGACGTCGACGCGCGAACCGAACTTGATCAGTCCGACCCGCTCTCCGCGTTGCAGGCGGTCGCCGACGCGCTTCCAGCATACGATACGCCGCGCGAGGAGGCCAGCGATTTGCTTCACCACGATGGAGCCGGCCGCGGTGTCGAGGGTTAAGACGTTCTGCTCGTTCTCCGCCGACGCCTTCGCGCCGCTGGCCACGCGAAAGCTTCCCCGCTTGTACTCCACGGCGCGGAGGGTACCCGCGAACGGCGAGCGGTTGACGTGGACGTCGAGGGGAGACATGAATATGCTGACCCGGCGCACCGGCCGGCCGAGCAGACTCTCGTAGGCGATTTGCACGACCCGGCCATCCGCAGGAGAGACCAGCGCGAGAGGGTTCGGTGGAAGAGCGCGCTCAGGGTCGCGAAAGAAATTGAGGATCAAGGCGGTGAGAATCAGGAAAGCGGCGGCCGCCCATCGCAGCCCCAGGGCGAACGAACCGAGCGCCGCCAGCGCCACGGGGAGTCCGTACCAGTATCCTTCTTTGACCATGCGTTGCTGTGCCGTCGCTGCCGGAGGTTGGAGCAGACGCCGTGGTGCGGCAGATCCTTCACAGGTGGCGAAACAACGCCCCGGCTGCCCGGGCGTCTACGGCCCACCGCCTGCTTTCTAGGCGCTGTCGGTCTTGTGGGCTAGAAGCTCCATTTCGTCCTTGAGGCGCAGCTTGAGTTTCTTGAGGCGGATCTCTTCGATTTGTTCCTGTTGGGTGAGGTAGCGTTTGGAAACGAGCTCGTCAAGCAGGGCGGCGTACTGGGCGTGTTCTTCAAAAAGGCGTTGATACTCAGGGTTGCTGGCCATCAAATGCGTCCGGACGGCCCCGGTCAGGGTGCTCACGGGTGGGTCACCTCCTGAGATCGATATTCGCTTGTCAACCCAACGCTAACACAGCCCGACGGCGAGTTCAAGCGACATTACAGCAAAGCGGAAGGAGAACGCCGCAGCCGGGGCCGCCACGGGTCGAGCGGTTAATTCTCAGGTGCCACACAAGACGGTCGACGAGCTGGCGCTAAGGCCGAAACAGGCGCGACAGTTGGAACGGGTTCTGTACTGCCGCGCCCTCCGGCTCCGTTGAAGACCTCCGAGTGTACCCGCCGGCCGTTTGGGGGGAATTGGAATGGAGGGGAGGCACCATTCCAGGAGTTGTTGCACGGCGCGACGGGCCGGTTCGAAGGTCCGGCAACGAAACTGCTCGCATACGTACCATGAACGTTAAGTATCATCGGTCGCAGTATAAGTCAAGTAAATTATTTTAATTATTTTGAAGCGTGGTCCGCCGCGCCGAAGATGGGCCTTCCCTGGGGTTTAGGGCGCGCCTGGACCCTGCCGCAGGGGGTCACAGAGCGCTTGAGCTTCCGGCCGCCGTGCGATACTATCTGGTAACATCCAGAGTGGCGACCCGGAGGTCCTGATGCCCGAACCTTTACCGAGTGAACGCCGGCGTGCCGTGCGGCGCAACGACTCCAAGCCCCTTACCCTGATCGTAGACGTCGACCGCAGCCAGGTGACAGGCGGCGCGTTCGCGCTGGACGTCTCGGAATTGGGCGCGAGAGTGCGCTCTCAGCTTCGTCTCCAGCCCGGCCAAATGATCACCGTGGTGCCGCGCGAAGGCCCCGCGGAAGGGATCCCGAGCATGGTGGTCTGGGTGGACGAAGGCGACGGAGAGAAGGAAGTGGGCCTCGCGTTCCTCCAACCCCTGGCAGCCGAGCTCTAGTCCGACGCCGCTCACCCCAGGCGGCGCGACCTCGCCCATTAGCCGAGAGGCAAACGAAGGCGCGCCTCGCACCCGGCGTGGTCCGTTCGATTGCGCAGGGTGAGGATACCGCCGTGCGCCTCGGCGATCTGCCGGCTCAGCACCAGCCCGATGCCTGACCCGCCTTGCTTCGTGGTAAAGAAGGGCACGAACAGATTGGCGGTATTCGAAAGGCCGGGCCCGTCGTCTCGCACCCAGACGTCAAGTTGGGCGCCGTTGCGGCCCCATCCTATCGTGACGCCCCCTCCCGTTTCGAGCGCCGCATCGACGGCGTTTCGCAGCAAGTTAATGAGGAGCTGATCGAGTTGGTCGCCGTCGGCCTGCACCGTCACCTCCGCACCGGGTTCGACCACCACCTTCATTCGGATTTCCAGGTTGGTCACGCGGCGCACCCAGGCTCCCACCTCCAGCGGCGCCAGACGGGGTTTCGGTAGACGGGCCAAGCGGGCGTAGGATTCCATGAAGCGCGCCAGCGCCTCCGAGCGGCCCGCGATGATGCGAAGGCCCTCGCGCATGTCTTCGCGCCAGTCCGGGGGCTGGGTTTCGCGCGCCAGCAGGCTCTCCAGGCTGGCCGCCACCGACTTGATGGGGGCGAGCGAGTTGTTGAGCTCGTGGCCGATCACCCGCACCAGGCGTTGCCAGGCCAAAAGCTCTTCCTCGCGCAGCGGCCGGCTCATGTCGGAAAGGACGAGCAGTTGGTGGCGCAGGCCGCCTTCGCGGAAGGCACTGCGGTGGACGCCCCAGCGCGTGGCCGCGTTCCCGGTGCCGGGAAAGTTCATGGAGAGAATGCTGGGCGCCGGAGCCTCCAGGCAGTCTGCCAAGCCCATCTCGGCCGCGGTCGAGCCCAGCACGCGCTCCGCAGGCGCCGCCAGCAGGCGCTCACCCGCCCGGTTGATGAGCCGAAGGTGGCCGTGACCGTCAAACGTGAAGACAGCCACGTCGATCTCTTCCATCACCTTGCGCAGCAGGGTGCTGGCCTCGAGCGCGCCCAGCCGCTGACTGCGCAGCGTCTCGCCGAGGGCGTTGGCCTCGATCACCAAGGCGCCCAGCGAGTCTTCGCGGCTGGGGCTGCGGGCGCGCAGGGAGTAGTCGCCCTCGCGCAAAGCGGAAAGCACGTTGGAGAGGGTTTGCAGGGGAATCACCACGTGATTGCGGACGCTGTAAGCAAAGGCCAGCCACACGGCGCCGAGGAGTACTCCCACCGTCCAGACCGTCTGCGCCGACGCGTGATCCTTCAGCAGCAGTCCAATCCCCAGCGCCATGGCCGGCGCGCCGCCGGCGAGCGCCAGGAGCAGGATACGGCCTTCGAAGCTCAGCTTTGCGCGCCGGCGGGAGCCCGCGGAGTAGAGCGGAATGGGGCTTTCCCTGAACTCGTGGAGGGTGGCGGTTGGATCGATTTCCCGATCGAGTTCCCCGAGGTGCGGACCGCCGTAGGTGGAGGCGCTCATTCACCGACCTCCTGGGCGTGCTCGCCGTGGTCGAGGCCATAGCGCTCGAGCCGCCGGTAGAGGGCTCCGCGACTCAACCCGAGAGCTGCGGCGGCTTGACTCACATTGCCTTCATAGCGCTCCAGCGCCTTCTGAATGAGAAACCGCTCCACATCCTCCAGGCTCATCTCCTCCACTCGCGCGCTGCTCTCGGCGGGCGGCTCGAGGCCGAGGTCGAAAGCCGCGATCAGGTTGCTGTTGGTCATCAGCACGGCGCGCTCGACGGTGTGATCGAGCTCTCGGACGTTGCCCGGCCAGGGATGCGCGAGCAGTGCGCGCAAGGCGGCCTCGCTGAAGCCCGCGACGGCCTTGTGATAGCGCGCGGCGTGCTGCCCGAGGAAGTGAGCGGCCAGCACCGGAATATCCTCACGGCGCTCGCGCAGCGGCGGCATCCGCACTTCCACCGTGTTGAGCCGGAAGAAAAGGTCCTCGCGAAAGCGGCCGGACCCCACGAGTTGCTTCAGGGTGGCGTTGGTGGCGGAGAACAGCCTCACGTTGGAGCGGCGCGTCTTCGACGAGCCCACGCGCTCGAATTCGCCGGTCTCCAGAACCCGCAGGAGCTTGGCCTGCTGGTTGAGCGGCAGGTTGCCGATCTCATCGAGAAACAGCGTGCCCCCGTCGGCGAGCTCGAAGCGTCCCACCCGGTCGGTGCGGGCGTCGGTGAACGCTCCTTTGACGTGGCCGAAGAGTTCGCTCTCGAACAGATGTTCCGAAAGCCCGCCCACGTTAACGGCCACCAGGGGCTTCGAGGCGCGTGCCGAGAGGCCGTGCAAGGTGCGCGCCGCCACCTCTTTGCCTGTGCCGTGCTCGCCCGTAATGAGCACGTTGGCCTCCGACGGCCCCACGCGCGATATGCGCTCCAGGACAGGGCGCATGGCGGGTGACTGCGCGATCAGGGTGGGGAGATCGGAGCCCCGGAGGAGCTGGTTCTCGGCCTCCAGGCGCTGCCCGCGGCGCAAGGCGCGGCTGAGCTCCACCTGGGTGGAGATGATGGCGATCAGGCGCGCGTTTTCCCAAGGCTTCTGCACGAAGTCGCGGGCGCCGCGCCGCATCGCTTCCACCGCCACCTCCACCGTGCCCCAGGCGGTCATCACCACCACGGGCAGGGAACTGTCGAGCGTTTGCAGACGATTGAGAAGGTCCAATCCCTCCTCGCCCGACGTGGTGTCGCGGGCGTAGTTCAGGTCCATCAGCAGGCAGTCAAAATCCGTCGCTTTCACGGCGGCGAGCACGCCGGCGGGGGAGGTGGAGGTCTCTACCTGGTAGCCTTCACCCTTCAGAAGCAGACGCAAGGAGTCGAGCACGTCGCGCTGGTCGTCGGCGATCAGGAGCCGGGCTGCTGGAGATTCGATCTTCATGAGGTCTAACGTACCATCGCACACGCTGTGAAGGGGCACAATCGGGACCCCCGCGCGCTCCTAAACCTTTCGCTGACAATAATATGCTGGGATAGTCGAGTTAAGTTATTATGATTCAATAAGATGCTGGGATACCCCCAGAATCGGGGCGGAAACGGATGCCAGAATTCGACATAACATCTAACAGAATCAGCAAGATGCTGGGATAATTGAAATATCTTTTTTGTTTTCAATAACTTGGTAGGTTCGTTTTTGAGCCCTGTTGATCCTAAAGGACTTTTAGGCTTCGATCGTCGATTTTTGCCCCCCGCTGCGTGTTGGTCCCTTCGAACTCCGTCAGCTCCCCCGCACTGGGGCTGTGCCGGGGCGTGTGAGGACTCGACGTAACAGCGTGCATACCTCTCCAACCGTTCCTGCCTTGAACTCGACCACTGATATCCTTTTAACATATTGTTATGATCCTGTCAAGCGGATTGTTGCGCCCGTGGCACCGTCAAGCGGGCAGCCCCGGACCGTTCGCGGTAGAAACCCGTGGGCTGAAATTGACACCCACGGTACGAGTTTATGCAGTCGAGATATGAAAGCCACGATTTCAGAAAATGGCCGACTCACCATTCCCGAGCCTCTGCGCCTGCGGATGAGCCCGCGAAGGCCAGGTGCTTGAGGTGCGCGAGGAGCGAGGCCGGCTGGTGCTGGCGAAAGTGCCCTCCGCCGATCCATTCGAGAAGTGCTACGGGATCCTGAAACTCGGCAAGAGCGCCGATGAAATAATGGCCGAGCTTCGCGGGAGAGACTTTCCACGCGGCCGGCACCGCCGACCGTAGCGCAGTCCTCAACTTCGCGACCCGCGACACCGGCTTTTACCGCACGTACTTCAAGCACCTTCGCGTCCTCGATCCCAGCCCTCACTAGAATTGACTCATCGGCTCATCGAGTCATTGATTCAATGAGTAAATGAATCAATCCTTCAATCACGCATTTTTTCATTGGCAGCGCAGCGCCTCCATCGGATCCGTTTGGGCGGCCCGCCGGGCCGGCAGCAGAGCTGCCCCCATCCCGACGGCTGCCAGCGCGACGGCCACCGCCAGATAGGTCCACACATCGGTAGGCGTTACGCCGAAGAGGAATCCGCGAATCAGCCGGCCGCTGGCGAGCGACGCTACCAGACCCACGGCCAGACCGGTGAGAATCAACCCGGCTCCCTGCCGCAAAATGAGGCGCAGGATCGACTCTCGCGTGGCGCCCAGCGCCATCCGCACGCCGATCTCTCGCCGGCGCTGGCCCACGAGTTGGGAGAGCACCCCGTAGAGCCCGGCCAGCACCATCGCCACCGCAATGGCCGCGAAGGAGCCGATCAGGTAGAGGCCCAGGCGCTGGTTGAAACTGGCGTTGTCGAGCGCCGCGCGGAGCGTCTGGAAGTTGTCGAGAGCGTAGTCGGGAGCCTCCTGGCGGAAGACCTGGCGCACTGCGTTGTCGACATTGATTCCGCCTTGAGTCTTCAGGACGTAGTGCGTGGCAAAGGAGACCAGAACGGAATAGTAGAACGAATCCGCGGGCACCTGCTGGACGGGCAGATCGAGTTCGGGCTCGGTCGCCTGGCTCAGGCCGAGCTGAACGGCATCACTGACCACGCCCACAACGGTATAGGGCTGAACCATGCCGGTTTCCTTGCCCCCCAGGCTGAGCTGATGACCGATGGGATTCTGGCCTGGAAAGTAACTGCGGGCGAAGGCCTCGTTGATCACCGCCACGTAGGGTGCGCCGGCAGTGTCGCCGCCGGCAATCGCGCGGCCGCGGACGACGGGCTCACCCAGCACCCGGTTGTAGTTGCCGCCGAGCGCCCGAATCAGCACGCGATTCTGCTCTCTCCACTGCTTGGATTGAGGCTGGCCGACGATCTCGAAGTCAGTGTGCATGTCGAAAGGCGCCAGCGGCGGCGCGCTCACCACGGCCGCATCGATCACGCCGGGCAAGTGGCGAAGCCGCTCCAGGACGGGTTCGTACACCCGGGTCGCCACCGACCCGTTGGAAGCGCCGGCCGCCGGGCTGAGGGCGAGGAATCCGGCCGAGTTCGCAGGCACGGCCATGAAACTGGTCACCCGCGCCGGGTCGAAGCCGAGATGAACGTTTTCGAGATTGTAGAGGGTACGGAACATCAAACCGGTCGAAACCAGCAGCAGCGCGGAGAGCGCCACTTCGGCCATCACCATCCAGCCCGCCACTCTCGAGCGCTTCCGGCCCCCGGTCGATCCCCGGGCGGCGCCGCGCACCACCTCGTCCGGATCGGTACGCATCGCCAGCAGCGCCGGCGCCAGCGAGGAGAGGATGGTAGCCAGCGCCGCAAAACCCACCAGCGCCAGGAAGACGGGCAGGCGGAGATGGATTTCCTCCGCGCGCGGAATCAGCCCCGAGGGCAGGTGGCGTGCGGCTTGAAGGATCAGCGAGGCCAGCTCGAGACCGGCCAGCGCTCCGGCGAGCGACAGCAGCGCGCCTTCGGACATCACCTGGCGCGCCAGGCGGCCCCGGCCGGCACCGAGCGCCACACGCACCGCCAGTTCCTGCCGGCGCGCCAGCCACCGGGCCAGCAGCAGATTCGCCACGTTGACGCAGGCAATCACCAACACCAGCACCAAAGCCCCGGCCAGCGCCAGCAGCACCGGGCGCACCGAGGCGGTAACCACGTCGCGATAGGGTACGAGGGTGAAGGCGAGCTTGGCGGCGTCGTCGGGATCTTTGTCGCGGATCCCGCGGGCAATGGAATTGAGCTCGGCCTGGGCAGCCGGGCGGCTGACGCCCGGCCTGAGCCGGCCCACCATATAAAGAAAACCGGAGCCGCGGTCGGTGAGCATGTCGTGGGTGGGGCTGAAGGCCAGCCACACTCCAGCCCCGTCGGGCTGGTTGTGAGGGAAGGGCACGCCGGGAGGCATGACCCCCACTATGGTGTGGGGCACCTCGCCCACGCGAATCTCGGTGCCCAGAACGTGCGGGTCAGCCCCGAAGTCCTGCCGCCAGAGTCCGTCGCTCAGCATCACCACGGGCGGCGCTCCGGGCTGGTTGTCCGAAGGCAGGATGGGCCGGCCCAGTTCGGGCCGCACGCGCAGGAGGTCAAGCAGGCTGGCCGTGAGTTTGACCGTCCACACCGCCTTGCTTCCATCCGAAGTATTCACCACTCCCAAATCCTCGAAGTAACCGGACACGTCTTCGAGCAGCCGGCTCTGGTCGCGCACGTCGGCGTAATTCGGCCACGAGGTTGTTTCCAGGTTGCCGTGGATCACGCCGGTGTTGAGGGCCATCAGCCGGTCGGCCTGAGGGAAGGAGAGGGGGCGCAGCAGGACGGCGTCAATCACCGTGAACATCGCCGTGTTGGCGCCGATGCCGAGCGCGAGGGTCAGCACGGCCACGGCGGTGAAGCCGGGCTTCCGGCCCAGCATGCGGAGGCCATAGCGTAAGTCGGCTACCAGGGTATCCATGCGTCTCGCCTCAAATCGGACATTGACTCATTGACTCAATGATTCAATGAGCCAATGAATCAATTGCCTCACTCGTACCGCAGCGCCACCATCGGATCCACCTTGGCCGCGCGCCGGGCCGGAATGTAAGCGGCGAGGGCGGAAGCCACAACCAGCAGGAGCGTGGCGAGCGCCAGGGTGGCGGGGTCGTTCGGCGAAAGAGCGAACAACTGGCTTGACACCACCCGCGCCAGCCCCAGCGCGGCCGGCACGCCCAGCGCGATGCCCAGCGCCACGATGGCCAGCGATTCCCGCAGCACCATCCACAGCACATCTCCCCTGACCGCCCCAATCGCCATGCGGATGCCGATTTCGTTGGTGCGCCGCAGAACGCTGTAGGCCATCACACCGTAGAGCCCGATGGCCGCGAGCAAGAGCGCCAACACGCCGAAGAAGCTCGAAAGCTGGGCCACCAGCCGGGCGTCGTGGGTGTCGGAAGCCACCAGCTCGCGCAGCGGGTGGACGCTGCCGATCACGATATTCCGGTCAACCTCGCTTACCGCCCGGCGCACCTCGTGGGCGGCGGCCGCCGGGTCGCCGGCCACGCTCACCTCCAGATCGTCCGCGTACTCGTTGGGCTCGTGAGGACCGGCCGACTGGGCGATAGGCATGAAAGCCATGGGCGGCGTCTTGTCGGCGAGGCCTTCGTATTTGGCGTCCTTGACCACGCCAATGATCTCTTTGCCCGGCGCTTTGAAGGGCGAGCCGAACATGAAATGCCTTCCCACGGGGTTCTGGTTGGGGAAGTAGCGCTGCACAAAGGCTTCATCCACCACGGCCACCTGGGGCGAGTCCTGGGTATCCTGGGGCCCGATGGGCCGGCCGGCGAGCAGGGTCATGCCGTCGGTGAGGAAGTAGTCTTCGCTCACGTTCTTCCGATGGCAGTCCATGTTCTCTTCAGGTTTGGCGGTGTAACCCTCGATCGAAATGTTCGAAACGCTGGTGTTGCCGCCGAGCACGCTGGCGTTGGCCATCGCGGCGGAGCGCACGCCGGGCAGAGCGCGCACGCGCGCGAGCAGCCGCTGGTAGAGTTCGGGGAGCTGGGGAGACTTGTAGCCGGCGGCGCCGAGATCCAGGCCGGCTACCAGCACGTGTTCGGGGCTGAAGCCGAGGTCTTGCGCCTCGAGCTTGCGAAGGCTGCGCACAAACAGCCCGGCCACCACCAGCAAACTGAGCGACACCATCACCTGGCCGCTCACCAAGAGCCTGCCGGACGCAAGCCGCCCCGTCCGCCGGGCCCCGATTCCAGTGGCTTGCGCCCTCTCCTTGAGCGACGAATTGAGGTCAACGCGCGACGAGCGCAGGGCAGGAGCGAGGCCAAAGGCGATTCCCGTGACGGCCGAAACGAGAAGGGTGAATCCCAGCACCCGGGCGTCAGGACTGAGGGCAAACGGCAAAACGGCCGTGGCGCCGAACACAAGATTGGTCAGCAGCATGGTACCCCAGACGGCCAGCATCAGTCCCACCAGTCCCCCGAGGCCTGCCAGCAGCACGCTCTCGGTGAGCAATTGCCGCACCAAGCGCCAGCGTCCGGCGCCCACCGCCAGCCGGACGGCGACTTCGCGCTGCCTCCCGGCGGCGCGCGCCAGCAGCAGGTTGGCGGTGTTGAGGCAGGCGATCACCAGCACCAGGACCACGAGCAGGGTGAGCACCTGAATCCGCTGGGAGAATCGCTCCCGAAGCGCGGAGAGGCCCCGGCCGCCGGGAACAAGCTCAACATAGGCCTGGCTGATTCCGCGGCGTCGCGCCGGGCCGATGTCCGTTCCGGCCTGCGCCGTGAACATCTGCTGGAGTTGGCCGGTGAGCGCCGCCGAAAGCTGGCGGGGATTTACGCCGGGCCGCAGGCGGCCGAAGACGTCGAGCCAGTACTCGTTGTCGACTTTCAACCAGGACGGCCGAGCCATCATCTGAGGTTGCAAGCCGAGGGGAAGATAGAAATCGGGAGGACGAGTGCTGAGCTTGACGCCGAAGAATTCCGGCGGCGCCACCCCCACAATGGTGAAAGGCGCGCCGTCAATTTCGATGGTTTTGCCGGCCGCGTTCGGGTCGCGTCCGAGGCTCCCGGTCCAGTAGTGGTAGCTGATGACGGCCACCGAGCTCGGGGCGCCCTCGCGGTCGTCCTCCGGGATCAGCGCGCGTCCCAGCACGGTGTTGAGCCCGAGCACGCGGAAAAAATTTCCGCTCACCAGGCACCCTTCGGCGCTGCGGGGCAGCTCGGCGGGCGTAAGACCGGACACGCGCAGGGTTACCTGAGCGCTCGAGAGCGTGGCCAGGTCCTCAAAGGCGGCGCGGTTGCGCTCGCGGAGCTGCTGGTAGGTTCGGTAGCTGAACTCGTTCACCGAGCCGGTGGGGAATCCGCCCGAAGAGTCGCCCTGCGAGGGGTCTGCGCCGAGGAAATACAGTTGCTCGGGATGCTCGACGGGGAGGGCGCGCAGCATCAGGGCGTTGATCAGCGTGAAAACCGCGGTGTTGGCGCCGATGCCGAGCGCGAGGGTGAGCACCGCCACCGCGGTAAACCCGGGATTCCGGGCCAGCATGCGAAGGGCGTAACGAACGTCATTGACTAGGGTTGTCATAGGTTCTCTCAGCACTTGGATTGACTCATTGACTCAATGAATCAATTGCTTCACTCATAGCGCAGCGCCTTGATCGGGTCCACCTGGGTGGCCCGGCGCGCGGGCACGTAGCAGGCGGCAAGGGCCACGCCGAGCAAGAGCAAGGGAACGGCCACGAAGGTGAGGGGATCCGTAGGGCGCACCCCGTAAAGCAGGCTGGTAAGAAACCGGGTCAAGGCCCAGGCGCCTGCCAGGCCCACCACCACTCCGGCCAGCGCCATCCTTAAACCTTCGCCCAGCACGAGGCGTAACACGTTGCCCCGGGCGGCGCCGAGCGCCATGCGAATGCCCATCTCATGCGTGCGTTGCGCCACCGAGTAGGCGATAACGCCGTAGATTCCAACCGTCGCCAACACCAGGGCCAGCCCGGAAAACAGGCCCAGGAGCAGGGCCAAAAAGCGCTGTTGCGACGAAGACTCCGTCACCACCTCGGCCAGTTCGCGCGGCTGGTCGAGCGGAATCTGGCTATCCATCTCATGGAGCGCCGCGCGGACCGGGCCAATCTGCCCGAGCGGGTTGGACGACGCCCGCACCAGGACGAATTGATCGGAATATTGATTCTGAAACTCCGGGAAATAAGCTTCGGGAGCCGCGGGCTCGTCGAGTGCATACTGCCGGACGTCGCCGGCCACGCCGACCACCGTGATCCATTTCGGATGATCCTTGTCGTGCGAGAAACGCTTGCCGACGGCGTCCTGCTTGGGCCAGAAGCGGTCCGCCATCTTACGGTTGACGATCGCCACTCGAGGAGCGTCCGGTCCGTCGTGGGCGCTGAAGTCGCGGCCTTCGAGCAGAGGGATTCCCGCGGTGCGGAAGTAGTCCGGCATCACCGTGCACCACTCCACCAGCGGGCTTGACCACATGTTCTTGGGGGCGGTCTGGCCTTCAACGATGATGGTGCCGTTGCTGCCGCCTTCGAGTGGCAGGTGGTCGGCGAAGGCGACAGACGCCACACCCGGAAGGGTCCGGAGCCGGTCCTGAAGCTGCTGGAAGAACGAGGCGTAACGCCCCGTCTTGATCGGGGATGCCGTGTCCTTCCCCTGGCTGCCGTATCTCGCTTCGGGCAGCGAAATGCGCGCGGTAAGGACATTCCGCGGATCGAATCCGGCCTGCACGCCGAGCAGCGCTACCAGGCTGCGCACAGCCAGCCCGGCGCCAATCAGCATCATCAGCGCCAGGGCAAGCTCGCCGGCGGTCAGGAGCCGGCGCGAAAGGCGATGGGGGGCGGCGACAGTGAGGCTGCTTTCCTTCAGGGAGTCCTGCAGATCGGTCTTCGAAACCTGCAGAGCCGGCGCCAATCCGGCGAGCGCGCCAGCGGCCAGGGCCACCAGGAACGTCGCGAGGAAGACATAGCCGTCGAGCCCAACCGAGACGATCTCGGGCACGTAACCGAGCGGCGCAGCGTGCAGGAGCAGTCTCAGCGCAGCCCATCCCACCGCCAGCCCCGCGGCGCCTCCCACCACAAAAAGCAGCACGCTCTCCGTCAGCAGTTGGCGGATGACTTTCCACCGGCTACAACCCACCGCCATACGAATCGCAATTTCACGCCGGCGGGTGACGGCCTTGGCCAGCAGCAGGTTGGCGACGTTGACGCAGGCGATGAGCATCAGAAATCCGACGGTGGCGATCAGCATGAGCAGCGCGGGCCGGATGCGCTCCGTGAGGCGGGCCTGCAAGCCGACCACTTTCGCGTTGACGCCGGTGTTCGTGTCCGGGTACTGCTGCGTGAGGCGCGCCGAGAGAGTTCCCATGTCGGCGCTCGCGCGCTCCAGAGAGACTCCCTTCTTCATCCGGCCCAGCACCCACATCCAGTGATTGCCGCGCGATTTTCGCCAGGCGGGCGCCTGCAGGTTCAGGGGAATCCAGAACTCCGGCTTGGTGCCCCAGATATGCGGAAATTGAAACTCGCGGGCCATCACGCCCACCACCACGTAGGGCTGCCCGCCGAGGGTGATTTTGCTGCCCACCACGCTGGCCCGACCCCCAAAGGCGCGCTGCCACAGTCCGTAACTCAGAATCACCACCTCGTCGTGGCCGGACTGAGTTTCATCGGCGGCGAAGTTGCGTCCGAGCGCGGGCGACGCGCCCAGCAACGGGAATATTTCCGGAGAGACTTCAAAGCCCTGGAGTTGGAGCGGCTCCGAGGTGCCGGTGAGCGCAGCTCCCGTGACGGTGACCGCGGCCATGCTGTCGAAGACCTGGTTTTGCGCCTTCCAATCCACAAAGTCGGGGCCGGTATCGGGGTAGAGGTTGCCGGGTCCGCTGGGCTCGGTCACCCAGATGGTAACGAGGCGCGCCGAGTCCGGATACGGCAGCGGCCTAAGGAGGGCGGCGTTCACCACGCTGAAAATAGCGGTATTGGCCCCGATGCCGAGTGCCAGAGTGAGCACAGCCACGGCCGTGAAGCCGGGATGTTTGCGCAGCATCCGAACCGCATAGCGCAAGTCGCTCAGCAGCGTAGCCATGGCTTGTACTCTCCATCACGAATTGACTCAATGAGTCAATCCTTCAATCGCTCGATCAACTGATCCACCCATCCACCAGCCGGATGATGCGGTGGCCGTAGGCAGCCCAGTTTTCATTGTGGGTTACCTGCACGATGGTGGTGCCCTCGTCGTTGAGCCGCTTGAACAGATCCATGATTTCCTTGCCCTGGCTGGAGTGCAGGTTTCCGGTGGGCTCGTCGGCGAGAATCAGTTTCGGGTTGGCGATCACGGCGCGCGCCACGGCTACCAGCTGTTGCTGGCCGCCCGAGAGCTGGCTGGGGTAGAGATCCTTTTTGCCCACAATGTGAAAGCGGTCGAGCGTGTCGGCCACCAGGGCCTGGCGTTCGGACCCCTTCACGTTGCGATAGGAGAGCGGGATGTCGAGGTTCTCGGCCACCGTCAGATTGTCGAGCAGGTGGTACTGTTGGAAGACAAAGCCGATGTACTTCTTGTTGACCTCGGCGCGTTGCTTGACGTTCATTTTATGGATCGGGCTGTCCAGGAAGTAGTACTCCCCCGTCCAGGCGCCGTCGAGCAGGCCGAGGATGCTGAGCAGGGTTGACTTCCCGGCGCCCGAGGGACCCATGACGGTGAGAAAGTCGCCTTCTTTGATATCCAGGCTGATGCGGCGCAGCACGTAGTAGCGCCCG
>DATJAQ010000162.1:0-14632 GCA_035516075.1 Terriglobia bacterium | reverse complement strand
ACTCCAAAGGTCTTCGTCAGTCTTCGATCCGCCGCCCGGTCATCTCCACGAACACGTCTTCCAGGCTGGGCTGTGAAATGTGCAGGTCGGTGAGCGTATTGTCCTGCGCCTCCAGGAAATGAATCAGGGCCACCAGCGCCTTGGCCACAGGCTGGGCGTGCAGCCAGTAGGCGCCGTCCGCTTCGCGGCAGTCGTGCACGGCTTCGAGGCGGCGCAGCTCGTCGAGAGCGAGGGGCTTCGCCACCCGCACTTCGAGCCGCGTCCCGCTGCCGGAGCGCGAAACCAGTTCCCTCGGCGTGCCGAATGCCACAATCTGGCCGTGGTCCATGATCGCCACGCGGTCGCAGAGCCGCTCGGCTTCTTCGATGTAGTGCGTGGTGAGGAGCACAGTGTGGCGCTCGGCGCGGAGTTGCTCGATCAGGGCGTAGATGTCGCGCCGCACCATGGCGTCGAGGCCGGCCGTGGGCTCGTCGAGGAGCACGAGCTCGGGATTGTTGACCAGGGCGAGCGCCAGCGCCAGCCGCTGTTTCTGGCCGCCGGAAAGCGTTTCGTAAAACGCGCGGCGCTTCTCCGCCAGACCGAACCGCTCCAGCAGCTTGCCGGCGGGAGCGGTATCGCCGTAAAAGCCGGCAAAGAGGCGAAGCGCCTCTTCCACCCTGATCTTGTCGGGAAGGACGGTGTTCTGAAGCTGCGCTCCGATTCTCTGTTTCAAGCGGCGGCTCTCGCGGGCCGGCTCCAGGCCGCAGACGCGCACCGCGCCACTGTCCGGCTGCCGCAGCCCCTCCAGGATTTCAATCGTGCTGGTCTTGCCGGCGCCGTTCGGCCCGAGCAAGCCGAACACCTCGCCTTGGTGGATTTCAAAGCTGATGCCGCGGATGGCGTGAACGTCTTCGTAGCTCTTGCGAAGGTCCTGCACCTGGACCACGGCTGAGCCGTTGTTCGCGGTCATGCGCTGGGCCCTCCGGCCCGATCTCCAGCCTCCGGCTGTGCCGGAGCCGGAGCGCGTAAAGCTTAACTTGATTGAGCTACGAGCGGGTGAAGCAGGAATTGCAAGTCGAGAGATGGGCGACAGTGGCCGCGTCAGACACGGCAAGAATCAGGCACTGGCGTCTGGCTCAGGCCGATTCTGCGTGTCCCGGCGGTTTGGTGCCAACGCAACTTCGGCGCCGGCTCGGGACGCCCGAGCCGGCGCGCACGGTGACGGTTACTGCCGCGGTCCCTGCGATGCGGTCGATTCGATCGGCGTCCCTGGAATGTTGGGTGGGTGCGTGACCCTGCCCTGCTTGGCGTCGCCCATTTGCACGTGGTACCGGTCGAGAATGGTTCCGGTGGCCTGTCCGAACTGCGTGATGGCCGTAGCGTAGGCGTTGTGGGCATTCGCCTGGTCGCCTTCTCGAGCGGTCAGGTCGCGCTGGTCCTGAATCAACTGGAAGGTGGTGGTCTCACCGAGCTGAAACTTCTTCTGGTCGGCGTCGAGCGTCTGGCGGGCCAGTTCGACTGCCTTAACCGTAGCGTCGATGCGGGCCTTCGCCTGGGTGACGGCGATTTCGGCGTTGCGCACGTCCTGTGCAATCGTGTTCTTCGACTGCTGAAGCTGGGTTTCCAGTTGGCGCTGCTCAAACAGCGCGCGCGCCGCGTCTGCCTGCTCCGCGCGATTGCGAATGGGAATGCTCAGGCTGAATCCATACGAGTAATAGGGGTATCTCCCGTGCAACAGACTGGTGAGCGACTGGGAAATGCCGCCCGGCTGGATGACGCTGCCGGTGGCCACCCCCGACGGGCACGGAAACGAATATCCGGCGGTCTGTGGGCCGCAAAGCACGTTGCCCGAAAGGCCAGAGGGTGTGTAGCTGCCGAAAGCGGTCAGGCTGGGCAGCAGGGCGTTGCGGACAGCCTTCAGGGTAATGTCCTGGTTGCGCAGGTTCAGGTCAGCTTCTGTCAGTTCGGGACGGTTTTGGTAAGCCAACTGTAGAGCCTGCTCGACAGGCACCACATCGCCCGGCTGCGGATCCGGGAGCTTGTCCGTCGGTTCCAGGTCGAGGCTGGCCAGGTCGGGCCCGACCTGCTTGGAAATCTCGGTTTTGAGCACTTCCTCTTCCTGTTTGAGCGTCGTCTGGGCCACGATAAGGGTCTGTTGATCGCTGGCCAACTCCGATTCGGCGCGAACCACCTCGATGGGGGCCAGGGTGCCGATCTGCACCTGCTTCTTGTTGTCGTCGAGCAGGTGCTGGGAATAGTTCACGGCCTCCTGGGCCACCCGCACGTTCTCCCGGTCGAAAAGGAGCGTGTGGTAGTCGTTCACCACCTGCGAGATCGTGGTGATCACTTGCAGCCTGAAGGAAGCGTCTGCGAACTTGATGTCGTTCTGGGCGATGCGAATGAACTTGGCGTTGGCGCGGTAGCCGAAGCCGTTCAGCAGCGGTTGATCGATGCCGATGAAGTAGCCCGTCGGAACTTCGGGATTGAACAAGCTCGACACGGAGGAAGTCGACTCCCGAAAGCCGTTCAGCCCCACGGCCACGCTCGTCCCGGTCAGAAATCCCTGCCCGAAGAACCCGCTGTAACTCGTTTCCTGGTTGGTGAGCACCGGGACGCCGTATACCGATGCGAAGTTCAGGGGGCTCACGGAATGGCTCCATCCGAAGTTGAAGCCGGCGATGGGATCGCAGCAAGGAATGGTCCCGATGTTGACGGCCCCGCCGCCGCCAAAGGCGCCGCCGGCGCCCGAGCTGCCGCCCGAAGAACTGCTCAAGCCCGCGCCCACGGCCCCGGCGAACAGGGCGTTCGACTGGAAGGCGCCCGGCACGCCACGCGTGGCGCCGCCGCTTTTGGCGCGAAGATAATCGAGCTGGGCGAACGGCAGGTTGAATCGCTGGACTGCGATCGTGAGATTGTTCTCAAGCGCCAGGGCAATGGCATCGTCCAGCGAAATCTGGAGCTTGTCGCCGACGACGAGCGAGTGGAGAAGTTGCGAGTTGCTCATACTGGGCTCGGGAACGGGCTCGGGAGTGTAGACGGCGAAGATATTCGGGAACCTGCTGGGAAGCCGGCTGTAGTCGTACGTCGTGGCGCCCGGCGCCAATCCCTGTGCCCCCAGCGTACTTGAGGAATGACCCGAACCGGACGTCGAGGGCGCCGTAGCTTGGGGCGACGGAGCTGGGGTCTGTTGGGCGCGCAACGGACCGGCGCCCAGTACGAGTCCGGCGGAGGCCAGCCACACGGAAACGGCCAGCTTGCGAACACTTGAGCGTATCATCGGTTCTGCATCTCCTTACCGATTGGCATTCGTCTCTACTGCATTGCCCAGGAGCCGCCGGGTCTCGTCGCGCCCGGCGCCACTGGCGGTTTTCCTGTTTTTCCTCAACCACTTGCGCAATTCGTTCCAGCCGGCGGCTGCGCGGTTCAGGCCGCCGTGGGGTTCCTCAGCAGGACGCGGGGCGCAAGATACAATTACGAAACTCTATCCGGCAAAGTTTCATGAAACGGCTGATCCGCCGCCTGCCGGCGACGCGCTCAACCAGTCTATCAGAGCCCGAACGCTTGCGAATACGGACGCATTTCTTTGCCCAAACCCGGCGCGGCCGCGCTTGCTCGCTCAGTTGGCGCGCCGCACGCCAACGCTTTGAGCCACTGCAGCACCAGCCGGCACAACTGTAGTACGCTGGGCGAGACTCGGAAGGTGACACTCCGGCTCGCGTACTCGTGCGATATGCGGCACCAGCTCCAACCGCTGAGCAAGGCAAGCGGACTTCCAAGTCGGCATACCCGTAAGTGCTTGACTCAGAGTGGACTAAGAGATATCGCTGGTCCAGGGGCTGACCGCTCTCGGCACGGAATGTTCGGAAACGGACACCTCGGCCGGGACGCTCGAAACCGCAAAGATGTCAAATTAGTGCGGCTCGGCGCCGACGTGACCCGGCAAGGAGGCAGGCGATCATGGCACGCCTTGGGGTGAAATCGTCATCGGCGCAGCGAAACCTTCGCCTCCTCATCTCCTACGACGGTACGGACTATCACGGTTGGCAGACTCAGCCCTCGCTGCCCACGGTTCAGGCCTGCATCGAACAGACCGTCGCGCAGATCACGGGAAATAGGGTAAAGCTTTTCGGCTCGGGCCGCACCGACGCCGGCGTGCACGCCCTCGGTCAGGTAGCAAACTTCACAACAGCCTGCCCCATTCCGTGTGGCAATCTGCTTAAGGCCTTGAACGATCTCTTGCCGCCGGCCGTTCGCGTGCGCCGGGTGGAAGAGGTTCGGGCGGATTTCCATGCGCGCTACGCCGTTCGTTCCAAAACCTACCGATACCGCATTCTCCAGGCCGGCATCTGCTCGCCCTTCCTTTGGCGCTTCGTATGGCACCACCCCCGCGCGCTCGATCGGAGGCGCATGTCCGAGGCAGCCGCCGCCCTCGTTGGCGAGCACGATTTCACCTCTTTTGCCGCGGCGGGCTCGGCAGAAGACGACGTGGCGCCCGGGGGCGAGCCGCGCTCGATGGTGCGCACCCTGTCCGCCTCACGGATTTTGTGGCGGGAGCGGACCAAGATCCTTGCTTACGAGGTTCGCGGCAGTGGCTTTCTGCACCACATGGTCCGCAACCTCGTGGGCACCCTGGTGGAAGTCGGGCGGGGAAGAATGGCCCCGGGCGACGTTGCCCGCATCCTCGAAGCTCAAAACCGCACGCTTGCCGGGCCCACGGCTCCGGCTCAGGGGTTATGTCTGGTGCGGGTGGAGTACTGAGCGCTGCCGGCGCCGGCCTCATCCTTCGTCCTAGTCGCAATTCGCTGTACTCACCCCGCTCTCCAAAGTTACAATGGGCCGCATCCGGGGGAATTCTACGCACCGCGATAAGCTCGCGCTCGCTTAAAAACGAGCCAAGAGGAGGAGCCGAATGCCTAGCGTCACCGTTACCAACTGGTTTGGCGATCTCGTCACCCACCCCGTCGTCGTTGTGGAAGCGAACTCGATTGACGACATTGTGGCTGTTCTCAAAGACCCGGTGAAGTATCCCTCGCCGGTCCGGGCGATGGGCTCCGGCCACTCTACCGTCCGTTGCGGGGAGGCCGATGGCGGCACGCTGATCCAGATGTCGAAGATGAACAAAATCCTGAGCATTTCGTCGGAGAGCGTCACCGCCCAGGCCGGCGCGCTCTACATCGACATCGCGCAGGCGCTCGAGAAACAGGGCCTCCAGCTTTACGTGAACACCGAGATCGGCAACCTCACGGCCGGCAGCGCCGCCTGCGCGGGCACCAAAGACGCCTCCATGCCGGGCGAGTACGGCCAGGTGGGCTCGTACGTAACGGCGCTCCGCATGGTGCTGCCTTCCGGCGAGCTTCTGATTGTGGACGAGAGCCAGCCCGAGCTGCTGCAGAAGGTTCGCTCGAGCTACGGGACGTTCGGCATTGTGGTGGAGGCCACCTTCCGGGTGCGCCCCATCGTGCCGATGGCGGTGCATCACGAGACCTTCAGCCTCGACGATTTCGTCAAGAAACTGCCCGAGCTTCAGGCGAGCAACCAGTCCATGATGTACTACGTTTTCCCCTTCCAGGACCTGATCACGGTGGAGTTGCGCCGTTACAACCCCGGCGCTTCCGGCCCGGCGAATAAGGTCATCTGGCCGCTGCGCAACTATCTGTGGGGAACGACGGGCCCGGCCTTCTGCCGCCAGGTGGAGGCCGATATCTCAGACCCCACCATTCGCTACGGTGTGATCGACGGCTTCTGCGCCATGTGGCGCTTCAAGCTGGAGAACATCATCCAGAGCGACAACACCGTGGCCTCCGACCAGATGATCCGCTATCCCACCGTGGCCAACGACAGCCGCTACACCTTCAGCTTCTGGGCCATTCCCGAGGAGCGCTTCGCCAGCGCGCTCACCGATTACTTCCAGTTCAGCAAAGACTATTACAAGCAGGAAGGGTACCGCTCCAACATGCTGAGCGTGGGCTATCGCGTCTTCAAGGATCAGGAGTCGCTGCTGTCGTATTCCTACGACGGCAACACCATGACGGTTGACCCGGTGTCCACGGCCAATCCGGGCTGGGAAGCGTTCCTCGACGCTTACAACGAGAGCTGCAGCAGCCAGGGCGGGTTGCCGCTGCTGAATCAGACGGCGCGCGTTACCGCCGCCCAAACGCAGAAGGCGTTCGGGGCCCGCTGGAAAGCCTTCGCCGACGCCCGCAAAGCGTTCGATCCCGGCAACCGGCTGCTCAATGGGTTTTTCAAGGGCCTGCTGGGGGAGTGAGGGCGCCACCGCAGCGGGATGATTCGCGGACGTGAGGCGGCGGGCTGCAGGACGGGGCCGCGCGGATGCTCACCGGGCTTGGAATTAACGAAAGGTCTTCGAGTGGGATGCCGGTGGGGCAGCGGCCCTCCAAGGAGGCTACTTGATGAAGCTTACTGCGATTATTGAGGCGGAAGGGAACGGTTTTGTGTCGCTCTGCCCCGAGCTGGATATCGCGAGCCAAGGGGACAACGTTGAACAAGCGCGCGACAATCTCCGGGAGGCGCTCGAGCTTTTTTTCGAAACCGCATCTCCCGAAGAGATCAAGCAACGCCTTCACGGCGAGGTCTACGTCACGCAGGTGGAGGTTGCCTCTGGGTAAACTGCGCGTCCTCTCGGGCGAACAGGTTTGTGCGATCTTGGAGAGGTTCGGCTTTGCGGAGGTTCGGCGGCGCGGAAGCCACATCATCATGCAGAAAAAACCCCAGACGCCACGGTGACCGTCCCCGTGCCGGATCACAAAGAACTTCGCATCGGCACGCTGCAATCTGTCATTCGACAGTCGGGCGTCCCCCGAAATCAGTTTGAGTCTTAATGGTGACGGCCGGGCTCTCTACCTCACCCTCGCTGGCCCGGTCCTGGGCCGACATTGTACCCCTTCGGGGGAGAGGACTCCGGCACGGCGGCTCGCAGCGCCGAGGACACCGTCCGCGGTGCCATGACGCGTTGGGAGGACGGCGAGCGGGCGCGCATCGAGACCCTGACCGCGCTTGACGAAGCCGAAGCGGACCTTCGAGCCGGGCGTTACACCGATTACACCGGGGAGACCCTTCCAAACCTTGCCGGCGAGCTCAAGCGGGAGGCGCGGGCCCAGCGCGGGCAGCCCTAGGCATGACCTACCGCCTCAGCCGACGGGCGGATAGCCCTGCCTTTCCGCTTGACTTCCGAGGAAATGTTATGTTAAGGTTACTGCCTCGATGTTTAACAGACCTGAATTCTCGCGCTTGGCCGTCCTGAATGCTCCGAAAGCCCCCTACACCTAAGGGGCGAACCCAACCGAAGCCATTAGGGTTAACTCGTTTGAATTGAACACGATATGGCGAAAGCGCGAGATTCGAAGCCAACGTGTATATCCCGTTTGTTTTCAGCATGTTAGGCCTGAAAACGGGCCTGATTTTCGAAAGTTGGTAAGGAAATGCCCGGCGTCAAGGATTGGCGGGGAGATTGTACATTGCTTATGGACAATGGGCCCATCTGCCGCGCTGCGCGGCAAGGTTCCCTGGTGCTCGGGCGGCCACCCATGCCCAACTGGCGCGGGCTCGGCAACCCTCGCCAGCAGCCAAGCGCCCGAGAGTCGCAAGAAAGAGGGCATATCAAAGCTAGAATATGCTTTAGAATCATCTACTTGCTATGATTCGGGCACCGCCACTCGTGGGGCTCGAATCCGGTCCTTGGTGAGGTGGTGGGCGTGTCCAATCGCAGTTTTCTTCGAGGGAACCTTCCACTGGATTCTGTACGTGGCGGCACGACGGCTGGTCCCCGTGGGTACGGAGGCGGAGGTGGCGACCGCGGAGGCCTCTGGGCAAGGATTTGGCACTCTCTGACCTCGACTGCTAATTTACTTGTTGACATGCGGATCTTGTTCGCGTAAACTAGCAGTCATCGGGCTTGAGTGCTAAACACCCTTCAACCGCAGAGGCGTCGCGGCAGGAAGAGTGCGCGAGCACGAAGCCTGACAAGCCGCGCCCAGGGGCGGTCGGCTCAGACCGGCGCGCCGAGGGCGGGGCTACCGGCGCCGCATCATGAGGCCACCGGACGGGTATCACCCGGCCGGTCCTGCTCCGGAGCGAGTCGTTCGTTCCGGGCGGGCAGGCTTCGATGCGGCGACTCACAATCGTCAAAGCTCGAAAGGAGATCAAACATGAACGTCAGGCCTCTGCATGATCGTATCGTGATCAAGCGGATCGAAGAGAAGGAAACCGTGAAGGGCGGCATCATCATCCCCGACTCCGCGAAGGAAAAGCCCCAGGAGGGCGAAGTGATCGCGGTGGGCAAGGGCAAACGCGAAAAGGGCGAACTGATTGCCCTCGACGTCAAAGCGGGCGACCGGATCCTGTTCGGCAAGTACTCCGGCACCGAGATCAAAATCGACGGCGAAGAGTACCTCATCATCCGCGAAGACGAAGTGCTGGGCGTGATCGAAGGCGCAGCCAAGGCGGCGGGATCGAAGAAGTAAGCCGTCGGCTATCAGCACTCAGCCATCCGCATTCGTGAACCGCGTCTGCTGAAAGCTGAGGGCTGACCACTGAAGGCCACAGACAAGATCTTAAACACAAATTCTGGAGGATGAAGATATGGGAAACGCAAAGCAAATCATTCGCGGTGAAGAGAGCCGCCAGGCGATTCTGCGCGGCGTGAATCAACTGGCGGATGCTGTGAAAGTGACGTTGGGCCCCAAGGGCCGCAACGTGGTGCTGGACAAGAAGTTCGGTTCCCCCACCATCACCAAGGACGGCGTGACGGTGGCCAAGGAAATCGAGCTGAAGGACCCGCTCGAGAACATGGGCGCCCAGATGGTGCGCGAAGTGGCGTCGAAGACCTCAGACGTGGCCGGCGACGGCACGACCACGGCCACCGTACTGGCCCAGGCGATCTTTCGCGAGGGCGTGAAGACGGTGGCGGCGGGCGCCAATCCCATGGCGCTCAAGCGCGGCATTGAATCGGCCGTGCGCGCCATCTGCGGCTACGACGAAATCACCAAGGGCGGCGACAAGAAGCACGTGAAGGGCGAGCTCGACAAGCTCTCCAAGCCGGTCGAGGGCAGCATGGTGGCCCAGGTGGGCACGGTGTCGGCCAACAACGAGAGCACCATCGGCGCCATCATCGCCGAGGCCATGAAGAAGGTGGGCAAGGACGGCGTGATCACCGTGGAGGAATCCAAGACCATGGAAACCACGCTCGAGGTGGTGGAGGGCATGCAGTTCGACCGCGGCTATCTGTCGCCCTATTTCGTCACCGATCCGGAGCGCATGGAGTGCGCCCTGGAGAACGCCTACATCCTGATTCACGAGAAGAAAATCAGCTCCATGAAGGACCTGCTGCCGCTGCTTGAGCAGATTGCCAAGAGCGGCAAACCGCTGTTGATCATCGCCGAGGAAGTCGAGGGCGAGGCCCTGGCCACCTTGGTGGTGAACAAGCTGCGCGGCACGCTGCAGTGCGCGGCCGTCAAGGCTCCGGGCTTCGGCGATCGCCGCAAGGCCATGCTGGAGGATATCGCAATCCTCTCGGGTGGCAAGGCGGTGACCGAGGACCTGGGCATCAAGCTCGAGAACGTCCGGCTTGAGGACCTCGGACGCGCCAAGAA
This sequence comes from Terriglobia bacterium, assembly GCA_035516075.1. Lineage (GTDB taxonomy): Bacteria > Acidobacteriota > Terriglobia > UBA7540 > UBA7540 > Gp13-AA77. Next base: position 5,045 of record DATJAQ010000162.1, on the reverse strand, counting down.
GGTGACCATCGACAAGGACAACACCACCATCGTCGAGGGTTCCGGGAAAACAGCCGACATCGAAGGCCGCGTGAAGCAGCTTCGCACCCAGGTGGAAGACACCACCTCGGATTACGATCGCGAGAAGCTGCAGGAGCGCCTGGCGAAGCTGGTGGGCGGCGTGGCCCAGATCAAGGTGGGCGCGGCGACCGAAACCGAGATGAAGGAGCGGAAGGCTCGGGTTGAGGACGCCATGCACGCCACCAAGGCGGCCGTTGAGGAGGGCATCGTGCCCGGCGGCGGCGTGGCCCTGGTTCGCTGCCTTTCGGCCCTGGAGAAGCTCAAGGCCGAGGGCGACGAGCAGATCGGCATCAACATTGTCAAGCGGGCTCTGGAAGAGCCGCTGCGCATGATTGCCCAGAACGCCGGGCACGAAGGCGCCGTGGTGATGGACAAGGTCCGCAACAACAACAACACGTACTTCGGCTTCAACGCCCAGACGGAAGCCTTTGGCGACCTGGTGTCGGAAGGCGTTATCGACCCCACCAAAGTGGTTCGCACCGCGCTTCAAAACGCGGCTTCCATCGCGTCCCTGCTCCTGACCACCGAAGCGCTGATCAGCGAGTATCCGGAGAAGGAAGAAAAGGCTCCTGCCATGCCTCCGGGCGGCGGCGGTGGGATGTACTGAGAAGCAGTCGACGGTCGAGAGTTGACAGTCGATACAAACCAAAGGGCGGGGAGCAATCCCCGCCCTTTACTTTTTGCGGAGGTGCAAGGGTTTCTTGGGCGGGCGCGTGGCGGCAATCGTGATCATGGAGCGCAGCAGTTGGCGGTAAAGCGGCAGATGCTCGGGCGCGAGCGTGCCCAACGCATCAAAGTGCCGGCGAATGGTTACCCAGTCGCCGCGCACCGCGGGGCCGGTGAGCGCGCGTTGCGCGCCGAGGCGGGCGAAATTCCGAGCGGTCTCGGCGACGAAGCCTCCCAGCATCTGCCGCGCCTGCATGGGCGTCACGCCGGAGCGCTGGAGCAGGCGGCGAGAGGCGTCCATCAGCGTCACTACTCCGGCGCACGAGATTACGGCTGCCGCGTGATACGCGGCCTTTCGGGCTGGCCTTAGCACGAACGCTGTGCCGCGAAGCGCGCGCACCCAGCGGCGTGCGAGTTGCACGGCGCGGCGGTCGCCTTCGAGCGCCCAGAAGCATCCGGTGAGATTGCGGGCGCCGGCCTCGCGGCTGGGTACCGTTTGGAGGGGATGCAGTGAGCCCGCCGCGGCGCCGCGCCGCCGGAAGGGCTGCAGCACAGAATCCCGGCCACCGGCCGGCCAGGCCCCGCTGGTGTGCAGGACGATAGAGCTTCGCCAATCGAGGCGTTGCGCGGCCACGGATTTCGCCACGTCGAGCAGGCCGGAGTCCGACGTGGTGATGAGGAGCACCTGGGCGCGGGCCACCTCGGGAGCCTCGAGAGTCGCTGGCCGCCCGGTGCCGATATATCGCGCCGCCCTGCGCGCCGCGTCTAAGCGCCGCGCGGCCACCCACTCGATGCGCACTCCCGCCCCAGCGAGAAGCCGGGCCAGAGCCTGACCCACCCGGCCGGGCCCGATGAGAGCGACAGACGGATTTGATGAAGAATTGGCCACACTGGGCTGACTACTGGGCGCTGACGACGGACTTTTCCTTCAGCGCCTTCACGCGGTCGCGGAGCTCGGCCGCTCGTTCGAACTCGAAGCGGGCAGCGGCGGCGCGCATCTGGGTCTCGAGATTCGCGATGAGCGCCCGCAATTCGTCAGGCGAGGCGGGCTCCGCGCTTGGCTCCTCAAGCGGTACCGTGACGTAGTCCGCCTCTGCGATGGCGGCCAGGGCCATGTCCACGGGCCTCACGATCGACTCCGGTGTAATGTTGTGCTCACGGTTGTACTCCGTTTGTTTGGCGCGCCGACGGTCGGTTTCTCCGATGGCGTAGCGCATGGAGTCTGTCATATTGTCGCCGTACAGAATGGCCCGCCCATTGATGTGGCGCGCCGCGCGTCCCACCGTCTGAATCAGCGATCCGCCCGAGCGCAGAAAGCCCTCCTTATCCGCATCGAGAACGGCCACCAGCGACACTTCGGGCAGGTCCAGGCCCTCGCGCAACAGATTGATGCCAATCAGCACGTCAAATTCGCCTCGGCGCAAAGCGCGCAGGATCTTCACCCGCTCCAGTGTTTCCACCTCGGAGTGCAGATAGCGGCAGCGGACGTTCAGCTCGGAATAGTATTGCGTGAGATCTTCGGCCATGCGCTTGGTGAGTGTGGTCACCAGCACGCGTTCGTTGTGCGAGGCCCGCGCCCGGATCTCGCCGAGCAGGTCGTCCACTTGGTTGCGCGTGGACCGCACCTCGATGTCGGGGTCGATCAGGCCCGTAGGCCGGATGATCTGCTCCACGATGACGCCGCCGGCACGCGTGAGCTCGTAGGGCCCGGGCGTGGCGGAGACGTAGATCACCTGGTCGACGCGATGCTCGAACTCCTCGAAGGTCAGAGGCCGATTGTCGAGGGCTGAGGGCAGGCGGAACCCGTAATCCACCAGGGTCTGCTTGCGCGAGCGGTCGCCGTGATACATGCCGTGAAGCTGGGGCACGGTCTGGTGGCTCTCGTCGATAAAGAGCATGGCGTCCTGCGGCAGATAGTCCAGCAAGGTCGGCGGTGGCTCGCCCGGCAGCCGGCCTGACAGGTGGCGCGAGTAATTCTCGATGCCGTGGCAGTAGCCCATTTCCTTCATCATCTCCACGTCGAAGCGCGTCCGCTGGTCCAGTCGCTGCGCCTCCACCAGTTTGCCCTGCTTCTCGAGCTCACCCCGCCACCACTCGAGTTCTTCCAGGATCTTGTCAATGGCGGCTCCGCGTTGCTCGGCCGGCATGACGTAGTGCGTGCGCGGATAGATCGGCAAGCGGGGGAATGTCCGCTTCACCTGGCCGAGGAGCGGATCGATTTCCGAAAGCCCTTCCACCTCGTCGCCCCAGAGCTCGATGCGGAACGCCGCGTCCTGATAGGTAGGGTAGACCTCGATCACGTCGCCTCGCACTCGGAAGGTGCCGCGGCGGAAGTCGACGTCGTTGCGCTCGTACTGGATTTCCACCAGCCGCCGCAGAATGTCCTGGCGGGCGATCTTCTGCCCTTTTTCGAGCAGCAGCAACATGCCGTAGTAGGCCTCGGGCGAGCCCAAGCCGTAAATGCAGCTGACGCTGGCCACAATCAGGCAGTCGCGGCGCTCAAAAAGGGAGCGCGTGGCGGAAAGGCGCAGCTTGTCGATTTCGTCGTTGGTGGTGGCCTCTTTTTCAATGTAGACGTCGCTCGCCGGCACGTATGCCTCGGGCTGGTAATAGTCGTAGTAGCTCACAAAATACTCAACGGCGTTCTCGGGAAAAAAACTCCGGAACTCGTTGTAGAGCTGCGCCGCCAGCGTCTTATTGTGCGCCAGCACTAGCGTGGGCCGGTCGACAGCCTCCACCACTTTGGCCATGGTAAAGGTCTTGCCCGAGCCGGTCACCCCTAGCAGGACTTGGTGCTTTTGGCCGGCGCGCACGCCCTCCAGGAGCTCGGCGATTGCCGTAACCTGATCGCCGCGCGGCTGGTAATCCGAAAAAATCTTGAAATCCATGGCCTGTGATAATGAACCGCAGCAACCAGTATAGCTTGACCAGCCCGTCGGGCGGTGAGGCCGGGTGATTGAGCCGCGCCTATTGGCCATGACTTTGCGCACTCCGCTCTGGACCAGCCTTTGCGGCGCAGGCAGAGTCCCCTGTGATGTTCGTCACCACTTCGGGTGTTATCAATCACTGCCGCAGGTGGCCCTGGGGGCAGACGCTCTAATTGGTGAAGGAGGCGGTCATGATGCTTGCCAATCGACTCGTAAACCTCATCGAGAGCCACTCGGACCGCTTGGCCAGCTCCTTGCTGGAAAAGGTCCAGAATTCGGATTCCACCAGTGCCTATGGCAACGTGCCGCCCGAGGAGCTGCAGCAGCGCGTCTACGAGATTTATCAGCACCTTGGGGACTGGCTGCTGGGCAAGACGGATTTGGACATCGAAAGGCGTTATCGGGAAATCGGTGCCCGCCGCTACCGGCAGCGCGTACCCTTAAGCGAATTGGTCTGGGCGATCACACTGACCAAGGAGAACCTTTGGGAGTTTCTGAGCTGGGAGTGCGTCCCGGACCGGTTGATCGAGGTGTTCGGCGAGCTTGAGCTCCTTCAGCTCCTGGGCCGCTTTTTCGACCGCGCCATTCATTACGCGGTCTTAGGCTACGAGCAGGCGTCATCCACCGAGCGTTCTAACGGACGCAACGGCCGGGTGAATACTAGGACCAGCGCGTCATGACATGGGAAATCGAGTACGGCCAAAAGCTCCGCAGCGCGGAGGCTGCGTTGCGTGCGGTGGAATCCGGGATGCGAGTGTACATCCAGCCGGGCTGTGCGGAGCCGGAAACGCTGGTGGAGGCGCTTCTCAAACGTGCGCCGTTCGTCCACGACGTGGAAGTCGTGCACATGCTCACTCTGGGAAGCGCTGCGTACGTAGCCCCGGAGATGGCCGGACACTTCCGGCACAACGCCATGTTCATTGGGGCCAATGTGCGCGAAGCGATCAACGACGGCCGCGCGGACTACACGCCGGTGTACTTGAGCGAGATTGAAGAGCTCTTCGAAAGCGGCGCTATGCCGCTGGACGTGGCCCTGATCGAAGTATCGCCGCCGGATTCCCACGGATATTGCAGCTTCGGAGTGAGCGTTGATACTACACTCACCGCAGCCAAGTATGCGCGGTACGTGGTCGCACAGGTGAATGACCAGATGCCGCGCACTTATGGCGACAGCTTCATCCATGTCAACCAGATCGACGCTTTCGTTGAATCCTCCCGGCCCTTGTGCGAGCTGCCTACGGCCGAGATCACCGGCCTTCACAAGGCTATCGCCCGCAACGTGGCTGGTCTGATCGACGACGGCGCCGTGATCCAGACGGGCATCGGCGGCCTCCCCGATGCGGTCCTGCCGTGTCTGATGGACCGCAAAGACCTGGGAGTGCACACCGAGCT
>DATJAQ010000161.1:0-18118 GCA_035516075.1 Terriglobia bacterium | reverse complement strand
TCCTCGCGAATGAACTGGCCGATCTGAAACTCTTTGAGCTTCCGGATGGTGCCCGGGCCCAGAAGCAGAGAGAGCAGCAGGGCCGTAAGACTGGCGAAGGCGGTCCGCAACGTGATATAGCGGAACAGATTGAAAAGATGGAACTGAGTGTGAAATTTCAGGTAAAAAAAATAGAACATTGCGATGTGCTTTCGCGCGCGGGGACTCGATGGCCTTCAGCGCGCCCGGTGGTCCATCCGCGAGGCGGGATTTCAGGCCCGCCGCATCCCCCGTAGACTCGACGACAATCGCTCCCGGCTCTAGACCCGCGTCAACTGCTCAACTGCCTTCTCCAAGTGAACTCCGCGCGAGCCCTTCACCAGCACCACGTCGCCGGCGCGGAGTATCGATCGGCAAAAGCTTCCGGCTTCCTCGGCTCCGGCGAAGAAACGTGCCTGGCCGGGCGGAAAGCCAGCCGCCCGCGCGCCCTCCAGCAGCATTCGGGCGTCCCCCTGCACGGCCAGCAGCCAGTCCACGCGGTTGGCCACCATCTTCATCCCGGCGCCGCGATGCCACTCTGGCGAAGTGGGACCGAGTTCCAGCATCTCGCCCGCCACCACGATTCTGCGCGCCGCCCGGGGCCAGTCGCGCAGGAGTTCGAGCATCTGCTCGAGGGCGCGCGGGTTGGAGTTGTAGCAGTCGTTGATCAGCGTGGCGCTCATCCACAGGCTGCTGACTTCGGTGCGACGGCGCAAGGGAGCGAAGCCCGAGAGCGCGGCGGCGATCGAGCCCGGAGGCACTCCGAGGAGCCGCCCCAGGACGACGGAGGGCAGCGCGTTTTCCACGTTGTGGCGACCGGGCAGCGGAAGCCTGAACTCAGCCTCGCAGTCCGGGCCCCGCGCGCGAAATACGCTGCTCACCGCGCCGCCCGCTTCCGCAATAAGGCGGAAACCCGTGGCCCGATAGGCTGCACCAGGCTCAAAACCAAATGTGGCAACTCGTCCCGGAAAGCCTTCGCGAAAGTTACGAACGCGCTCATCATCGTAGTTCAGAACCGCCGTGGACGGCGAGACGAGGTTCTCGATTAATTCGTGCTTGGCGGCCGCGATGCCGTCAAGTGAGTCGAAGAACTCGAGGTGCACGGGCGCCACGTTCGTCACCACGCCGATGGCCGGCGCGGCGATGCGCGCGAGCTGAGCAATCTCACCCGCGTGTGACATGCCGAACTCCAGCACGGCCACTTCGTGCGCGGGGCTGAGGGCGAGAAGTGCGAGCGGCACTCCGAGGTGATTGTTGAGGTTTTCCGAAGTCTTGTGGACCTGGTAGCGGGTAGCCAGGACCGTGGCCAGCAACTCCTTGGTGGTCGTCTTGCCTGTGCTCCCCGTCACGGCAATCACCGGCCGGCTCCACTTGCGCCGCACCGCCCGGGCCAGGTTCTGAAGTGCAACCACGGTCCCTGAAACCGGAATCAGGGAGGGCGCAAAGCTGGCGGGGGCCGCTGCGGCCCAGTCGCGATCCACCACCGCACCCACTGCGCCGCCGCGCTCGAGCGCGTCGGGAACGAACGTATGGCCGTCAAAATTGGGGCCCTTGATGGCAAAGAAGAGCGCGTCAGCCGGAAGCGTGCGCGAGTCGATCGAGTAGTTTCGAGCCAGGCGCCCGGGCGCCTGGGAGGTTGACCCGAGATGGGCGGCGACTTCGCCGAGAGACAGGTCCATGGAGTTCGCGCCAATCTTGGAAGCGTCAGCTCCGCTCGTCCGCCGCGCCAGGGGCATAACCCAGGTCATTGAGTACGCGCCGCGCCACCTCGCGGTCGTCGAAGGGAACGGTCCGGGCCTCGAAAATCTGGTGCGTCTCATGTCCCTTGCCCGCAATCACCACGACGTCGCCGGGGTGGGCCTGCGACAGGGCCCGGCGGATCGCCGATTCGCGCTCGACCTCGAGGATGCAGGGCTTGCCGGTCCGCTGGATGCCCACCAGAGCGTCGTTCATGATGGTGAGCGGGTCCTCGCTGCGCGGGTTGTCGGAGGTCAATATCACGGAATCGGCCAGCGAGCCCGCCGCCTCGCCCATGAGTGCGCGCTTGGATCGGTCGCGGTCGCCGCCGCATCCGAAAACCACGGTCAGCCGGTTGCGCGTGATTTCCCGCGCCGTGGTCAGCACGCTGCGGATGGCTTCATCGGTGTGGGCGTAGTCGACCAGCACGAGGAACGGCTGGCGCTGTTCGATGCGCTCGAAACGGCCGGGTACCGTGGCCAGCTCCTCCACTCCCACTCGGATCTGATCGTTGGCAATTCCAAGGCCCTGCGCCGCAGCCACCGCCGCCATGATGTTCATCAGGTTGGACCGGCCGAGCATCGGTGAGGCAATTTCGAACGCCCCCGCGGGCGTAACCAGTGCTGCCTTGAGACCCGCGGCATCCTGACTGAAGCGCTTGACCCGCACCGACGCTTCGGCGCCGGTCCCGTAAGTGATAAGCCGCGCAAAGGGAAGCTCCAGCAGCCTTCTTCCCCAGGCGTCGTCAACATTGATCGCAGCCACCTCGGGCGGCGACGTGCCCAGGCCCTCGAAGAGCCTGCGCTTGGCCCGGAAATACTCCTCCATGGTGTGGTGGTAATCGAGGTGATCGCGGGTGAGATTGGTGAACACGGCCACGGCAAAGGGAAAACCCCACACGCGCTCCTGCGCCAGGGCATGGGAGGACACCTCCATGACGGCAGCCGAACCGCCGCCACGTTCGAGCTCAGCAAGATAAATCGCGAGGTCGAGCGACTCCGGCGTGGTATTACAGGCGGGCAGACTTCTGGCCGCAACATGGTATTCGATGGTGCCGAACAGACCGGTGACAAGGCCCGCGGCGCGAAGAATGCTTTCCAGCAGAAAAGCTGTCGTCGTCTTGCCGTTGGTTCCGGTAATGCCAGCCAGCCTCAGGGAGCGCTCGGGATGGCCGCAAAACGAGCGACCGGCAGTGGAGAGCGCGCGGCGGATGGCGGCGACTCGCACCCAGCGCGCCTCAAATTCCGCTGGAGCGCTGCGCTCACTGACGATGGCCGCAGCACCGCGCTCGAGGGCCTGCGGGATGAAGCGATGGCCGTCCGCGTCTTCACCCTCGATGGCAAAGAAGAGGCCGCCCGGCGTCACGCGGCGAGAATCGTAGGCCAAAGACTGGATGTCCAGGCCTGGATCGGCTCCGAGCTCGAGGCCGGGAAGGCCGTGTAGCAGGTCGGACAGCTTCATCGTTCCGCCTCATTATAACGCCTGGAAGGAACGCCCAGAAGAGCGGAAAGTCATCCACGGGCCCGCCCGGCCCGGCTGCCGCCTGGGCTTAGCGTTTAAGTCCCCGGGGACCGCGCCGTATCCCGGAAGCGGCTAGCGCACAAAGCGTACCTTAACCGTGGTTCCCGCCGACACCTGCGACCCAGCAGGCGGGTCCTGCTCTGAGGCAAGGCCAGAACCGACCATCAGGAGTTCGACGCCCAGAGCCTCGCACTTGTCGGCGACCGGACGCGCGGCCAAGCCGGTGAAATCAGGCACCGTCACCAGTGGCCCCTTGGTAAGCGTCACGGTGCCTGGGGCGGGCGCCCGTGGATTGCCGGTGAGCGCCACCGGCTTCACCTCAGGCAACGTGTCGGGACTGTCCGATAACATGCGCTTGGACGCCAGTGACGCCAACTGGCGTTCTTCCGCATCGTTCGTTGCTTTGGCTGGAATCCCAGGCTGGCCGCCGTGGGCTAGAAGCGACGCAGGCCGGTCCTTCGGCACGTTGAGGTAGGCCAGCGTCTGGTCTGCGATCACTTTGAAGAGAGGCGCCGCGACCTCGGCCGCGTAATAGACACCCACGGGCGAATCGAGCGAGACGAGCACCGCAACTGCGGGGTGCTCGACCGGGGCGAAACCCACGAACGAGGAGACGTGCCGGCTGTGCGAGTACACCCCGTTCACCACCTTCTGCCCCGTTCCCGTCTTGCCGGCGGCCGAGTAACCGTCAAGCTGCGCGGCCTTGCCGGTGCCGTCGCTCACAACCATCGCAAACATTTGCCGCATCAACTCCGCCGTGCGCGGGCTGACCACACGCCGCGGTTGGGCCCGCCGCGGAACGGCGTCCGCGTCGCCGGCGACCTGCTCGAGGATGCGCGGCGGCATCAGCACGCCGCCGTTGGCGATCGCCGAATAGGCCGAGATCAACTGCAGCGCCGTCACGGCAACTTCCTGGCCCATGGGAATGGCGCCGATCGAAATCGCGGACCAGCGGCTGGGAGGCTCGAGCAGGCCCGCTTCCTCGCCCGGAAGGTCGATGCCGGTGCGCGAGCCGAACCCGAATTTGCGAATGTAACGGTAGAGGCCTTCGTCCCCCAGCCGCATGCCGAGCTTGATAGCCGCCACGTTGCTCGAATGAGCCAGCGCCTGCTCCACCGTCATGGTGCCGAAACGCTCGTCGTCGTGAATCACGTGGCCGGCGATCGTGATAGACCCCATCTGGCAGTCGATCATCTCGTCGGGCGAGGCCAGGCCCTCTTCCAGCACGCCGGAGTAGGTGACGATCTTGAACATCGATCCGGGCTCATAAACCCACTGGATGGCCCGATCCATCCTTTCGCCGGGCTGCGCCTGTTCGTAGTGATTGGGATCAAAAGTCGGCTGGCTGACCATCGCCAGGATTTCCCCCGTCAAGGGGTTCTCCACGACGGCCACTCCGCCCGCGGCGTGATGTTGCTCAATCGCGTCCGCCAGCGCTTTCTCCGCGATGTATTGGATGTTCTCATCCAGCGTCAGAGTCACGTCGGCGCCGGCGTGGCCCTGCTGCTCAGTGGAGTGAAAGCTCTGACGTCGCGCATCGCGCTCCACCAGCATCTTGCTGGGGCGCCCCGCAATCAGCGTGTTCAGGCCGGACTCGATTCCCGCCAGGCCCTGGTCATCCACTCCGGTGAAGCCCATCACCGCGGCGGCCAGAGCGCCATGCGGGTAGAATCGCTTCGAGTCCTTCTCCGTGTAGATCCCCTTCAAGTCGAGGTCGCGCACGCGGCCCGCCAGTCCCCTGGAGATCCCTCGCGAGACCCACTGGAAAGATTGAGAATGACTGAAGCGTTCTTCAACGTCGGCTGCGCTCACGCCCAGCACCGGCGCCAGGAGGCTCGCCTCCATGCGGCGATCAGAGATCTCGCGCGGTCGCGCGTAGACCGAATCGACGGGCAGCGTGATGGCCAGAGGGCGGTGGTGGCGATCATAGATGGTGCCGCGCAAGGGCATTACCGTAACGGTGTGTTGCTCCTGACCCTTCTGAACGGAGACCCACCTTACGTACTCGATAATCTGCAGGCCATAGAGCCTGCCGACGATCACCAGAATCCATGCCGCCAGAAAACCGCCGAAGGCCAGCAAGCGCCGGGGGGAGATCGATGGGGTGCGGATCTGCGGGCGGGGCGAGAGCGACGACCGGCGCATCGCGATTCCTGCTCAAGAACCATTCGCCGCCGCCCTCGGGGGCGCGGCGCAGAAGTTTTTAGCCGACGGGCGGCTGGCGCGGCCGCGAGCGGCGCCCGGCCGAGTCGCCCGATTCACTACCACCGAAACCGGCCGAGTCCGCCGGAGGGAGGCCTGGGGGCCGGCCGGATTTCGGCAAGCTGGGTCTCGCCATCGGGTGCCGGGCCTGCTCCCGCCGCGTTTACGTTCACCACCCGGCGCGGGTCCGGCGCGGCCAGTCCGAGCTCGCTGGCCGCCAGGGCTCCGATGCGCTGAGGATCGGCCAGGGCCGCCTCCTGCACCTTCAACTCGTGGTTGTGCTCCACCAGGGCCCTCTGCTCCTGGCGCACCTGCTCGATCAGGTAGCCGTAGCGCACGCACTGAAAGTGCTGCCACGCGTACAACGAGAGGAGTGCGAAGGCCGCCAGCAGCGGGGCCGCCAGCATGAGGCAGTCGCGGCGCTTGGTGCTGTCCACCTCGCGCACGATGCGGGAGTTGTCGATGTGCTTTGTGAAATAAACCTCGCGCACCGGTGCGCGGCCCGCGGTCAGGGTTTGGCGTAAACGTCGTCGCGTTGCAGGCAGTGCTTGAGCGGCAGTCGCCATCAGAGCATCTCCTTGCGTGCCCTTTTGAGGGGCAGGGACAGCGCGAAGCGCGAGCGAGGGAGTGCCGGCCTCACCCTTCTGCCTCGCTGCCATCCCCAAGATTGTTTCTGTCGGCCTTCTCCGCCGCCCGCAGCTTGGCGCTGCGCGCTCGCGGATTCCTCCCAACCTCGTCCTCGCCGGCCCGCACCACTTTGCGCGTCAGCACCCGCGCCCGCCCGTCGCGACCCCAGGCGGCGAAAGCCTGCTTCACCATGCGGTCCTCAAGCGAGTGGAAGCTGATCACCACCACCCGGCCACCCACGGCAACCACCGTCAGCACCCGGGCCAGAAACTCTTCCAGGTTGTCGAGTTCGCGGTTCACCGCCAGCCGCAGCGCCATGAAAGTGCGGGTGGCGGGATGGATCTGGTGAAGGCCCGGCCGGGAGGGGATCGCTCGCGTCACCACCTGCGCCAGTTCGGTGGATGTTCGAATCGGCCGGGCCTTCATAAGGGCTCGCGCAATACGTCGCGAGAGGCGCTCTTCCCCAAACTTGAAAATCAGGTCGGCGAGCTCCCGCTCGCTCGTGTAGTTCACCAGGTCCGCCGCCGAGGTCTCGCTCTCGGGGTCCATCCGCATGTCGAGCGGACCTTCGATGTTGAAACTGAAGCCGCGCCCGCTATCGGCAAGCTGCATCGAGCTGAGCCCGAGGTCCGCCACCACCCCGTCCACGGGCGGGAAGCCTGTGTTGGCGTGCAGCGTGTCGATCTCCGCAAAGTTGCCGCGCATCAGCGTTACCTTGTCCCCGAACGGCGCCATGACGCCCCGCGCCGTGGCCAGCGCCAGCGGATCGCGGTCGAGGGCGAGTAGGCGGCCGGAGCCGAGACGGCCGGCGATGGCCTCCGCGTGGCCCCCGGCGCCGAGCGTGGCGTCAATGTAAAACCCATTGGGACGGACATTCAAAAACTCCGTAACCTCGCGGATCAGCACCGGCGCGTGCGCCCTTTTTCCCTGCTCCGTCTCGCCGGATTGCGGCCGCTCGTCACCGGTCACTCTTCACTGCTTCTCAGAGCCCAAAATTGCTCCAGGCCTGTTCGTCGGCCGCAGTGATGGGCTCCTCTTCCATGCGCTTAGCGAAGCTCTCGCGTTTGCAAACGTCGAGCCGCTCGGGATAACCCACCACCACCACCTCGCCCGTCACGCTCGCGGATTCGCGCAGTTGCGCGGGAATCAGGATGCGGCCTTGCGCGTCCATCTGCGTCTGCTGGCCCCAGAAGTTGACGCGGTCCAAAAACTTGTTGCGGGCGGGGTCAGTCGTCGGCAACTCAGCCAGCCTATTTTCGATACGCTCCCACTTGCTAAACGGGTATACTGAGGCCTTGTCGCCGCGAAGGGAGGTGACGTAAAAATTGGGTCCGTATTCGCGATCGATGATCTCCTTGAACTCCGCCGGGATTTTGAGCCGTCCCTTGGGATCAACCGTCGCCTTGTGCATGCCTCGAAACACGGGGTAAATTTGGACTCTCGATCCATTTAATTCTGTTTTCATCTACAACGGACCACTTTGTACCACGCGGGCGACGGACGTGTCAAGCTGTTTTTTCGACCGAATTGTATGATTCTTTAAGATTTAGCCCCGCGGCCTCCGGCTACCCCTCAGGTTGGGCTTCAGGCCCCCTCAGACCACTAGGGGTGGGAGATCGACTCCGGGCCTTGCCACTGGGTTTTTCGACGAATTGCCGGAGACTGAGAGCGTAACCCTCGCGCCGGCGGCGTCGCGAGCGATCCCGCCGGCCGGCCGCGCAGGCGCTGGCTGGCCTCGCTGCCTAGCCTACTACGCATCCCGACCCTTTGGAGCGACCCATGTACAACCTCACGCTCACCGACAATTTCGGCCTTCTCCTTGACGTCTCGCCCGGCATCGGCACGGCGTTGATGAAATATCTGCGCAACCCCGGCGACATCGCCGCCGCCCTTCGCAACCCGAAGCCCATCCAGAACGCCGCCATTGGCGACGACCCCTTCGGCTCGCAGTCCGTTGGCCTCTCCTTCACCCAGCCCGTCAACCTCGGTGCCGCCGGCGTGGAGCTCACGCTCAGCCCCCAGTTGCTCGGTACGGTGACGATCACGAAGGGCGAGTGGCTCTTCGACCCGGAGAGCGACCCTTGCGGCGAGAGCGTCCCCAATCCCGACCCGGCCCACCAGGCGTTCGTCTCCGTGGGCCTGAACGCGCAACTCAGCTCCACCGTCGCCGCCGCGCCCGGCAGTTTGCAGTTCAGCTTCACCGCTGGAAGCGGGGTGACGCTCACCAACTACCGCGCCTTCCCCCTGGCCAGCCCGATCACCGAAGCCCTTCGAACTCTGGTTCAGAACTTCGTGATTCCGCGCGAACTGAACGATGTGGAGCTCATGGCGCCCGGCAGTGTGGCCACCGTAGAGGGCAGCGGCACCGTCACGTTTTCCGCCACCGCCAACCTGTTGAGCTCGGTGAACCCGCTGGCCTCCCTGGGCGCCGGAGCCGCGCAGGGTCTGCTCAACATTCAAGAAGGCGCGGCCGTGAAGGTGGGCGCGGCGGTCACACTCACCGGCGCTTACCAGCTTCGCGTGCACCGGCTGGACGGGCGCAAATTCAGGCTGAGCTACGAGAAGAAACGCAGCACCGAATTCGGCGTGAACGTTGCCGCCCAGATCGGCGTTACCGCCACCGCGGGCCAGTTCGAGATCATCCACACCGTGTTGCAGGCCGTCAGCGGCGACCCGGTGCCCGACCAGGACACGTTCCGCCAGGCCGGCCTCAGCGACGAGCAGATCGGCGCCATCGCCGCCGCCCTGCAGTGCGGCATCGAGCGCAGCATTCAGCTTGCGATTGCCGGCGAACTGGACGCTCTCGACGAATCGTCCACCGGATTCAGCTACGAAATCGACCTCGACGCCCTGGACGACGCGGGGCGCAAGGCGGCGAGCGACGCCCTGGCCGGCGTCCTCACCGGGCTCGAAGGCCCGCCCCTCGGCGGCGTGCGGCCCTTGCAGAGCGCGTTTACCTCCCTTCGTCAAGGGAATAAAATCCTCAAGGTCAACCTGCTCGGCATCTTCAATCACGCCTCGGTCTCCGACCTGTTCCAAGCCGGCACGATGATCGTCGATCGTGAATCGGGCGACATCACGGTGACGGATAAAGCGGGCGCCGATCGCATCGGGTTCGGCGCCGACAACTTCGCCCCCGACGCCGCCAAACTGCGCAAAGTGCTGGCCGAGAGCTTCCTGCTCACCGCGGCCTACCGTTCGAGCGCGACCGTGCGGCAGACGCCGCAACTGAGCAGCAACTATTGGTTCTTCGAACTGCAACAGAAGACCCATTTGAAGAACCTCCTGCACTACCTCAACATCGCCCAAAGCCTGCGCGTGATTTCGCCGCCCGTGGCGAGCGCCAAACTCGCGGCGGCGGCCGCGGCGGGCGCGCTCGGCCGGTCCACGTTTTACGCGGAGGGGCGCTATAACGACGCTCTGGCCACCCGCATGTTTCTGGATTCGGGCGGCCGACCGCGGCCGCAGAGTGAATACGAGAACCTGGGACGCACCGCTATGCTCCTGCTGCTGCCCCCGGGCGACACCATCAACGACGCACGGCGCCTGCCCCTCACCGACAACGCCACCTGGCACGCCATGACCGTGAACGGTCAGCCGAACGGCTTCGGCGGCCTCTTCGACGAAAGCGTCGTCGGCGCCAATCAACTCGGCGACATCACCTCCGATTACACCCTCATCGAATGGTGGGCCGGCGCCATGAGCTCGATGGGCGTGGCCCTCGCCGCGCTCACGGCTTACGTGGCGCGCAACCCCAAGTGGGACCCGCAAGACAGCACCTTCAAGAAACTGCGCTCGGACCTCGACAGCGCCATGGCCAAGGTGGCCGCCAACACCCAGAACCAGTTCGCCGAGCCCTGGGGCCTGCTGGCCATGGACCTCGCCGCAGGTCAGAAAGCGGATACCACGGTCCGCATTCGATGCCCGCAGTTGAACCTTGACGGAGTGCGGCACGAAAGCTAAATTGCTGGCCTCTGTCAGCCCCACCGCGCCGGAGCGGTGGTCGGAGCATGCCCTGGAAGGGACCGCCGGCGAAAGGAACCTGCCCCCAGAGGCGGCAACGCAGGGCGACGAAAAGCCGGCCCAACCGGCTCAGAAAGCCGTTGCCGACCGTATTCGGATCTAAAGGACTTAGGGCCGAAGAATATGCGCCTCGGCTGAACCAACTTTCAACAACTTACAGACCCAACATGGGCGGCTCGCCAGGAACGAACTTTCAATCACTTACAAGAATCTTCCAAAAATGGGAAGTGTGCGGATATTGGACATTTGGCCTCGAAAAAGGGCCTGTTTTTGGGCGTCAAACGAGCAAAATTACTTGACACATCTGACCGCATCGGATGCCCCCCAGACGCCCTAAAAAAGTGCACGATTCTTGGACGTTCGCGAGCGAGAAAGAAACCGTCCGACCCCCGATTTCGAGCGAATCTTGGAATCGACTCGAAGTCGGACGGCCCGCACTACTCCGGCTCCCCGCCGAGACTTGAAATCAAAGACGCCGTTGCCCACCGCACGGCTAAGCGAACTTGAAATCAAACGAGGTGTTTTTCGCTGCGCGCATCGACGACCCGCAGGGTCGATGTGCAATCCAAGGTGCAACTTCGGACAGCGGCCGCCGGTACCGGTCTCCGGCCGTATCTCACTCAGGCCGGCCAGGTACGCTCGGATGGGGCACGCCAAGTGAGTCGTTGGCCTGCGCCGGGTGCTAGTGCTGTGTTAGCGTGCGAAAAGGAGAACACAATGGCCACGCTATACGTTCAGAACGTCCCAACCGAGCTTTACAAGGCACTGCGCAGCCAGGCGCAGGATCACCGAAAATCGATCGCGGCGGAGGTCGTGTCGCTTCTGGAAGCCAATGTGCCCACCGCTCAGGAGCTCAAGTCGCGGCGGGAGTTTCTGCTACGCGTGCGGCGGCTCCAGTCGCGCAAGCCCGGCGAGGCTGGTCCCTTTCCATCAAGCGAGGAGATGCAGCGCGAGGACCGGTTGCGATGACCCGGTTCGTGATCGATGCGAGCGTGGCGGCGAAGTGGTTTCTGCCGTCGTCCGGGGAACCGCTGGCGCGCGAAGCGTTGCGGCTGCTCGATGCCTATGCAGAAGGCAGGGTACAGTTTGCGGTGCCGGACCTGTTCTGGGCCGAATGCGCCAACATTTGCTGGAAAGCTGTAGGGCGGGGCCGATGGACCGGTACCGCGGCGCAGGAAGCGATTTCGGCTCTTGAGCGCCGCCGCCTGCCCACCACGCCTTCCCTCGAACTGCTTGAAGACGCGCTCAGCATTGCCGCCACCTTCAACCGCACGGTTTACGACAGCCTTTACGTTGCGCTGGCGCTCCATCTCAAAGCCGAGCTCGTGACCGCCGACGACCGGCTTGCCCAGGCCCTGGCCGCTCATCTGCCCGTCAAGTGGCTGGGCTCAGTGTAGATAGGAAGTTCAGCGCCCACACCGTCGCAGCCCCGAGCCCGCCCGCCGAAGGAACCTTCAGAAAACAAGCCTAAGAAAACTCTTGACAAGCTTTCAAACAGCATGATAAATATTCGCCCGTTGGTAGTGGTCAATCGGCCCGTTGCGACCGGCCGGCTGCGGTAGTCACGCTCAGCAAAAGTAATCGAGGAAGTGGAAGAGGCTAGGGGCAGTGTAGGGCCCAGCTAGTTCCCGAAGCCATACCTGAACTATTTCTTGATCATACGCTTGAGCCGGAGCCATAACATCGGCCCCGCACGTCGGGGAGCTGCGGCGGCGAGCGTTGGTGTGTGCCTGGACGCCCCGGCGAGGCAGCAAATGGGAATCCTTGTAGCCTTGCCGGCTTTACCGACGATTGGAAGCCGAGTCGTTAGGATTGGAAGCATACTCCAGCTCTTGTGAGTGCAAGGGGGATTTATGCGGCAAATGTTGACTGAAACGAGACGGCTGGTCTACAGCTTTGTGCTTGCCATTTTGATTGTCGGGATGGCTGTCGGTGGTGGTCCGCCAGCGTTTGCCGGCCAGGTCGCTACCCAGGACACGCCACCCATACCGTCAGGACTCAAGACGATCTGGCTGAGCAAATCGAGTGAGATACAGGGGAAGGAATTCGACTTAACGGTCCTATGGTTGCTGCCCTGCTCAGGCCCAGACAGCGATACGACAGGGCTTACATTCTTGGGCGCTTCTTCGAGCCCACCGACTCCCGCTCCGTCCAATTCCCTGCCACCTGGCGCGAACTTGATTTCGGACGGCCGTGGTATCGCGATAACGGTCACGGAACGCCACAAATGCAGCCTGGTTGCGCACGTCGTTGTTGCCGGAGACGCGCCGCCTGGTACCGCCCTATTGAGGTTGCTAGACAGCAGCGGAAAGCCGGCAGGGATGGCCGCCTTCGACGTGAAATCTGCCCAGGAGGGCCCACTGCCGCCCGGACTCGATCATCCAGCAGTGGACGTCATGTGGAAGGTCCTTCCTAAGGGTTCGGTCGAGGACAATTTTGGTCACCGGGTTGCGACCTTGTTCTACTGCGTGGAAGTGCTCATTGGTAACAACTCAGGTTTTGAGCTTCAGATCGCGGGTATTGGCTTCCGATTACGGTCCTCGAACGGCCCGCCAATTCCCAGCGATGGCTTCCAGAGCGTCAAGGGGTCAATGCTGTGGGGTCAGCTATTAACTCCTCGCAAGTTCTTTACCGGCAGCTTCACGGCTCTTGATACTGTTATCACCGGGGGTATTCCGTTCATCCGGAACAAACAGCATTTGGCTGTTTGGGCTTCTTTCGGGGCATTTGCTGGCGGTCCGCTCGATAATGCGCTTAGCGTCTTATGGCCTGACCAGACCGTGGGCGAACTTGATCGGCTCAGTGAACAATCGCTTCGCGATAGTCTTATCGTTCCAAACAACACGCAAGTTCGGACGCTAACATTCATTTCCAAGCAGTCCCTCGAAGCGAACTTCAAGAGACTGAGTAAGGAAGAAAAAGACGATCCCGTCCTGGCAAAGCAGAAGCTCGGCGGCCTAGTGATGGTAGGCGACGAGATTCAGCACGTGAACCGGATACACCTGACCACGGCGGGAACGCCGTCGGCCACGTCCGTGAAGCCGGACACGGTCACCGCAGACGGGAAGCCGGTGCCGTTAACCATAGCTGGCGTGCACCTGGATAACGCGACGGTAAGCGGCCCACCGGGCTTTGCCATATCTGATACCAAGGCGAGCGCCGATGGCACCAGCGTAGCGCTGTCCCTCGCCGTTGCCGCCTCCGTCCCGCCCGACAGCTACCGGCTCACCGTCGCAACCTCAGGTGGATCTACGCCGGTAACGCTTAAGGTGGTTGCGGCGCCGGCCCCCTTGGTGACCTTTAGCCCAACCAGTCTGACCTTTACTGCAGTCGTCGTCAAGTCCACATCTCAATCCCAAAAGGTGACCCTGCAGAATACCGGTAATGCCGATCTGA
The DNA here is from genome assembly GCA_035516075.1 of Terriglobia bacterium. GTDB lineage: Bacteria > Acidobacteriota > Terriglobia > UBA7540 > UBA7540 > Gp13-AA77. The sequence goes on along the minus strand of DATJAQ010000161.1, from coordinate 4,594 downwards.
CGGGGATCAGCGTCACAATCGCTGGCGACAACAAGGCCGATTTCAGCCAGACTCCGTCTTGTGGAGCAACACTAACGGCGGGAAAGAGTTGCGACATTTCAGTGACATTTACGCCAACGGCAGCGGGGGCCCGAAAGGGGACATTGACCGTTACCGACAACGCCGCCGGGTCACCGCAATCAGTTGGACTGACCGGGACCGGCGGGGCGGCTGGCCCGTAGCCACCTCTTAGGAAGCAGCATTGATCAAGGTGCAGCAAATTGCGTTGGGGGACACACATCAGGAACCCGAAGCTTGGACCGCGGGTGGCGCACAGACTGAATTCTATATGTGCGCCACCCGGAGCATCCGGCGTAGGGTGTATTGTGCATACCTAAGATAGCCGCAGTGGTCCACGTGAATACTGTACACTCTTGGCATGCCGGAGCACGCGTTTAAGCCGAAGCCGATTACTGCGATCTCAGAGTACCTGGACCAGATCAACGCGGTCTCGCACCGATAGCGAAAGCATCGAAAGCACCCCTCCGAGTGGGTGCCCTGGTTCCGGGGAGAACCAGACGCGGCGGCCCGAACTTCGCTCCAGCCGAGGCTGTACCGGGAGCGCGGCAAACTCAAGGACATACTTTACGAGGAACGAGAGCTCCGGCTTGAGTTCTGGCGCAGGGGAGTTCAGCTTATCGCCGAACAACGCCCGGCCGACAAATGGGAACGTTACTTTTTGATGCAGCACTACGGTGTACCCAGCCGACTCTTGGACTGGTCCGACGGGTCCCTTGTAGCGTTGTATTTTGCGGTTTGCGAGGACAAGAATGACCGAACAGACGCGCAGCAGGCAGCCGTTTACATCCTCGATCCCCGGTGGCTGAGCGAGCGGGCATTCGAGCAGTGGCCCACGCGGGCGAAGGACCGACCTCACGGCGTGGCGCTCCCGGACTGGGACGAAGCGAAGGAGTATCTGCCTGAGGAGCTTGACAACAAGAGGCTTGGCCCCGAACTACCGCTCTGCATTGACCCCACGCACGTTGCACGCCGTGTTGCGGCACAGCGCAGCCGATTCGTCGTATTCGGGAGAAAGAGGGACGGTTTGAGGACCCTGTGTGGTGACGGCCGGGACAAGACCACAGGGCTGGCTTGCATTCGTATTCGACGGTCGTCGGCCCGCAGCATTCGCCGCGAGCTTGCTATGGCGGGCATCTCAGAATCGACAATTTTCCCGCACTTGGAGGGGCTCGGCCGGGAACTGCATGACTGGTGGAAAGATCGACACCGCAACACATCCGGATAATCGTCGGCAACCCGCCACGCCCGGCTTGCCTTCCTGAATATTTGCAGTGATTTCTGTTCCTCTGCGCAGTGAGGAGGGCGGCGTGGCGCTCTCAAGGACGCTGCATCGACCCTGCGGATGCGCCTTTGGGCCTTGACTTCGGCGGGGCAGGGTGGTACCCTGTAAGTCAATGATCTCTCAACAGTTAAAGCCGTTTTTCTGGGATACGAACGTCGATATTTTTGAGCCCGCCGCCTATCCCGCCTACACCATCGCTCGCCTACTCGAATTTGGTGACCCGGCGGCTGTCGAGTGGCTGAGAGCGACCTTCCCGGAGGATCAAATTGTCGGCGTACTTCGGACGGACCGGAGACTCTCGCCGCGAACGGCGAACTTCTGGGCCCTCGTCTATCACATCCCGCCCGGCGACGTGGCGTCCTTGAAGTTTGCCCGCTAATCCTCGCTCGCGTATCCCGCAAACAGCATGGGAGACTGTCGCCATGGGAAGCGAAAACGGTCACGTGTGGCATCGGGAAGCGGTGGGCGCGCCGGTGGAGGAAGGGATGCGCCACCTGCAGCGCATCCAGGCGCTCGAAGGCTGTTACCTGGCGGGGGGCACCGGCCTGGCGCTTCACCTCGGCCATCGCCGCTCGATGGACCTCTATTTTTTCTCGAGCGCGGCGATTGACGAAGACGGGCTGATCCAGAAGCTTCAGAATCTCGCTGATTTTGCCGTGCTCGCCAAGGCGCCGGGGACGGTGCACGCTCAGATCGGGGGCGTCAAGGTAAGCTTCCTGGCCTACGCTTATGAGCTGTTGTTCGCGCTCGACACGTTTATGGGCGTGCCGGTGGCCGACCCGCGCAAGATCGCTTGCATGAAGGTGAGCGCGATCGCCAGCCGGGGCACGAGGCGCGATTTTATCGATCTCCATGCCGTCTCGGTGCGGTACGGTCTGGAGCAGGTGCTCCGGTGGTTTACCCTCAAATTTTCACACGCCCATTACAACAGGTTGCACATCTTGAAATCGCTGACATATTTTGAGGACGCCAAGCAAGACCCCATGCCCGACATGCTGGTTCCACTCTCCTGGCAGGAGGTCGAGGAATACTTCCTGCGCGAAGCGCCTGCACTGCTGTGAGCTCCAACGGGCCAGAGCACCCGCTGTCACCACACCCCGGCCGTCTCCTTCGCCTCAGAACAGGAATCATCGCTTCCCGCACTACCCGGCTTGCCTTCTTAGATATTTGTGGTAATCTCTGTTCCTCATTTCATTGAGGAGGGCGGCGTGGCGCTCGAAAAACCCGGGAATGACGGCAAGGGGCGGATGGATTCCCGCTTTCGCGGGAATGACAGTGGACGGCCGGCGGTCGTGGCTGCGGCGGTGACGCTGTCGGTGGTGGCGATGCTGGCTTCGTGCGGCAAGGCGCCTCACGAGGGCGAGAGCTACTACCTGGTGGCCAACAACAAGAACCTGCCCTACTGGCAGGAGGCCAACGCCGGCTTTCAGGACGCCGTCCGCCAGCTCGGCTTCGGCGTGAAGGCCCAACTGGTGGGGCCGGACAGCTTCTCCCCCAGCGACGAGCTCGCCGCCTTCAACCAAGCGGTGGCGGCAAACGCCAGCGGCATTCTGGTGTCGGGCTCCGGCGCCAACCTCTTCAAAGACGCCATCGACCAGGCCGTCAAGAAGGGCATTCCGGTCATCTGCATCGACTCGGACGTGCCAGACTCCGCCCGGCTGATGTTCATCGGCACAGACAATTATCGCGCCGGGGTGCAAAGCGGCACCCGCCTGGCCGAGGCGCTAAAGGGTGAAGGCAGCGTGGTGGTGATCTCGGTGCTGGGCCAGCTCAACCTGGACGAGCGCCTGCGCGGCGCCAAGGACGCCTTCGCGCGCTACCCCAAGATCCGCATCGAGCAGACGCTGGACGATCAGGGCGACCCGCGCAAGGCCAACGACCTGGTGTCGGCATTAATTGCCAAGAAGGCCAAGATGGACGGCATCCTCTGCCTCGAAGCTTCGGGCGGGCCAGGCGCGGCCGAGGCGCTGCACCGGCTGAACTTCGACGGCAAGATCACCATTGTGGCCATGGATAAAGACCAGGAGACGCTCGACTACATCGCGTCGGGCACCATCGTGGCCTCCATGGCGCAGAAGCCTTACACCATGGCCTTTAACGGGCTGCGCTTCCTCGACGACCTGCACCACAACGTGGTGCATGAGTTCAACAACTGGCGCACCGCGCCGGCCTCGCCCCTGCCCACCCTGGTGGACACGGGCATCGGCGTGGTCACCAAAGAGAACGTCCAGGCCTACGAAGACGCCGCCAAGGGCTACACCAAGCCGGCGGGCGGGCTCTAGCGCCCAGCCTGCCGCTACGCAAAACAAGCCTACACAGCTAGCCTCGTTTGAAACCGAATGGGTGCGCGTCTCAGATGGCGTCGAGGGCGCGCCGCAGCGTCTCAGGCGGCCCGGCGCCGCGCGTGCAGCCGGTTTTCAGCCAGTGCACGGCGCGCGTGTAATGAGGAAACTTGCGCTCGGCCTCGCGGAAGGCCCGGGTGTGGACCACGCGCCGGTGAGCGCGGCGTTCCACGGGAAAGCGGGCGTGCAGCATTTCGTGATACACGAGGTATTCCACCACGTAGCGCGGGACGCGGCGCGCGTCGAGCCACCGGGTGATGGTGATGGTGCAATGCGAGGCGTCGTAGTGGCCGAGCATGGTGCGCGAGCGCACGGGACTCCAGCCGATGCGCACCTGCCCGAGCTCGCCACCGAAAAAGCGGCGATTGAGATCGTCGAAGATCGAGTGCAGATTGAAGTAATTCCCCTGCGGCGCTCGCAGGATCTTGCGGCCGCGCTGGCGGCGAACCTCCTCGATACGGTGCGCGACTGCGGGGCTGTGCGCCCAGGCCTGGTAGCACTCGTCCGCCTCGCGCGAGGTGGCCACGCGGAAGAGCCTCGTGATGAGAATCTCGGCGATCGCCTCCAGCACCACCGGCGAGGCATCCTCAAGAAGGTCGGAAAGGTAGGCCTCAATAAGCTCCTGGTTACGGGACCGGATGGTGCTGCGCAGACCGGTGAACCGGCGGAAGGCCACGCGGAACAGCGGCGCCGGCGGGCGGAAGCCGAGGCGGCGATGGACGCGCGCGAACAGCTCGTCCAGGCCGTGGTGAGCGCCGTCGGGATGCGCGGCAGCCGGGTGATGATGAACGGTTGTGGGCGGAGCCGATGAGCGCGAGCCGTCGCCCGGCGCGGGGTGCGCCGGCGCGGAGCGGAAGTCGTCCCAAAGGCTCAGTTGCGAGCTGTGCGGCGGCGCGCCGGCGCGTGGCGC
>DATJAQ010000160.1:0-28966 GCA_035516075.1 Terriglobia bacterium | reverse complement strand
AAATGAGACGCTCTTCCTGCGCCCGGACCTCGGAGCGATCCACGAAGTCGCCACCCCGATGCCCGGGGATCCGATCGCCAAGGGCATCGTGGCGCAACTCGCGCCCTCTGGAAAGAAAACGGACTGGACGCCATTCTACGGGTTCGGCGGCGGCGTGGACTTCCTGTTCTCGAAGCACGTCGGCCTTCGGGTGCAGTCCGACCTCGTCTACGACCATCTGTTCAACGATCTCTTGAAGGATGGCCGCTTGACGGTACGCTTCTCAGTGGGCCCGATCTTCAATTTCGGCAAGAACATCAAGAAGTGAAGACCGAGCGGCGGGAGTGTTCGTTTCGCGCGGTATCAAAATCCGGGGCGGCGGACGCAGCGTTCAACGCCGCCCCGCCTTGCCCTTCCGCTTCGGCAGCATCGTTCCACTCCGTCCTCGCAGCCGGCGCAAGGTAGCTCATCGCGCGCTCGGTGAGCGCGCAGATGGTGAGGCTCGGATTTACACCCAGGTTGGCCGCCACTACTGATCCATCGCAGATATACACGTTCTTGTAACCGTAGACGCGGTTGCGGTAGTCCACCACACCCTGCGCCGGCGAGCCGGCCATGGGGCAGCCGCCCAGGACGTGGGCGGTTCCCGGCGCGTTAAACAAAACTTCTGTGACCATGCTCATCGGTGTGCCGCCGATCAGTTGGGCGGCTCTGCGGGCGAACTCGTTGGCCTGGGGTATATACGGAGGGATGCGTGGCCCGCGGGTCACGAGCCTCTTCCCGAAAGGCCAGAACCACAACCGGCCCAGATGCATGTTGATGTGCCCTTCGAGGGTCTGCATACAGACCAGCAACAACGACTCGCGCGCCCAGCCGAAGGGGTGCAGGCAGCGGATGGTCCTGAGGGGATGCCGCAGCAGCGAGTTCAAGAAGGTGCCGAGCCAGACGAAAATGCGCGAACGGCCGGGCCGCCCGCCCGTCAACACTGTGCACAGGATGCCCAAAGCGTCCGAGCCTTCGGGATAGCGGACCGCCTCGATGTGCGTGTGCTCGTCGATGTAGATGCCCGAACCGATCGCCACGCCCTTGGACAGATCTTCGGGAGTGCCTGGAACGCGTACCCCGATCAACGATTCTGCGTTCGTTCGCACGCGATGGCCAAGCTGGCCGCTGAGGGCCGGCAGCGAGCCGCGTTCCTTGAGACGGAAGAGGAGATCCATGCTGCCGAGCGCCGAGGCCGCGAACACCACGCCTCGGCACCTGAAGCGGCGGGGTTGCTTGCCCAGCCAGGCCGTGGACTTTACGGTTCGCACCTCATAGCCGTCGCTTCCGTCCGCCCGGCCGTTCAACGGCACGACATCCACCACCTTGGTCTCCGCGAACACCTGCGCACCATTCTTCTCGGCGAAGTAGAGGTAGTTTTTGTCAAGGGTGTTCTTGGCGTTGTAGCGGCAGCCCATCATGCAGCCGCCGCAGGCAATGCAAGTGGTGCGCTCCGGCCCCTGGCCGCCGAAATACGGATCGGGATAATTCTTGCCGCCCGCCTCCCCCTCCGGCGCCTGGAACACACCCACGCGCGTGCGGTAGAAGGTGTGGCCCACTCCGGCCGCGTCTGCGACGCGCTTCAGCAGGTGGTCCGCCGGGCCCAGAATGCAGTTGTCGGTGGCGCCGAGCATCCGCAGGGCGGTTTCGTAGTGGGGCGGCATCTCGGATTTCCACGGCGCCAGCCCGGCCCACGTTCCGTTCTCCCAAATCACGTCCCTCGGAACCAGCAGGGTATTGGCGTAAGTGATCGAGCCCCCGCCCACCGCGCAGCCGTGCGCAATCACCACGTGACGGAAGAATTCGAGGTTGAAGAAGCCGTAGAGGGCGAGGCCCGGGCGCCACAACCAGCGCCGCAGCCGCCAGCTTGTTTTAGGCAGGTTCTCCGGACCCCAGCGCCGCCCCATTTCCATCACCGCCACCCGGTAGCCCTTCTCGGTGAGACGATGGGCGCTGACGCTGCCTCCGAACCCGGAGCCGATCACGATGAAATCGAAGTCGAAGTCCGACATAAGAGGTCAACGAATGGGCGGCGCGGGGCAGCCGGGCGGACGGTAAGCCTCACCACATGCAGCCACCCCTTGCGGGGGATCCGGAAATTGCAGCCCCGGTTTCTGCAGTGTCTCGCGCATGGAATCGAGCGAGTGCTTCAGGGATTTCTCAGGATTGATGCCCATCATCGAGCCAAGGCCGCGCATCAGCGCCCCGAAGGAATCGCTCAGGGTGATGGTCTCGCCTTCCACGTAGACGCCGTTCGGCACTTCCGCAAAACGCCAGTAAGAATCGAGGCGCCGCAGGTATCCTTTGTCCTTGCCCACGGCGCGGACATCGGTCGAGTACGACCGGCAGCGCCAACGATGCGCATCGACACGCTGCCAGAGCACGTCGCTCGCGACGTCCAGCACCGCAGGTTCCTTGAGGCGCATGGAGTAATCGAACTGGTCCTCTCCTCTTCGGCAGATGAGCTTGGAGGTCGCGATAGTCTCGCTGAAATACTGTGCGCGATGGTCATAGTCCTGTAGCATGCGGACGGTCCGGTCGAGGGTGGCGCCGGAAATGAACTCGGAACCAACCCAGTCGAAAATCAGGCCGCCCACCACCTTATGAGGGTTGGCCCCGTTCCCCTCCACCGTTTGAATCCGGTGGCTGCCGACCAATTGCTGGTTCAACGCCGCGTCGGCGTCGGCCACCAGGAAGGTCGGCCGCGCGCCCATCCGCTGTTCTGCGGCCTGGATGTAACAATCAAAATCGCGCTCCGTCTCCGGCTTCAACTGCTGGGCGGCAAGCACGGGACCCATCGCCAGTACGAACAGGGCCAGAAGCGGACTCCGGTGGCCGATTTTCATGGCATGACCTCCACACTGTCGTCATGAACATCGTCCCGCGCCCGGCCCGGCTAGGGCAGTGTTGGGAATCACAGACTGACGTGACGCATATTCGGTAGCCTCGCATCTGGACGCTTTTGAAGCGGAGAGACATTCGAGCAGATCTCTGGAGGAGAGGACCCAATCCGATGCGAAGGCTGAGCGAGGTCGAGCAAGCGATGGAGCTAATGAACGTGGCCAAAGACTGGTCCGTGTGGCACTGGCTCTTTGAAAAGAGCAGGGTGCGAGCCACCGCTGACCGCGCCGTGGACGCCCTCGGCGCTTTGGGAGATAAGGTGAAAGCGGCTTGGGACGACGACCTCAAAAAGGCATACCACGAATTGGAGGCGCAGGCTGCTCTCGAGAGCAACCCCAGGCTGAAGCGCCAGTACGAAAAAGCGAGGGACGAAGCGAAGAACATCGATCCCAAGACCAAGCTCGCGGTCCAACGCGTAAAGGAAGCGGACGACGAAGCCTACCAAGCCCGCATGGATGCCGAGGCGACGTTCGACGAAGCCGAGCGCCAGATGAGCGCCAGCCTGGCCCGCCAGGGCGCTCAAAAGGCCATCGAATCGTGGGAACTGCGCGAGAAAGCCATCCGCAAGGCCGAGGCCTTAACCCGCCGAAAGTGACGAGCTGCGGAAGAACCGTCTTCAGCACAGAGGCGCCGGGACGCGGAGCCAGCGACAGCATGTGTTCGAGTTTCTGCCTTCTGGTTTCTCCGCGTCTCCGCGGTGAGTCTTGCCGCTACAGGCTATAGCGCCCCGCCTCCAACATGTGCCGCGCAATCTGGCGGCCCAGTGCAACGGTGTCGGAAGGGTCATGCTTGGCCAGCCGGCGCAGGATGGCCGCCTGCATGCGGAGCATATCGCCCTCCGCGACGGCTGCAATAACCTTGCGCGACGCGAGCTCGACGATTTGCATGGCGTGAGCTGCGTAGAACTGCGTCATGGCGATCGCGGCCCGGGTGGCCGCCTCGCCCCGGCTGGCCATGAGCTTCTCCGCGCGCAGCAGGCACGACTCCATGGCGTAGACCTCGATGATGCAATCCGCGAGGGCGCCCATCACTTCCTGCTGGTCGGCCAAGCTCTGCATATACTTCTGTGAGGCAGCGCCGGCGGCAAAAAGCGCCAGCTTCTTAGCCTGGGCCAGCATCTTGTGTTCGGCAGCCAGCGTCCCCTCCCGCTCCTCGGCGGGAGCCGGAGACGACATGACCTCGTCCATAAGCTGCCGGATGGCCGCGAGCAGCGGCAACTGGCCCGCCACGGCCCGCTTCATCAACCAACCGGTGATGATGAGCCGGTTGATCTCGTTCGTGCCCTCGAAGATGCGGTTGATGCGAGCGTCGCGGTAAGCCCTCTCGGCCGGGTACTCCTCCACGTAGCCGTAGCCGCCGAAAATCTGCACGGCATGGTCGGCGACCATTTCCATCATCTCGGACGCCCACACCTTCAGAATCGAGCACTCCACGGCGTATTCCTCGATGCGCTTCTGAATCGCGCGCGAGGCACCTTCGGCGCTCGCGTCGAGGCCGGACAGCGCCGCGTCGATCATGCCCACGGTGCGATACACCATCGACTCGCCCGCGTACACCGCCGCCGCGCACTCGGCGAGCTTCTCCTGGATCAGGCCGAACTCGGCGATCGGCTTGCCAAACGCCTGGCGCTCCTGGGCGTAATCGAGCGCGTCTTGCAGGGTGTGGCGGGCTCCGCCCAGGCAGGCCGCGCCCAGCTTGAAGCGCCCAATATTCAGCGCGCTGAAAGCGATGTGGTGCCCCTTGCCGATTTCGCCCAGCAGGTTCTCCACCGGTACCTTGCAGTCGGAGAGGATCAACGGGCAGGTGGACGAGCCGCGGATGCCGAGCTTGTGCTCCTCGGCCCCGATCGAGAAGCCCGGCGTGCCGCGCTCGATAATGAAGGCGCTGAGCTTGTCGCCGTCGAGTTTCGCGAACACAGTGAAAACGTCCGCAAAGCCGCTGTTGCTGATCCACATCTTCTCGCCGTTCAGCACGTAGTGCTGGGCGTCGTCAGACAGCACGGCGCGCGTGTGGCAATTCAGCGCGTCCGAACCCGAGGTGGGCTCGGAGAGCGCGTAGGCCGCAATCCACTCGCCGCTCGCGAGCTTTGGCAGATATTTCCGCTTCTGCTCCTCGGTTCCATACCACACAATCGGCAGCGTGCCGATGCCCACGTGCGCGCTGAACGCCACCGAAAAGCTGGCCAACTGGCTGATCGATTCCGCGATCAGGGCCGAAGTGACTTTGTCGAGTTCCAGCCCGCCGTAAGCCTCAGGAACATCCACACCCATCAACCCGAGTTCTCCGGCCTTGCGCAGCAGGCTCTTGGTCACCTCGAAGCGCTTGGCCTCGATATCGTCCGCCGCCGGCATCACCTCGTTGTGGATGAACTCCGCCGCGGTCTTCGCGATGTGCTGCTGCTCTTCGGAAAGGTCCTCCGGGGTGAACGCGTCCTGCGGATCGCGCTCCTCGGTCAGGAAGCTGCCGCCTTTGACCCGTTTTGCCCCAACCGCCGCTACTGTCGCTTCCATCGTTCCCATGGCTTTACCTCGCTTTCGAGTTCTTGAAGATTTCTAATCAGCCGCCCTCGCCGCCCGCCCTCCAGGTTGCAGGAGCGGTTCGTTCCGAACTCCGCGCGCCCACCCCGCGTGAAGCGCGCGCCGCTCCGGTCGCGCCAGGCCCTGAGTGAGCGTCCGCGCGTATTGCGACGCGATTTCATCCGCGGAAAGCGGCCCTTCGGGCTCATACCACATGCAAATCCAGTTCACGGCGCCGGCAATCGAAAAGGCCGCGATCTTGGGATCGCAGGGCGCAATCGTGCCGTCCTCGACGCCCTCCCGAATGAACGATCGCAGGCGCCGGTCGATCTTCCGCTTCGCCGCCCGCACCTCGGCGCGCGCCTCGTTCGAGAGGTCGCCCTCGTCCAGGCGCATCACGCACCGGCCGAAGTTGACCGTCATCACGTTGGCGTAGGCGTAGATGAAGGCCTCGACCTTGTCCAACCCCGTTCCGCAGTGCCCGGCAATCTGGTTGAGGGACTTTTCGATCAGCGCCGTGCCCCACCGGTAGCACCCGAGGAGGATCTCTTCTTTGTTGCGGAAATAGTGATAAAGAGCGGGTTTGGTGATGTGCAGGCGCTCGGCGACGTCGTCGAGCGAGGTGCGCGCGTAGCTCTTCTCCAGGAAGAGCTGGGCGGCGGTCTTGAGGACGGCTTCGCGCTTGCTGGCGGGGTCGCGGCGCCGGCTGGCGAAGGCCGTCAAATGGGTTTGTCGGGCGCGCGCCTCTTTTGCCATAGCCTGAGCCGAGCCGCCCCCTTTTAACTGCGATGGCTTCTCGGGCGCTATCTTACCGTTGGGTAAGATAGTCCGCCTGGGCCGTATCTTACCCGTCGGTAAGTTAGGAAATCAAGCAAAATCGTTCCCGGGCTGGGCGTGGGAATGCCGTGGAGCGGCAGGGCCGGCTCGCCGCACTGGATACGCCTCGAAGCGTCGGAAACCGTCCCGCCCGAGGCATCGGGGACGCTTCCGGGGCCTGTGGGCGCACCGGGCAGCGCAAACCCGGCTGACAGTTGCCTTCGGTGGCGGCCAGAGGTATCTTGTCGGTCGGGCCGGCGTCCATAAGGGGATTTCCGGCTGAACGAGTGCGAGGTAAAAGGGAATGGCGCGGATATCACGCAGAGGGTTTCTTCAGGCCAGTTCACTGGCGGCTGCGGCGGTTGCCGGAAGTGGGTTGGGGCGCCGCGTGGCACGGGGCGCGGAGGCCGCCGGGGCTGCTCCGCTCGAGGAGTTTGAGTACGGCGATGTGCTCATCACCAGCGACCTGCACGAGTCGCAATTGATGAACACCCATGCGGTGCTGATGGCGCTGAGCGATGACAGTCTGCTGAAGCCGTTCCGGCAGATGTCCGGGATGCCGGCGCCGGGCGAGGATCTGGGCGGGTGGTACCATTACGATCCCGATTACGACTATTCCAAAAACTTCGACGACGGGTTCGCTCCGGGGTGCCCCTTTGGGCAGTGGGTGTCGGCGTTGGCACGCGCCTATGCGATTACCGGGGACGAGGCGACGCGCCAAAAGGTGCTGCGGCTCAACCGGCTGTATGCCGGGACCATCACGGCGGACTTCTACGTGAAGAACCGCTTTCCGGCCTACACCTACGACAAGCTGCTGCTGGGACTGCTCGATTCGCACACCTACGCGTGGGACCCGCAGGCGCTGGCGATTCTGGAGCAGACCACGAACACGGCGCTGCCTCACCTGCCGGGGCATGCGGTAGAGCACGACGTTCCCTGGCGGACGGATAAGGACAAGCAGGACCCCTCCTGGACGTGGGACGAGTCCTACACCCTGCCGGAGAACCTGTTTCTGGCTTACCAGCGCGGCGCGGGCCGGCGGTATTACGGCCTGGGACTCCGGTACCTTGATGACGAGCCTTGGTTCGATCCACTGTCGCGCAACCAGGACGTGCTCGCCGGCAGGCACGCCTACAGCTATGTGAACTCCCTGAGCTCGGCCATGATGGCGTACCTGGTGGCGGGGAGCGGGAAGCATCTGCGCGCGGCCCGAAATGCCTTCGCCATGCTGGAGGAGCAGAGCTTTGCCACGGGCGGGTGGGGACCGGATGAGCAACTGCGCGCGCCGGGCAGCAGCGATATGTATGCCAGCCTGACCAACACCCACCACAGCTTTGAGACTCCCTGCGGCTCGTATGCTCACTTCAAGCTGACGCGCTACCTGCTGCGCGTCACCCGCGACGCCCGTTACGGCGACAGCATGGAGCGCATGATGTATAACACCGTGCTGGGCGCGAAACCGCTGCAGGATAACGGCGAGGCTTTCTACTACTCCGATTACAACTTTGACGGCCGGCGGGTGTACAAGGAGGCTCGCTGGCCCTGCTGCGCGGGCACGCTGCCGCAGGTGGCGGCGGATTACCGGATCAACGCGTATTTTCGCGGGCCCCAGGCGGTGTACGTGAATCTTTACGTGCCGTCGACGCTGCGCTGGACTGCGAACGGGGCGGCGCTCTCGCTGATGCAGGAGGGCGACTATCCGTACGAAGATCGTGTAGCTTTCACAGTAACCAGTTCCCGGCCCGCGGAGCTTGCCCTCCTCTTCCGCATTCCGGCCTGGGCGGAAGGTGCGGCGATTTTTGTGAACGGGGCGCGCCAGAAGGGGTTGGCGGCCCCAGGACAGTTTGCAGCGGCCCGCCGCGAGTGGAAGACCGGAGACCGGGTGGAGCTGGAACTTCCGCTGAAGCTGAGGCTGGAAACGATCGATGCGCGGCATACGGACACGGTAGCGCTGCTACGGGGACCGCTGGTGTTGATGGCGGTGAAGAAAGAGCAGGACGGTCCGGCGCCGAAGCTGACGCGGGAACAACTGCTCGCGGCCGAGCGCGTGAGCGAGCGCCAGTGGCAGGCGAGCTCGGCGGCTGGACCGGTGACGATGCTGCCGTTTACCTCGCTGGGGGACCTGCCATATAGCACGTATGTGAAGGTGGGCTGAAGCGGCCGCGTCCCCGGGCCGCTTAACGACAAGGGATGATTGATCCGCCGAGGTGCGGGCCAACCTCCGGGTACCCGATCACTCACCCGGAATAAACCATCTGATGTTGTCTTACCGATTGCTGACCGACTCCAACGGCGGAGCGCTGGGCGAGCGAAGAGTCCGAACGTCGCGCATGGGCGGTTTGCCGAAGAAGCGGCTGTATTCGCGGTTGAACTGGCTGGCGCTCTCGTAGCCCACCTCGAAGGCCGCACTGGCGGCGTCCAGGCCGTCCATGAGCATGCGTTCCCGCGCGGCCTGCAACCGAAGTTGCTTTTGATACTGAAGCGGGCTCACGGCGGTGAGCACCCGGAAATGGTGGTGCAGCGTGGAGACGCCCATGCCCGCGATTTTTGCGAGTTCTTCCACGCGCAGCGGCTTCGCGTAGTTCACCCTGACCCATGCGATCGCCTTTGCCGTTCGTTGGCTCTGATCTCCCAACGTAGCAATCGCTCGAAGGCGCGCCCCCTCCGGTCCCCGCAGGATTCGGTAGATGATCTCGCGTTGAATCAAGCCGCTCAGAAACGGGATGTCCTGGGGCGTGTCCAGCAGGTCCATGAGCCGGCAGCATGCGTCGAGCAACTCCGCCGTGGTCTCACCGGTGGCCATGGCAGGACTGTCCGGCGCCGCCTCAGGCGCCTGAATCTCCTCACGGCTCAGAAGCTCCCGGACCACGGGCATTTCGAGCTTGAGCACGAAGCAGAGATAAGGCACGGCCTCACTGGCCTCGATCACGTTGCAGATGACGGGCAAGTCCAGAGACGTCAGCAGGTATCGCGACGGGTCGAAGATGAACGTGGTTCCGCCGAGGGTTGCCCGCTTCCGCCCTTGCGCCACCACGGCCAGACTCGGCTCGTACGTCGCTGAGGCCGGCGCCGTAGGGGCGGTCCTGCGGGTCAGCAGCAAGCCGGGGATGTCCGTTATCCGTTTCTCTGCCGACCCAATGAACAAGGCAATTTTGCGCGCCAGTTCCGTTCGCAATTCATGGACTCGATCTGGCAACGGAATGGCGTCTTCTCTACGGTTCGTCATGTTAGAAGTTTCACTCTCCTCCACCGAGGATAGGTCTCGCGGCGGAGATACCGCAATGAGTTTGTCAATCAGCAAGAGAAATAGGCAATAAATCGGAAGGATCGGGATACCGCTTTCCAGGTCACTCGAATCTAATCTGGGAACGGGAGAAACAGTTGATAAGGAGGAAGCATGCAGAAGCGCAAACTTGGAAAAAGTAATCTGGAAGTATCGGCCATCGGACTCGGCTGCATGGGCATGAGCTTTTCGTACGGCCCGCCCAAAGACAAGCAGGAGATGACCGCTCTTCTCCATGCCGCCGTGGAACGCGGCATAACGTTCTTCGACACTGCCGAGGTGTACGGTCCGTTTACGAACGAAGAGCTCGTGGGCGAGGCCCTCGCGCCCTTCCGGGGGCGAGTGGTGATCGCCACCAAGTTCGGGTTCGATCTCAGTGGCACGGATCATCGGCCGGGAGCGGCAGGTGTGAACAGCCGGCCGGAGCACATCAAGCAGGCTGTCGAGGGCTCGCTCAAGCGATTGAAGGTTGATGCCATCGATCTCTACTATCAGCACCGGGTTGACCCCGAGGTTCCCATCGAAGACGTCGCCGGTGCGGTGAGGGACCTGATTCAGGCGGGCAAGGTCAAGCACTTCGGGCTTTCCGAGGCAAGCGCCAGGACGATTCGTCGCGCCCACGCCGTTCAGCCGGTCACTGCGGTCCAGAGCGAATACTCTGTGTGGTGGAGACGGCCCGAAGCGGAAGTGCTGCCCGCGCTCGAGGAACTCGGCATCGGCTTCGTCCCGTACAGCCCGCTGGGCAAGGGCTTCCTCACCGGCAAGATCGACGAAAACGCCAGGTTCGACAGCACCGACTTCCGCAGCACCCTGCCTCGCTTCACCCCGGAAGCTCTCAAGGCCAATCAGGCCGTGGTCGATCTGCTCGCCCGCCTTGCGGAACGGAAGAAGGCGACACCTGCTCAGATCGCGCTCGCCTGGGTGCTGGTCCAGAAGCCGTGGATGGCGCCCATCCCAGGCACCACCAAGCTGCATCGCCTGGACGAGAACCTCGCAGCGGTTTCCGTCGAGCTCACTCCCGACGATCTCCGCGACATCGATAACGCGGCCTCACAGATCACGGTGCAAGGGGCTCGATATCCCGAACACATCGAGCGAATGACAGGTCTGTGAGTGGCGAGAGACGGATCGTCTGGTTGCGCTCCGTCGTGGGCCGCATACACGTTTTTTTGCGAAGAATGCGGCCCCGGGGACGGTAGAATATTCGGGTCTCAACACGGAGATGAGGCCCCATGAACGAGTTCAAAGGCAAGGTCGCGGTGATTACCGGCGCCGCCAGCGGCATCGGGCGGGGAATCGCCGAGCGTTGCGTTAACGAAGGCATCCAAGTGGTGCTTGCCGATATCGATGAGGCGAACCTCGCCCAGGCCGAGGGCGAACTGAAAGCCCTCGGCGGAACCGTGCTCGCCGCGAGAACGGACGTCTCAAAACGGGCTGACGTGGAGCAGTTGGCCCGCCGCACGCTCGATGCCTTTGGCCACGTCCACTTGCTGTTTAACAACGCGGGCGTCGGCGCCGGCGGGTCCCCGTGGGAGGCCACCTGGAACGATTGGGAGTGGGTGATCGGCGTCAACCTGTGGGGGGTGATCCACGGCGTCAAGGTGTTCACGCCTCTGATGCTGGCCGAGAACCAGGAGTGCCACATCGTCAACACCGCCTCCAACGCGGGGCTGATGGTAGGGGGCGGATTAACTCCTTACTCGGTCACCAAGCACGCCGTAGTGGCCCTCTCCGAAAGCCTTTACCTGACGCTCCAGCGAAAAAGCGCCCTGGTCAAGGTGTCGGTGCTCTGCCCGGGCCTGGTTCGCACCGACATCGTGAACGCCGAGCGCCACCGGCCAGCGGGTCTCCAAAACGAACCCGTTGAGCTGACCCCGGAAATGCAAGCCGGATTGAAGTTCTTTAAGGCCGCCATCGATGCGGCCATGCCTCCGCTTCAGGTGGCCAACATCGTCTTCGACGCCATCCGGAACGAGCGCTTCTACATCATGACGCATCCGGAATGGATGGAAGTGGTCCGGATGAGAACAGACAGCCTGCTTCGCCTGGAGAACCCTCAGGATCCGGCGCCGATGGTTATGAAACTCATCAATCCCAGCCGGTAACGCGGCCGGGCGAACAGACAAACATCAAGTGAGGGAATACAAGATATGGAGATCAAGAGAACCGGCTCGCAGCCTTCCGCCAAGGGTCCGTCCGAGTGGTTCACTGGCACGGTGCGGATCGATCCGCTTTTTCAGGCGCCCGAGCCGGCGCTTGTTCAAGGCGCCAGCGTAACTTTTGAGCCGGGCGCGCGGACGGCGTGGCACACGCATCCGCTGGGCCAGACCCTGATCGTGACGGCGGGTTGCGGCCGGGCACAGCGCTGGGGTGGCCCGATCGAGGAGATCCGGCCGGGCGATGTGGTCTGGTTCCCGCCCGGTGAGAAGCACTGGCATGGCGCCAGCCCAACCACGGCCATGACGCACATCGCCATTCAGGAAAAGCTCGACGGGAAGGTTGTGGACTGGATGGAGCACGTCAGCGACGAAATATACAATCGCCAAACGCAAGATACGGAAAGGTGAGAGCGACACATTCCGGCTTTTCACGGCCAGTGAGTGAGCTGACCCGAGCGATGCGGCACCGCATGAAAGGGCGGCGTCAAGGCGAGTTCCTGCACCCGCACCACGGCACCTGGCAATGGACCGCCCTGACCTCAAACGGCCTACCCGTAGAAGTGGAATCGCCCGCCCGAGGTCGCAGTGAAAGAACGCCACCCTTGGCGATTACCCACGAGTGACGCCGCAGTGTTGACCTAAGCCTCCAACCCCCGGATCGGCGCCGGCCCGGAACCTGCTTCAGTCCCCGCCTTTCGCCAGGCGTCCAGTTTGCTTTGACACCCTTACCCTGCCGTCATTCCCTCGAAGCCCGTCCCCGCGCAGGCGGGGAGTGGGATTGACCGTATCCGGCAGGGTCTCCGAACACTCGAAATGCCCCACCAGCCTCTTTTCACTTGACTTTCCATAGTAGTGATGTTACGGTTATTGCCGAGGCGTTTATGAGGCCCGGCTTGCCCCCATTCCTCCGGCTAGACAGACCGAGCCGCAGCCAACGCCACGCTCCGAAGCCAGGCGCGGTCGGCTATTCTCGGTGGTGCATTGTCCGTGGGCCAGGGAGTGCGGGTGAAAATCGGAAATGTTACGAACGAACCAACCAACTTATTGAAAGCATTGATATTCCATTTTTGGAATTCGCTCGAACCAACCAAGTTGTTGAAAACACGTATGATAGGTCCAATAACCAACCATCTTGTTGAAACAAAGGGCGATAAGTCACAACTGGATCGTCTCAGAGATCCGAAATGCGATCAAGTGATTGAAAACACTGATGATATGGCAACAAACTCAGTATGTTGTTGAAACCAGAGGTGATAGGCTCGGCTTTCTGCGCTCCTGAGGGCTCGGCCATCGGTGCAGGCAGGGTAGGTCCACCCCATATCATGCAAAGCCGGAATGTGACGCAGAATGAATGAGATACGAAATTCGGAAGGCCTCTCCAAAGCCGGAATGTCTTTTAGAATGATGGAGTTGTAAAAGTTACACAAAGCCAAAGTGAGAAAGATGAGAATCGAGTCAGTTGCGTTGAATGAAATGGCTGAACGAAATGCCCCAAAATGCCAAAGCCAAAACAGGCCGCATCCTCAGGAGGCAGTCAGCGGCCGGCCATCCCCGCCTGCGCGGGGACCCATCGGCAATGCGAGTCCGGAGTTCCCAGCGCGAAGCGTAGGCGCGGGATGAAGTGTATGCTTGATTCAGGATGCGTTTTCGGCTCCAACCGACGGCCGCGACGAAGCCGGCGAGGCGTGTCGCCGGGCGCGGGTCCACGGCCAGCGCGGTCTCACTCGTGCCACTGCTGGGAGCGCTTCTCTTGGGCGCAAATCCCGTCCGGGCTCAGCACCCCGTCCATCGCGCCCAGCCAGTTCCGGCCGGGAACAAGGCCCAGGCTGCCGAACACGGCCCCAACGAGGCGGCCAACCTCGCCCGGCAAGGCAACGAACTGGCCCGAACCGGCCATTTGAAGGAAGCTGTGGAGAATTACCAAAAGGCGCTGGCGCTGCGGCCCGCAGATGCGAACCTGCACTACGATCTCGCGAGCGCCTATGTGGGCCTGAACCTGCCGGACGACGCCGTGCAAGAGTACCGCGAGGCGTTGCGCCTCAAGCCCGGCTTCGCGGGCGCGCACGCGAACATCGGCGCGCTATTCGAAGCCGAGGGGAGGCTGCCCGAAGCCATCGAAGAGTTCCGGGCGGAAGTGAAGCTGGCTCCCGAGAGCCCCGCAGCCCGCGTGGGACTGGCCGCGGCCCTCGCCCTCAATCGCCAAGCCGCCGACGCCGCCGAAGAATACCGGCAGGCCCTCAAGCTCGCCCCGAAAGACGGGCAAATGCGCGCCTCCTTCGCCCAGGCGCTCGAGCAGGCCGGTGACATGACGGGGTCCATCGAGCGCTGGCGCGAAGCCATCGCACTCTCGCCCCGCAACGCCGATTATCACGCCGGGCTCGGGCTGGCGCTCACCGAGGCCGGGGGCCACGTCACCGAGGCGCTCGCCGAGTACCGGACGGCGGTCCGCCTGAGGCCGAACGATCCCGAGCTTCATCTGAGCTTCGCCAATGCGCTGGCGGCCGCCGACGATACCCTCCACGCCATCGAGGAGTATCGCCAGGCCGTCGCGCTCCGCCCGGACCAAGCGGACTACCGCTACGACCTTGCGCTGGCCCTCCGGACGGCCGGCGACCTGGGGGGCGCCATCCAGGAACTGCAGCGCCTGATCCGGCAGCGCCCGGGCGATGCCGACGCCCACGCCCAGCTTGCGGCGACCTATCTCGACACCGGCAATGACGCCACGGCGGTGGGCGAGTACCGCGAAGCCCTGCGGCTGCGCCCGAAGGATCCCGCGCTGCACGAGGCTCTCGGCCTGGTGCTGCGAAAAACCGGAGACCTCGCGCAAGCCGTGCCCGAGCTGACGAAGGCCACCGAGCTGGCGCCCGATTCACCCGCTTATCATCGCAACCTCGCCGAGGCGCGCGGCGCGGCGGGGGATTTGCCCGGATTCATCGCCGAGTATGAAGAGGAAGTGAAACTGAAACCCGGGGACGCCGACGCTTATCTGAATCTCGCCAACGCCTACGCGTCCGCCGGCCGGCCGGAGCGCGCCATCCTGGAGTATCGCCAGGCCCTCAAGCTGCAGCCCAAGAATCCCGAGATGCACTACCGGCTGGGTGAGGCTTTGCGCCAGGCGGGCGGCAACGACGAGGCGCTGGCCGAGATGCAGCAGGCCGCGGCGCTGCGCCCCGACACGCCGCAAACGCTGGCCGCGCTGGCGGACCTGCTGGCTGCCGAGCGCCGGTGGACGGAGGCCATCCCGGCGTATCGCGACGCCCTTCGCCTGCGGCCGGACGACGCGGCGCTTCACGAACGTCTGGCGGCGGCGCTCAAGGAAAGCGGCGACCTCGCCGGCTCGGCGGCGGAGCTGGGCGAAGCTGCGCGGCTGGCCTCCAACGACCCGGCCTACCAGCTCCAGCTCGGCCGCACCCTCGCCGCCCAGGGCGATTGGAAGGGCGCGGCACAGGCCTACCGGGCGGTGCTGGCGCTGCGGCCGGGAGACGCCGACGCCGCGGGTGGCCTGGGCGCGGCCCTGCTTCGCCTGGGAGACGCGTCGGGCGCCGCGGCAGCCTTGCGCGGCGCCTTGCAGCGAGCGCCGCAGTTGCCGGAAGTCCACGCGGAGCTGGCCCTGGCCCTGCTTCAGCTTGGGCAGGCGCCGGAGGCCGTCACGGAGGCGCAGGCGGCCGTGAAGCTCGCACCCTACAATCCGCGCACCAACTATGCGCTCGGCCAAGCCTGGGCGGCGGCCGGGAAGTTGCCGGAGGCCGTCTTCAACCTTCAGGAAGCCCTGCGCGGCAAGCCGGACTTTGCCGAAGCCCGCCTCGCCCTTGCCCAGACGCTGGCGCGCGAGAGGGATTTCCCGAACGCGATCGCCGGCTTCCGGGAATATCTGCGGCTCGAGCCCAACGACGCCGCGGCGCATCTTGGGCTCGCCGAGGCGCTCGGCGAATCCGGCGATCGCACTGCCGCGCTCGAAGAGTGCCAGCGGGCGCTCGCGCTGCGCCCGAATTGGACGGCGGGGGAAGACGCCTGCGCCCGGCTTGAGGGCCGTCAAGGGAACAAATCAGGACCCTAGCCGCCGGCGAACCTACGCCTGCGCCAGAATCAGCTTGGCAATGGTTTGAAGTTGCATGAAGGACGTGCCCTCGTAGATCTTGCCGATCTTCGAGTCGCGCAGGTACTTCTCCACCGGATAGTCGCGGGTGAAGCCGTAGCCGCCGTAGACCTCGATGGCTTCGCTGGCCACGCGCTCGGCCACTTGCGAGCAGAAGTACTTGGCCATGGCAGCCTCTTTCACGTAGGGGCTTCCGGCGTCCTTGAGGCGGGCGGCGTTGTACGTCATCAGGCGCGCCGCCTCGACGTCGGTGGCGAGGCGCGCCAGTTGAAACTGAATGCCCTGAAAATCCGCGATGGGCTTGCCGAACTGGCGGCGCTCCTGGGCGTAAGCAAGGGCGTGCTCCAGCGCGCCGCGCGCCACACCGAGCATCTGCGCTCCGATTCCGATGCGGCCTTCGTTCAGGGTCTCGATCGCCACCTTGTAGCCCTTGCCGACCTCGCCGAGCACGTTCGCCTCCGGCACCCGGCAGTCTTCCAGAATCAGCTCGCAGGTGGAGGAGGCACGGATGCCGAGCTTGTCCTCCTTCTTGCCCACGCTGAAGCCCGGCATATCTTGCTCCACCAGGAACGCCGTGATGCCGCGATAGCCGAGCTCGCGGTTGACGGTGGCGAAGAGGATGAACACGCCCGCTTCCTTGGCGTTGGTGATCCACAGTTTGCGGCCGTTCAGCACGTAGGCGCCGCCGTCCTCGCGGGCGCGCGTCTCCAGCCCGAAAGCGTCGCTGCCCGAATTGGGCTCAGAGAGCGCGTAAGCGCCCACCGTGCCGCTCGCCAGGCGCGGCAGAAAGGCGCGGCGCTGCGCGTCGTTGCCCCAGCGCAGCAGGGCGTTGGCCACCAGAGTATTCTGAACGTCGATCACCACGCCGGCGGAAGCGTCCACGCGGGAGAATTCCTCGATGGCGAGCACCGCCATGAAGAACGAGCCGCCGCTGCCGCCGTAAGCCTCAGGAATATGCATGCCCATGTAGCCCTGGGCGAAGAACTTATCAATCAGGTCGCGCCGGAAGATTCCTTCGCGATCCATCTCCTCGACGTGCGGCCCGATTTCCTTTTCGGCAAACTCGCGCGCCGCCGCTTGGAACATCCGTTCTTCTTCGGTGAGGACCGTCAAGGGAGTCACCGGGTTCGCCGCCACCGCTACCCCTTCAGCCATACGTTTTGCCTCCCCAAAAAGCTCTACCGCAAGACATCGAGCAATCGGATCCCCGCGTGCAACGGCGCGCCGCAGCCGGCTTCGTCAACCTTCGATGCCACTCCGGTCGCGGTGAGTCGTCATCCGTTCCGCCGCGTCCAGCGCCTGGTTGGCCAGCCGGTCAGCCTCCCGGTTCTCCTCGCGATAAACGTGCCGGATGGTGAAGGACTCCAGGCCCGCGATCAGCCGCCGCGCGCTCTCGTGGAGCGGCTTCAGGCCCGGGTTCTTCACCTTATACTGGCCCAGGATCTGGCGTACGAGCAGTTGCGAATCCGAGAGCACGCGCAGCCGCGTGTAGTGACGACTGGTCGCGTAGTCGAGCGCGGCCAGCAGACCTCGATACTCCGCCACGTTGTTGGTGGCGCGGCCCAGGTACCCGCTGAGCGCGTCGATCACCTTGCCCTCGGCGGTTTCCATCACGGCCCCGAAAGCCGCGGGGCCGGGATTGCCTCGCGAGCCGCCGTCGATGCGAGCGACCAGCTCGGCAGAGCGCGGGGCGGAATCGGGGGAGACGGACGGCATAAATTTCACGGAGCGGCCTGCGGGCCGGAACTGATCGCTCGCGCTGATGGCCGGCCGAACAGCGTCTTCGGCGGAGCGCTCAGCCTTCCCCGCCGGACGGCTCGGCACGACCTTCCATCACGACCCTTGTGCCCTCCACCGCATGATCAACCGGGGATTCCAGGTAGTAGAGTATGCGGCCGCAGCTCTCGCAGGTCAGCAAGGCCTCAGAACTGCGCACCTCGTTGAAGTACTGCGGGCGCAGCTTCACATGGCAGCCCGCGCAGGAGCCGTCAACCACCTCCACCACGGCCGTGCCGCGCGCCTTGCGGGCTTTTTCATAGAGCTGCAGAGTGGCCCCCACGAGTGCGGCCGCGAGGGTCCGGCGGCGCTCCTGGGCCTCCTTCCGCGAGGCCTCATCGGCGGCGCGCTCGTTCCCAAGCTCTTGTTTCTCGGCCGCCACCCGCGAGCGCTCGCCCTCCAGGCGGGCGGCCGCGTCGTGAACGAATTTCTCCAGCTCTTCGGCCTCGGTCATCTTCTCGAGGATACGGTCTTCGATGCCGCGGATCTTCGCCTCCTCGCCGCCGATCTCGTGCAGCATCGCCTTGTACTGCTCGTTCGACTTCAGCTCGTAGAGCTGGTCCCGGTGCTTCGAGATCTTGGCGCGGATCATCTGCGTTTCCGCGTCGAGGTCGCGGCGCTCCTTCTGATTGGCGGCGAGGCGCTGCTTGTGCTCTTCGAGGGCGTGCAGGAAGGCGTTCAACTGGTCTTCGATCTGCTTAATCTGGGAGGGGATGACCTGAATCCGCGAGGTGAGGCTGCCGATCGTCCGATCGACCGCCTGGAGCTCTCTCACCGTTGCCAGGTCGGGATGCAAGGGTTCTCCTGTCTGTCCGCCGCCGCCCCGGGACGGCCCTGCGCGTCTGTTCTTGCGGTCATCATGGCGAAATCCATTCTGTCACATGCGCGATGAGCTTTCAATAAACGGGGCGCGTCACTGCGCCTTCGGAGGCCGAGGCCACGAGCGCAGCGTACTTGGCGTACACACCCGTCTTGTAGTGCGGTTCCGGCGCCTTCCAAGCTGCCAGGCGCTTCACCAGCTCTTGCTCATCGAGCTCCACCTCCAGCCGGCGCGCCTCGATGTCAATCACCACCGTGTCCCCTTCGGCGATCGCCGCAATGGGGCCGCCGCGCGCCGCCTCCGGCGCCACATGCCCGATCATCAAGCCGCGGGTGGCGCCGCTGAAGCGGCCGTCCGTGACGAGGGCCACGGTTTCGCCCAGCCCCTCGCCCACGATGGCCCCGGTGACGCCCAGCATTTCGCGCATACCGGGCCCGCCGCGCGGACCCTCGTAGCGAATCACCACCACATCGCCGGACTTGATCTGCTTGTGCGTCACGGCCCGCATGGCGTCCTCCTCGCGCTCGAAGACGCGCGCCGGTCCGCGATGGCTCAGCCGTTCGTGCCCGGAAACCTTCACCACCGCGCCTTCGGGCGCGAGATTGCCCTTGAGCACCACCAGGCCGCCGGTGGGTTTCAGCGGATTCGAGGCCGCACGCACTACGTCTTGCCCCGGCGTCTCCACCGCGCGGCGCGCCTCTTCGCCGAGGGAGCGGCCGGTCACGGTGATCGCGTTCCCGTGCAGCAGGCCGGCCTCGAGCATCCGCAGCGCCACCAGCGGAATCCCTCCCGCCCGGTGCAGGTCCACCGACACGTAGCGTCCGGCGGGCTTCAGGTCCGCCAGAATCGGCGTGCGGGCGCTGATGCGATCGAAGTCGTCCAAGACGAGCGGCACACCCACTTCGCGCGCCAGCGCCAGCAGGTGGAGCACCGCATTGGTGGAGCCGGCCGTGGCGGCCACGCTGGCGATGGCGTTCTCAAAGGCTTCGAGCGTCAGGATGTCGCGCGGCCGTAGATTGCGCCGCAGAATCTCCATCACGTTGCGCCCCGCAGCCTCGGCCACCCCGTCTTTTTGCGGATCGGTGGCGGGTACGCTGTTCGCACCCAGGGGCGAGAGGCCGATGAGCTCCATCACCATCGACATGGTGTTGGCCGTGAACTGGCCGCCGCAGGCGCCCGCGCCCGGGCAAGCCACGTCCTCGAGCTGCTTCAGCTCCTGGTCGCTCATCAGGCCGGCGGCGTTGGCCCCGATGGCTTCGTAGACGTCGCCCACCGTCACTTCCTGGCCCCTGAAGCTGCCCGCGGCGATGGAGCCGCCGTAGAGCACCAGGCCCGGCACGTTCAGCCGCGCCAGCGCCATGGCGCCGGCCGGGATGGTCTTGTCGCAGCCCACCAGCACCACCATGGCGTCGAACATGTGCCCGCGGCCCATGAGCTCGATCGAGTCGGCGATCACCTCGCGGCTCACCAGCGGCGCCTTCATGCCCTCGGTGCCCATGGTGATTCCGTCCGAGACCGAAATGGTGTTGAACTCCATGGGCGTGCCGCCGGCGGCGCGCACTCCGGCCTTCACGTGCTCGGCCAGCTTGCGGTGATGAAAATTGCAGGGCATGGTTTCGGTCCAACTGTGGGCCACGCCCACGAGGGGACGGCGAAGGTCGGCATCGGTGAAGCCGATGGCTTTCAGCATGGCGCGCGCGCCGGCGCGCTCAGGCCCGTCGGTGATGGTGCGGCTTAGGTGCTTGGGATCGAATTCCATGAGGTCTCCGTGTTTCGCAAAAGCTCACGATGGACTCGGACTGAAACAGATTAACACGCCCAGCTTGCGGCCCGGTACGCCGCGTGCGATGGTAAAGTGGTTTGCAGGGGCGGTAAGCCGCGGAGGCGGACGTCCGCTTAAGATAACTCTGCCCGCGCACGATGATGCGACCTTCCATATGGCTGCTTCTACCCATCCTGGCGGTGGGAGCCGCGGCTCCCGCCCGTGCCCGCGATCTCCAGCCGGAAACCATAGCGGCTTTCGACCGGTACGTGGCCCTTACCGAAGCCAGAATCCACAAGCAGGTCAGTGACCCCAACGTCTTCCTCTACATCGACACTTTGCCTGCGGCCGAGCGCAACCAAGCGTTCGCCGCGCTCAAGGGCGGCGAACTTTACATCGCCGCGCTCGCTACCCGCGACGCCTCCGGCCGCGAAATCGAGGTGCCGGACGGCCTGGTTCACCACTGGGTGGGCGCGGTGTTCATTCCCGGCGTCTCGATGGCCAGCGTGCTGAAGGTGGTGGAGGACTACGATCACAAGCAGGACGATTATCCGGAGGTGGTGCGCTCCCGCCTGCTCAGGCGCAGCGGCAATCGCTTCCAGGCCGCCATGCGCTTCCGCGAGCACCGCGTGATTACCATAATGCTGGACGCCGACTTCGACGTCACTTACACCGAAGTGGACCCGAGCCATTGGTATGCGACTTCCGCCTCGACGCAGGTGCAACAGGTGGAGAACGCCGGCCAGCCCGGCGAGCATGACCTTCCCGACGGCCAGGGCGACGGCTTCTTGTGGCGCCTCGATACTTATTGGCGTTACGTCGAGCAGGACGGAGGCGTCTACGTGGAAGTCGAAGCGGTCTCGCTCACGCGCGACGTTCCCACCGGCCTCGGCTGGCTCATCAAACCCTTCATCACCAGCGTGCCCCGCGAATCCTTGAAAAGTACGCTGGAATCCACGCGGGCGGCGGTGCTGAAAAGGGTGAAGGAGTGAGGAGGCAGAAAGAAGGAGACAGAAGTCAGGAGTCAGAAGTAAGGAGCTATGGTGCGTAGCGAGTCGCCGGGGGGACCGAATTATCCTGGTTCACCTGCTGGCTCACAGTTCCCCACCTAAAAGCCAATCCCCGATCGCCGTGTGATACGGGGGTTGCGACCGTCGAATCGCTCACGCGCTCTCACTCCGGCATCCTCTTGCTGACTCCTGTCTTCTGACTCCTGACTTCTTCTCAGGGATGCAGCACGATTTTCCCGAACACGTCGCGGTCCTCCATCTTTTTCTGCGCGGCGGCGGCCTCTTGCAAGGGGAACACCGAGTCGATTACGGCCTGCACCTGGCGCCGTCCGACGAATTTCAGAACCTCCAGCAGCTCGCCTTTGCTGCCCATGAAGGAGCCGAGCAGCGTGCGCTGGCGGCCGTAAAGCATCCGCAGGTTGAGCCTGGCGTCTTCTCCGGAGGTGGTGCCGCAGGTGACGAAGCGCCCGTAGGTGGCGAGCGATTGGAAGCAGTCCTCCCAGACGGCCGCGCCCACGTGATCCACCACCACGTCCACGCCGCGCTTACCCGTGAGCCCCTTCACCTCGGCGGCGATCGACTGCGTGCAATGATTGATCACCTCGTCGGCGCCGAGGGCGCGCGCTTTCTCGAGCTTGGCGTCCGTGCCCGCCACGGCGATCACCCTGGCCGACATCAGCTTCGCGATCTGAATGGCCATGGTGCCCACGCCCGATCCGGCGGCGATCACCAGCACCTCCTCGCCCGGCCGAAGCTGAGCGCGCGTCATCAGCATGTGCCAGGCGGTGAGCGAGACCAGCGGCACCGCGGCAGCTTCGTCAAAAGTGAGATCGCCCGGAATCGGGATTACGTTCATCTCAGGAGATTTCACGTATTCGGCATAACCGCCGTCCACCATCACTCCGAAGAGGGTGTAGCTGCGGCAGGCGCTGTCGAGCCCCTTGAAGCATTGCTCGCACTGGCCGCAACTGATGCCGGGCCCGAGCAGCACGCGATCGCCCGTCTTGACGCGGCGCACCACCGATCCCACCGCCGCCACTTCGCCCGAGATATCACTGCCCACAATGTGCGGCAAGTGCAGCTTCCAGCTCGCCGTGCCTTTGCGGAGAAAGATATCGAGGTGGTTGAGGGCGCAGGCCCGCACCTTCACCAGCACCTCGTTGGCCTCGATCTCGGGATCGGGCGCTTCCTCGTACTTCAGGACGTCAGTGCCTCCGTGCTCGTGAAAACGAACCGCCTTCATCAACACGCCTCTCGACTTGGGTTTACCATTCCGGGGAGCCGTGAGCGATGGGGAATCCCGCTGTGCGTCCCGCGAGTAGCAGTTCCCGCGCTCGCAGCGACAGCGCGATGCGCGCTCAATTGACTCCCGCCCAAACCCGAGTCTAACCTAATAATCGAACGCCATGGATATCTTCGAAGAGATCGCCCGGCTGCGCAAAGAGGGCCGCAAAGCGGCGCTGGCCACCATCATTGACGTGCAGGGGTCGGTGCCCAGCTACGAGACCTCCAAGCTGCTCATTCGCGACGACGGCTCCATTGTGGGCACGGTGGGAGGCGGCTGCGTGGAGGCGGATGTGTGGGCGGCGGCGCAGGACGTGATGCGCGAAGAGAAGCCGCGCCGGATGCACTTCAATCTCAACGAGAACCCCGAGGCTGACCAGGGCTTGGTGTGCGGCGGCTCGCTCGACATCTTCATCGAGCCCATCCTGGCCACGCCCACGCTGTATTTGTGCGGCGGCGGGCACGTGTCGCTCTCAATCTCCAAGGTCGCTCACCTCGCCGGCTTCGAGATCGTCGTGGTTGACGACCGCGAGGTCTTCGCCAGCCCGGAGCGCTTTCCGGAGGCCGCGGCCACCCACGCCGGGCCGTGGGAAGGCGTGTTTCAACGGCTTCTGGTAAACGACTTCTCCTACATCGTGATCGCCACCCGCGGCCACAAGGGCGACCTCACCTGCCTTCGCTGGGCGCTTAGCACGCCGGCGCGCTTTATCGGCATGATCGGCAGCAAGCGCAAGTTGATCGAGTTCTCCAAGGTGCTTGAAGCGGAAGGCGTGGGCGCCGATCAGTTCGAGCGCCTGCACTCGCCCGTCGGGCTCGACATCGGGGCGCTTACACCGCAGGAAATTGCCGTCTCGGTGGTGGCCGAAATGATCGCGGTGCGGCGCAACGCCTCGGCTGCAGCACCTTCGATGGCCTACCGTCCCAAAGTTCACCAAGCCTCATGAGCCCCGACGCCTCGCCCGGCCCCGGCCAGATTGCCGGTCTCGTGCTTGCTGCCGGCGAGTCCTCGCGGATGGGGCAGGATAAGGCCCTGCTCATCTATCGAGGCCGAACATTCCTTGAAACCATCGTCGCAAAGCTCCGTGAGTCCGGAATCGCTCACCTAGCGGTCGTGCTCGGCCATCACGCCGGCGCAATTCGTGAGGCTCTGGACCTCGCCGGCATTCAGGTGGTTATCAACCAGCAGTACCGGAGCGGCCAAACGTCGTCGCTGCAAGCTGGGCTGTCTGCGCTCGCGGCCCCGGCGTCGCCCGCCGCCCACAGCGTCGGCCCGCAAGCTGTGGTTCTTTGCCTTGTTGATCATCCCGCTTTCGAGCCCGCCACCGTCCGCGCGCTGATGGCGACCTTCGAGCGCACCCGGTCCCCGGTGGTGATCCCCACTTACAACGGTCGCCGCGGCCATCCGGTGCTGATCGCGCAGGCTCTCTTCGCGCCGCTGCTCGCCCTGGCGCCGTCCGAGGGAGCGAATACTCTATTCCGGGCCTGGCGCGAGCAGACAGAGTTTGTCGAAGTTGCGGACCCCGGCATTCTGGTTGACGTCGACAACCCGGACGCCTACCGCGCTCTCTCCTCGTCGTGACCCGACGTCGCGCATGGCCATTGCGGCGACGGATTCGAACCTTCGCGGTGCGAACTTGTCTGTCCGGCCGCGGGCACCCTGCTGCGATTGATCGCTTGCCGGGCAGGGGCGGCCCGGGGGACAATCTTACCGGTTCGTGAGAGCGATCGAATCTCGTGCGCGGGGGTGCGAAGCCGGCCGGAGTTTCCCCCGCAAAGGATGAAGCCTCATGCTGAGACGCAAGCACGTCATCGCGGGCATCGATCTGGGCGGCACCAGCTTGAAGGTGCTGATTGTGGACGACAAGAACGGAATCCTGGCGGAAGCCAAGGCTCCCACGCGGCGCTCGAAGAAACCGGGCGCACTCGTGGAGGGCATCGCCGACGTTCTGGACGAGGCCCTCGGCCGGGCAGGCCTGAAGCGGCGCGACCTGAGCGCGGCCAGCATCGGCGCGCCGGGATCCATTGACCGCCATCGCGGCGTGGTGCACGAGGCGCCCAATCTCGGCTGGACCGAATATCCGTTGGGCCCCAATCTCGAGCGGCGTTTGCGCGTGCCCGTGGTGGTGGATAACGACGTCAACGTGGGCACGGTGGGCGAGCACGCGCTCGGCGCGGGCGCGGGCGTGGAGGATCTGGTCGGCATTTTCGTGGGCACGGGCATCGGCGGCGGGCTGATCGCGAATGGCAGGCTCTACGAGGGCAGCCGCGGCGGCGCGGGCGAAGTGGGCCACACCGTGCTCCTGGTCGATGGGCCGTTGTGCAGTTGCGGACATCGTGGCTGCGCCGAGGCGCTCGCCGGCCGCTGGGCGATGGAGCGTGACGTGCGCGCCGCCGCCAAGGCCGGGCGCCGGAGCCTGGTGCTCGAGATCATGAAGAAAAAGGGCAAACCCCGCATGACGAGCAGCGTCATCCACGCCGCCCTGCGGCGCAATGATCGCGTGATGCGCGAAGTGATGGAGCGCGCCCAGTACTACCTGGGCATTCTGGTGGCGAACGTTGTGAATCTGCTCGATCCCGCGTGCGTCGTGATCGGCGGCGGTATCGCCGGCCGCCTCGGCGAACACTTTGTGGGACCCATCCGCCGGGCGGCTGCGGAGTATTTCCTCCGCGAAACCGACGCCAAGCGTATCCGCGTGGTCGCCGGCCGCCTGGGAGACAACGCCGGCGCGCTGGGCGCCGTGGTGCTGGCCCGTCAACGGTTGGGCTAGCCCGGAGGCCGGCGCGTGCAAGGGTCCTGCCGCGGCCAGGCGGGCGCAGGCCAGGCTGTGAGGACCGGGACAGGGAGGGGGACTAACGTGAAGCGAATTTTGGGGTGGATGCTGGCGCTGGCCTGCCTCGTGGCCTCGGCGCCGCGGGCTTCGGCCCAGGAACCGCCACCGGCCGCGGTGGTGGCCGTTAAGGCGGGCCATTTGCTCGACGTGAGGTCGGGCGAGTACCGCCAGGACCAGATCATTCTGATCGAGGGCGGCCGCATCAAGGCCGTGGGCGCCGCGGGCGAAGTGCAGATTCCACCGGGCGCCAAAGTGGTCGATCTTTCGAGCCGCACCGTGCTTCCGGGCCTCATCGACTGCCACACCCACCTCACGTTTTCGCCGTACCTGGGTGCGTATCGCGCCCTCAGCATGTCGGTTCCGCGCGAGGCGCTGCTGGGCGCGCGCAACGCCCGGGTAACGCTGGAAGCCGGCTTCACCACGGTGCGCAACGTCGGCGCCCGCGGTTTTTCGGACGTCGCCCTGCGCGACGCCATCAACGCCGGCGACGTTCCCGGCCCGCGCATGCTGGTGTCGGGCCCGCCGCTCAGCATCACCGGCGGCCATGCAGATGAAAACCTGCTGGCGCCGGAGTTCCACGCTTTGGGGGACGGCGTGGCGGACGGAGTGCCGGCTGTTATGGCCAGAGTCCGCGAGGACATCAAGTACGGCGCCGACGTGATCAAGTTCATGGCCACGGGCGGCGTGCTCTCCGAAGGGGACAACCCCGCGCTCGAGCAGTACAGCCCCGAAGAGATGCGGGCCATCATCGAGACGGCGCACGGTCTTGGCCGCAAGGTGGCGGCCCACGCCCACGGCGCCCTCGGCATTCACGACGCGGTGCTGGCGGGCGTCGATTCCATCGAACACGGGAGCTTCATCAACGAAGAGGACATCCAACTGATGAAACAGCATGGCACCTACCTGGTGCCCACGCTCTATCTCATGGACTGGTTCATGGAGAACTACCAGAAGATGGGCCTGACCGAGAACATGCTGGCCAAGGCGCGCGTGGTGATGCCGGCGGCGCGCGAGAACGTGAGCCGCGCCATTCACGAAGGCGTGAAGATCGCCTTCGGCACCGACGCCGCCGTCTATCCGCACGGCTTGAACGCCCACGAGTTTCCGGTGATGGTGAAGCTCGGCATGACGCCGCTCGCCGCCATTCAGGCGTCCACCATCGGCGCCGCCGACTTGATCGGATGGCCGGATCGCGTCGGCTCTCTCGAGCCCGGCAAATTCGCCGACCTGATCGCGGTGGAGGGCGACCCGCTCCAGGACGTGAGTGCGCTCGAGCGGGTTGACTTCGTCATGAAGGGCGGCGAAGTGGTGAAAGGCCCGTAGGGCCGGTGCGATGGGACGGAGGGATCGATGGCGCTCATGCTGATATGGGTGGCTGCGATGCTGCAAGGGACGCCGGCGGCGCCCCGGCCGGCACATCCGGCTGCCCGCCAAGCACAAGCCGCAACCGAGCCCAAGCACGCCGCCGTTCGGCCTGAGGCCGAGATTCGCGCCCTGCTGCGCCAGCAAGTGGCGGACTGGAACCGCGGCGACGTGACGGCGTTCATGCAGGGATACTGGAATTCGCCGAACACCGAATTCGTGTCGTCGAACGGAATTTCGCGCGGCTGGCAAACCGTTCTCGACCGCTACCGCAAGGCCTATCCGGACCGCGCCGCCATGGGCCATCTCACCTTTTCCGGCCTCGAGATCACCCTGCTCGGCCCGAAGGCGGCCCTGGCGGTGGGGCATTGGCAGCTCCAGCGCAACTCCGGCGCTCCGGGCGGCGTCTTCACCCTGGTCTTCCGCAAGTTTCCCGAAGGCTGGCGCATCATCAACGACCACACCTCGCAAAGCCCCTAGCGGGCCGCAGGTGCGCTGCCCTGCGCGGTCACCGCTCTTACAAGGAATCGAAGAAAACAATATAGGATGTGCTCCACAGGCCGGTTGGAATTGAGCCGCGCGGCTGAGAGGTGAGAATGATGTGGAATCCGGGGCCCGCCGCCGGAATCCGCGCCAGCAGGTCGCCTTCGGGGGCCTGCCAGGGCTCTACCAGCGCCAGGCGTTCGAGCGTCGCAAAGATCACCTCGCCCGCGCGCCTCAGGCGGGTTTCGTAACCCTGGGTGACGAATTGCATCTCGGCGCCGATCTCGTAAAAGTGCCACGCCAGGCAGGCGCCGAGTTCAACGCCTTTCTCGAAGCGCGCCCGCTCCGGCGCGTCTCCCCGCCCCAGGCGCGCGTCAAACACCAGGATCACCCGCCGCTCATCCTCGCGGGTGAACTCGCGCACTTTGAGCTGTTGGGTGCGGGCGGTGGCCTTCCAGTCCACGTGCCGTGCGGGATCGCCCGGGCGGTAATCGCGGATGGCGTAAAGATCGTGCCCGCGCCCTTTGGCCATGCTTTCCACCTCGCCGCTCACCAGCGGCAACACCTCGTAGAACTCTTCGGTGGGCTGGATGGCGGGCAGCACAATCACCTGTTGTTTCGCCGGCAGGCGGCGCGCCTTCACCAGCAGTCCAAACGGAAAGCGGGTGCCGATGCGGAAGCCCTCCTGCGCGTAAAGGCCGCGCGAGGGGAGCGTCAACTCCAGCTGCCGCACGCGGGCCGACTGCCGCGGCACGTAGTCCCAGTACACCGGCTCGGTGAGCAGGGCGCGATCGTTCACGCCGGGCGGCTCGGGGCGCCCGCGCCGCCGCTTGGGGGCAGGGGTGGTGAGCGTCACGGCAAAGGAAGCGAAAAATCGCTTGCGGTTGCGAAGGGTGAGACGCGCCGGAGTGGGCTGGCGGGCGAAGATGTGTTCGGGAAGCTCGAGTTCGACTTCGAGTCCCTGCAGCACCACACGCGAGACCGCGCCTGAAACAATCAGCGCGGCGAGCAGGCTTGCCAGAAGGATGTAGAGCAG
The DNA here is from genome assembly GCA_035516075.1 of Terriglobia bacterium. Lineage (GTDB taxonomy): Bacteria > Acidobacteriota > Terriglobia > UBA7540 > UBA7540 > Gp13-AA77. Next base: position 810 of record DATJAQ010000160.1, on the reverse strand, counting down.
ATTGTTGCCCGTGTTGACGGCCGCCAGCGACAGGGCCACGACCACCAACAGGTAGACGAGGCCGGTGCCGGTGAACTCGTACTCGAGCCGCACCATCAGCCGGCCGAGCACCGTGCGCCGCGCGAGGTAGGGTACCGTCCGCACGGCCACCACGGCGGACATCACGAGCGCGGCCAGCGCCGCCCCGGCCGCCAGGCCGAAGTGCCCGGCCTCGCGCAGCGCGGTGGCTCCGAGCGCGAGGAACAAGGCGAAGCCCAGCCCGAACAGCGCCAACAGAAACCGTTGCCAGGCCTTCCAGTCCGGCGGCGGTCCCGAGCCGCGGGCCAGCGGCACAGGGGCCGTAGCCTCGAACTCTAGCCTGTCTTCCACTCCCTAAACCCTAGCCCCTGCCCTTCTCATACCGGCACCGGCGTGGACTCCACAATTTCGCGCAGCACGGCCTCGGCCTGCTCGGCCTGCTTGAGGGTGGAAGCGTAGCGGGAGCTCACCACGGTGCGATGCGCGAGCACGGGCAGCACCAGGCGCTTGAAATCGTCCGGGATGCAGTAGTCGCGGCCCTCCACCAGCGCCAGGGCCTGCGCCGCCCGGTAGAGCGAGACCGAGCCCCTCGGGCTCACCCCCACGCTCAGGTACTCGTGGCGGCGCGTCTTCTCGACAATCGCCAGGGTGTAGCTCACAAGATCGTCGTCCACGGTCACGCCGCGCGCCGCGGACTGAATTGCCGTCACTTCCGCCGCGCTCATGACGGGCGCCAGGGCGGCAAGCGGGTCCGGCATCACCGAATTCGCCAGGATCTCGCGCTCGCTCTCG
>DATJAQ010000159.1:0-12305 GCA_035516075.1 Terriglobia bacterium | reverse complement strand
TCATTTGAGGGAATTCCAGGCCTTTCAGGACCTCCGGTTTTGAGCTATCACCTTTTGTTTCAGCAAGATGCTGGGATAGCCCGACTTCCACAAATGGAATGTTATTGTTTTCAACAAGATGCTGAGTTCGTTCGTAATATTCTTAATTCTCGCGCCCGCCTGGCCGGTTGGGGCGCCTCGAAGACACCGTGATCGCACCTGTTCCGGGCCGAGAGGGGAGTTTTCGCGCCCCTCGCAGCCCATAACCTTCCTGTTTCCAGCAACCTGACGGCATATTGACTGTATCATGCTTGTTTTCAATAAGTTGACGGCTTCCGACGAATTCCAAAAATGGAATATCAGTGTTTTCAATGAGTTGACGGGTTCGTTCGTAACATTTTCTATTTTCGCGCGTGCCCGTCTCGCAGATGCCTTCTCGGCCTGCGAAGCGATCCATCTCGCTCGAATGGGGGCCGATTTCGAGCCTTGCGGAGCGATTATCTCCATTCTTTTCAGTATGATGGTTGGATAAAGACCGTATCACCTTTGTTTTGAATAACTTGGTTGGATCGGGCGGATTCCAAAAATGGAATATCAATGTTTTCAATAAGTTGGTTGGTTCGTTCGTAACATTTTGGATTTCGCGAGCGCCCGCCGCCCGCGTGCGACCAGAGGACCCAAGACCCCTGACTCCGATCCGCGAACTACGATCTGCGAACAACGATCTGCCTCCAACCAGCGTCCCGCGACGGAGAACTGACAACGGACCCCTGCCGCCCGTCCAAACAGGTACAATAACCGTATCATTACTGCCCAGGAGAAGTCAAGCGAAAAGAGGGTGGTGTTGCAGTTCGAGTCTTCGGAGACCCTGCTGCATACGGTCATTCCCGCGAAGCCTGTCCCCGTCTGCGCGGGGAGCGGGAATCCTCAGCGCAACAGGCGTCGCCACTTCGCCCTCGGCCGCTCCGGACGGTCATTTCCGGCCGGCTCGCACCACCGGTGCGTCAGCGGCCGCGGCCGTGGACTGGGCCCGGAACCTGGCCGCCTGCTCGGGCTGGTGCAAGGCCTCGTAGTCCGATACCAGATCGGCGCGCGCGATCTGGAGCCAGCTTACCGACGGGCTGGCTTGCTTCACCAGGATATCGTAGCCGGCGCGGCTCTCGGTTTCGGCCTCCGCGTACTTATGCTCGCCCAGCAGTACGTTGCCGAGCCTGATGCGCGCGATAGCCACATTCACGTGGCCGGCCGGCAGGGTACGGGCGTAACGGGCGAGCGCCTCGCGGAAGAGCTGCTCGGCGCGCGCGTACTGCTTCCGTTTCACGTACACCCCGGCCAGATTCGATTGGGCAACGCTGAGCACCGAGTGGTTGTCGCCGTAAACGGACCGGTAGATGGTGATCTCGCGGGTGAAGTAGGCCTCGGCCTGGTCCAGCTTCCCCTGCCGCACGGCCACGTTGCCCAGCTCGTTGAGAGCGAACGCCACGCGCGGGTGCACCGGCCCGTACACGCGCTCCAGAATGGCGAGCGACTGCTGCAGCAGGGCGTCCGCTTCGCCGTAGCGCTGCTGGAAAGTGAGCGACTGGGCGACGATGGTCATGGTGTCGGCGGTTTCGGGGTGATCGGGGCCATACCACGACCGCACGATGTCGAGCGCCTGGCGGCTGTAGCGCTCGTCCTCGGGGTAATGGCCGCGCTGGAACTCGATGCTGCTGAGATTGAGCAACGTATCGGCCACCAGCGGGTGGCGCTCGCCGTAGAGCTCGCGGCGCATGGCCAGGACGCGCTGATTGAGGGTCTCGGAGATGTCGAGCTGGCCGGCGTAAAAGTGCGAATTGGCCAGTTCGGAGAGGCTCGCGGCGAGCCCAGGCGCGGGGGCATTGGAAGCGGACTGAAGCCGCACGGCTTCCTCAAGCACCGGGATGGCCTGGGCGTACTCGCCGCGGTCCTCCAACACCTGGCCCAGGGCGGCCGTGGCCCTCGCCACGGCCACGTCGCCGGAGGGCAGGGTCCGCAAGTCCATGGCGAGGCCTTCGCGCACCAGGCGTTCCGCGTCTTCGAGACGAGCTTGGTCCGCTCGCAACATCCCAATCGCCACCAGGGTCTCGGCCACCTCGGGATGGTTTGCGCCGTGAATCTGCTTGCGGCGCTCCAGGGCGGATTGCAGGAGCGAATCCGCCTGGTCGAGCTTGCCCAGCTTCTGGTAAATGCCGCCGAGGGTCTGGTAAAGCTCGGCTTGAACCTCGGGCTCATTCCCAAGGCTGCGGGCCTCCTGCACGCCGCGGTCGAGCAGGGTGACCACGCGCAGGGTGTCGGCGGGTGCGGCCGCCTGATCGCCGCCCTGGAACAAGTTCAACATAAAAGCCTGAATGCGCTCGGCCCGCTCGGCCTCCGCCTGGGCCGCGTTGCGCGCAATCGCGAGGCGCACCGTGTAAAACACCACCAGTCCCGCCACCACCGCGAAGATGGCCGCCGCCGCCGCGACGGCGCGCCGATTGCGCCGCACGAACTTTCCGAAGCGATAGCGCAAGGTGTCGGGCCGCGCTTCCAGGGGCTCGCCCTTTAGGAAATGATCGATGTCGCGAATGAGGGCTTCCACCGACCGGTAGCGGCGCTCCACGTCCTTGTGCATCGCGGTGAGGCAGAGCACGTCGAGGTCGGCCCAAGCCGCTGCGCTTGCCGACGGGCTCTGTGTGCCGGCATCCTGCGTCTCACCGGCCTGCCGGGCCACCGCCGACGGCCTCTCCGGCACCTGTTCGACGAGAATCGTCTCCGCCTCGGCCGGAGTGCGATTGGACAGGTCGAAGGGAAGCCGTCCGGCGAGCAGTTCGTAGAGAATGACGCCCAGCGAGTAGACGTCCGTGTGGATGCCCACCTGGCCGGCCCGGATCTGCTCGGGGGCGGCGTAGGCGGGGGTCATCAACCGCAAGCCTGTGCGCGTCTGGTCCGCCGGCGCGTCCAGGCTTTCGAGTTGCTTGGCGATGCCGAAGTCGAGCAGCCGGATGCTGCCGTCGCGCTTCACGAAAATGTTGGAGGGCTTCAGGTCGCGGTGAATCACGGCGCGCTGGTGGGCGTATTGCACCGCCTCGCAGACGGAGCGGAACAACCCGACGCGCTCCTCAATCGAGGACTGATGCTGGCGGCAGTACTCGGTGAGCGGCAATCCGTCTACGTACTCCATGACGAACCAGGGAGTGCCGTCGGACAGGGCGTCCGCGTCGTAGAGCCGCGCGATGGAAGGATGGTTGAGTTGCGCCAGGGTGCGCTGTTCGCTTAAGAAACGTTCGCGGCGGGCGGGCGAGAGCCAGGCATCGCGCAGAATTTTGAGGGCGACCAAGCTGCCCAGATCGGTGCGTTCGGCGAGATACACCAGGCCCATGCCACCCTCGCCGAGCAACTCGCGAACGCGATAGGGGCCGAATTCCCTGGCGGAGTGCGAAGCGGGGCTCGATTCGTCGAGCACCTGATGGGCCACCTGGGCCAGGTCGCGATCGAGCAGCGAGGAACCGCGGGCGTCTTCATCGAGCAGGGCCAGAACGTCGGCCAGCAGGCTCGCGTCATCGCTGCAGGCGGCCGCGAGGAAGGCGCGCCGCTCGGGCTCCGGCAGCTCGGCGGCGCCGTGAAATAAGATCTGGATGCGCTCCCAGCGCGAGCTTTCCATTTTCAGCCTCGGTGAATGGGGCGAGGGCGGCGTGCGTCAGCCCGCGCGACGAAGCTCGTGGGCCAGCCACGCCTTGGCCGCCCGCCAATCGCGGAGAATCGTAGCCTCCGAAACGCCGAGAAGCTCTGCGGTTTCGGTAACGTCGAGGCCTCCAAAGAAGCGGCCTTCCACCATCACGGCCTGGCGCGGATTCATGTGTGCCAGTTCATCGAGAGCGGTATTCAGCGCCAGCAGGTTGTCGCCGAACGACGCGGCCTCTTTCAGGGAATCGTCGAAGGTGACCGTGAAGGCCTCCACTCCGCCGCGCTTTTGGGCGTTCCGCCTCCGGGCGGCCTCAATCAGCACTTGGCGCATGGCTCGGGCGGCAATCCGCTTGAAGTGCAGGCGTGAGATCGCGGCGAAAGGCGGCGAGTTCGCCAGCTTCAGCCAAGCCTCGTTGACAAGGGTTGTGGGGCTGAGGGTGGCCGCAGGATCGCCGCGCCGCACGCTGGACGCGAGGCGGCGCAGTTCCTCGTAGGTCACGCTGAAGAGATGGTCCAGCGCGCGCCTTTCCCCAAGCGTGAGCTCCCAGTCTCCGCCTGGCTCGAGCCCGTGGGTCATTCCGCGACCTCTAGGCCGCGTGACGGTCTTTCCGGTTTGCGGGTGTAATGCATGATGAAGCGCCGCTCCGGAGGACACGAGTGAGCGCGGGTGGAGCGGATGGGGTGTTTCCCGAAAGCGAAATGCTATCAGCCGCGGTCGGCCTCGCACAATTACCGAGTCAGTCATCAGTCGCAAGCTCAAGAGAGTTGGACGTCCGCCATTCCCCCTGGGGTTCGGGCGGGGTTTCATGAAGTTCTCGATACTCAGAGGAGTACGTGGCGTGATTCCGCGCTACGCGTGCGGCAGGCCCGCTCGCGGAGCCGGCTGTGGCCGCCTACCGGTTGCGGCCCAGTTGCTCGTGGCTCGAGACCCAATCGCTCGATGAAATAGCGGCGCCCAATGAAAGCTCGCCGGCCAGAACCATGCCCGCGACGATTTCGGCCAGGCGGTTGACCTTGCCTTTGCCGTAGCAGCCCAGCATTTCGAGGCACTCGCGCTGGGTGGCAAGGCCGGTGCCGCCTCCGTGGGTGGCGACGATGAGGGAGGGAATGGTGATCGAACTATACAGGTCGCCCGCCGGCGTGACCTCCGTATAGAGGATTCCGGCCGACGATTCGGCCACGTTCGCCACGTCCTGTCCGGTGGCGATAAACATGGCCGCGATGCCGTTGGCCGATTGCGCCCCGTTGTTATTGGCGCCGGAGAGGAAAGCGCCAATGTTGATCAGGCCGTAGTGATAGGCGAGCTTCTCCGGTTCCACCCGGAAGTGCTGGCGCACCACGGCGCGGGGGATGGTGGCTTCGGCGGTCACCCGCTTGCCTCGCGTTCTCATGATGTTCACCAGCGACGCCTTCTTGTCGGTGGCGAAGTTGGATTCCAGGAAGAACTTCTCGATCCCCGGGAAGCGCTCCAGAATCCAGTTGCAGGCCGCAAAGGTCGCGCGCCCCACCATGTTCTGCCCGGCCGCGTCCCCGGTGGAAAAGTTGAAGCGCACGTAGACAAACTTGTTGGATACGCACGGGTCGAGGTCCAGAAGGTGTGCGATCGAAGAAGTGGCCTCCGCCGCCGTGCGGATCTCCGCAAGATGCTCCCGCAGCCATTCCACAAAGTCGCGGCCGGCCCGGGCGTCGCGAAACACGAACACCGGGGCCCGCTGCATGGAATCGCCCACCACGGTGGCCATCACGCCGCCGCTCAGGTTCAGCACTTTCATGCCGCGGTTGTACGAGGCCACCACCGTCCCTTCCGACGTCGCCATGGGAATCAAGAACTCGCCGTTGGCGTGCTCGCCGCGCACGCGCAGGGGCCCGGCAAGGCCGATGGGCACCTGGGCCACGCCCACGAAATTCTCGCAATTGCCCCGGACCACGTGGGCGTCGAAGGAATGGTGGAGGATGTGATGGAGCCTGACGCCGCTCGTCTGTTCGATCAGCGCCTGCCGCCGCCGGATGATCTCCGGGCTGTAGTCGTCGGCCACGTCGCGGGGAATGTGCGCCTCGTGCTGCGATCCGCCGGCCACGGAGTCCGCCACCTTGAAGTGAAGGGCTCCGAAGGGGCGTGCCTCGAAGTCCAGCTCGATTTCGTGCTTGCCGTCCGAGGGCAGCGGCACCCGCGTGCGGATGGTGACCGTGGCGCGAAGCGGAAAAGGCATTGGGTGCGCGGAGTCCACCTGGGCGGGGGTCAAGCCGGACTGGCCGTCAAGGTGCAAACTCACGTCGCCGAGGGCCACCGGGACGCCGTCGATGGCGAGGCCGCTCAGCGCCGTCACTTCGGCATCGCTCAACCGGTTCTTGAGCGCGAATTGGACGCCGCCATCGATGTTGATCAGGCTGCCCACGTTGTACAGACTTTCGATAATGGCACTCGGGATGTTCATGGGGCCTGTTCCTCCTCGCCAACTCGTTCAGGCGGCGTGCTTGACGTTCATCAGCGGCTGCTCCGGAGCGGCCGCCGCCGGGGGCTCCGCAGCCGGTGCGGGGACTGCCGCCACCAGCGGACTAGCGGGCTTCGCGGGACGCCTTCGGGCCCGGTGCGCGGCCGGCGTGCCACGGCCGGTGTCTGGCGAGCTTGCGGGCGCGGCCTTCACGGGTTTCAGCCCCGCGGCGCGGCACAATTCTTCGAAGGAGACGGCCAGAAAGTCGCGCAAGCGGCTGGCGTCGGGCGCCGCGTGAGCGTCCGCAATGAGCCCCACGCAGAGCTTGCCGTCGTAGCTCTGAACCGCGCAGCCCACGCCGAGGTCATAGCCGGTCGGCACTTGCGGATAAGACGCGATCATCCGCCGGCCCGTCGCATAAAGTGGATCGGGTGAGCCGGGCACGTTGGTGCAGATCAGGTTGAGCAGGGGCAGCGGCAGGATGAGCTCCGGGATGCCCCACCAGAAGGCCGCCTGCAAGGGGGCCGGAGCCGCAGCCAGCAGGCCGGCCGCCAGGCCCAGGAGGCCTGCCGCCCCCGTGTGCTTCATGGCCGATGTCCGGGCAGCCACTTCGCGCAGCATCCGGGCGGGGCTTCGCACGTCCAGGGGCAGCGCCACGGGCAGAAACGAGATTTGATTGCCCAATTCGCCGTTGTGACCGCCGTTCCGCAGGCTGACCGGGCAGACGATGCGCACCGTCCGGTCGACGACGCTTTGCCCGTGCAGTCTTACATATTTCGCGAGCGCCCGGGTGAGCACGGCAAGGATAACGTCGTTCACCGTTCCACCCACCGCCTCACGAACGGCCTGGGCTCGCCCGAGATCGAACTCCGTCCAGCAGAACGTGCGCTCGCCGCTGCAGGGCTTGTTGAACGGCAGCCTCTCCACGGGTTTCGCGAGTTCTGGCAGCAAGCCTGCCAGGCCCATGAGGCCGCTTTGCAGGCGGTCGCCGAGCAGCGAGTGGGCGAGGCCCATCACGCCCTTCTCCGCCACGATCAGACTGTCGAGCGTGCCGTGGACGGCGCTGCTGATCATGTTCCCGGCGGAGTGCTCGCTCGGCCGCTGCCGCGCCGCCGCAGGGCGCGGCGGATGGGCGGCGCGTGAGGCGTCCGCGGTGGATTCCAGCATCAACTGCACCAACCCCGCGCCCGCCACGCCGTCCGCCAGGGAGTGATGCACCCGCCAGATCAGGGCTCCACGCCCATCCTTCAGACCGTCAACCACGTGAACGTCCCATAGCGGTTTGCCGCGGTCCATCAACGGGCTCAAGATGCGTCCCGCCAGAGCCTCCAACTCAGCCTGCCCGCCCGGACGGTCGAGGGTCACTTTGAGGATGTGGCGATGAATGTCGAAATGCGGATCGTCCTCCCAGGTCGGCAGCCCGAGATTATACGCAGGAATCGCCACAATTTGCCGCCATCGGGGGACCAGGTGCAACTTGGCGGCGATGCTGGCGACGAATTCGTCGAAGCGAATCGGACCGTCAAAAATGGAGACGCTGGCCATGTGGAGTGGAATTTCCTTTCGTTCCAGGTAAATGAACGCGGCGTCGGCGGCGGACAATCGATGGCTCAAAACCGGGGGCTTCAGCACCGCCGGCGCCTCGGCGTGAGACGCACCGGACGTGCGCCGGGCCGCGCGGCCTGTCTTCACCTTGCGTTCTGCACCTGCACTCACCGGAACTTTTCGCGGCATCTCAGCGCGCCTCCTTTGTCTGACTCACAATGGTTAACGCAATTGCCAGTTCCGCTCTGTGACAGAACTCACACGACCGTGTGACCGGCCCGTTGTCCCCCGTCCCAGAATTATTTTTAATTGTAACTATTACTTAGTTAATAGTTCGTGGTTCTTTGTCGGCGGTCATTGTCAGTCGTCAGTGGTCCATGGCCGGTTGTTCGCTGATCGGAAATCGTTGCTCGCAGATCGTTTTGCGTAGTCCGTTGTCCGTTGTCTCTGAGCAGACGATCGTAGATCGTTGTTCGTAGATCGTTGTTCATTGCGTGCCGTCTGCAACGGCCCGCGGACAGAAAACGCAATCGGCGACGAACGACGACCCACGATCTACGCTTCACGAACTGTGATCAACCAACGACTGACAACGGACTACGGACGACTGACCACGAGCAGCGAACAACACCCACGCGGGTTGGCTTTTGGCGGCCGGGCTGATGGTGGGTTTGGCATTTTCGAGCACTTCTTTCGACCACTTGATTCCATGTAACTTAATCGATTCTCGTTGTTCTCACTTTGGCTTTGTGTAAAATTTACAATCGCTTGATTCCAAAGCACATCGTGGCTTTGGGAGGGCCTTCAGAATTTGGTATCCCGTTGATTCTGCTACACATCGTGGCTTTGCATATAATAGGGGGGACCCCCCCTCTGGACTCTGACGTAAGAAGCGGGAGGTGAACTTCCCCGGCCGGGTGCAGTCCGTGGCGCCCCACATTCGAACCGCACAGGCCCAGTTCGTTGGCCGTTGACCGAACGGCCCTTCCGCGAATCGTAGTAAGCTACTGATTTCAGGCCACATCCCAGCTTTGATCCGCCCTCTCTTTTGTGATCTACCGCCGTCAGCGAGCCACGAATCCCCCACCTGTGTTCACCAGTCCCCAAACCCTAACCCACGGCAGGACTATGCCCCCAGGGCCGGAGGTATATGGCGGCCTCGAGGGATTAAACATCAGGGTATTAACTTTATATTACTTCAAGGGCGAATGTCAAGCGGAAAGCGCGAATCGACCTGGGCGCTCCCTTGTGGTGCAGGCCTACCGTCCACAGGCTTCAGACGGCCTTGAGCGGCCAGGGGCGCCACATCTTTCAGCGTCAAGCGACCCCCGAATGCTGCCGATAGTACTTCGGTACGACTTTGGCCGTCGCGCAGTCTGTCCGAAAGGGTGCGCGCCGGACCGTAAACACCGAAGGAAGGGTTGTGGCTTTGCATCCGGAGCTTCAGAGCTTGCTACAGGCTGGCACACCGAAAGCGCAAGAGAGCGCGGGCGCGTCCACACCTCTTTCGCCTCGCCTCCGGAACCTGATCCGAATCCTGCTCGTCATCGTCGCGGCTGGCATGGCCTATCTTCTCGCCGCAGCCGTCGTCTTCCCGCATCGGCCGTTGGGGCTGCCGGACGAAGCGCTATTGGCCGGTTTGGGGCTGGGGTCGATCGTCGCATTGTTCGTTGACCTTCATAGCCGCGGCAAGCTTCAGCAAAAGATTGCGGACAGCAGCGGGCAGCCACCGGCTCTCGCCGTGAACGGCGTACTGACGGTAGCGATCGAACAGGCCGGGGAATCGATCTTGATTACGGATGCCAAAGGCCTCATCCAGTACGTCAATCCTGCGTTTACGCGGATGACCGGCTACAGCGCGGCTGAAGCGATTGGCCAGAACCCACGCATCCTGAAGTCCGGCAGGCAATCGCAGGAGGTCTACGAGAAACTCTGGAAAACCATCCTGGCCGGCGAGGCCTGGCACGGTGAGGTGTTCAACCGGCGCAAAGACGGCTCGATCTACCGCGAGGAAATGAGCATCACCCCGGTACGGGACGCGCGCGGCGCCACCACCAATTTCATCGCCATCAAGCAGGACGTGACGGAGCGCCGGCAGGCCGAGGAAGCCAACGCGTTCCTGGCCGCCATCGTTTCGTCTTCCGAAGACGCCATCATCGGCAAAACCCTCGACGGCGCCATCGCCAGTTGGAACCTCGGGGCCGAGCGGCTCTATGGCTACAAGGCCGAAGAGATGATCGGGAAGCCGGTCTCGCTGCTGGCGGCTTCTGACGGCTCGGATGAGGTGACGCGCATCCTGGAACGAGTCCGGCAAGGCGAAAGGGTTGCCCAATCTGAGGCCGTTCGCGTAAGACGGGACGGAAGCCGCGTAGACGTGTCGCTCAGCGTCTTCCCGATCAAGAACCCGAGCGGGGAGGTGACCGGCGCCGCGGCCATTGCCCGGGACATCACGGCCCGCAAGCGGGCCGAGGAAGCGCAACGCAAAAGTGCGGCGGAATTCAAAGCGGCCTTTGAAGATGCGCCGATCGGCATGTGCCTTGCCAACCTTGACAACCGGTTGTTACGGGTGAACCAGGCCCTCTGTCAGTTGCTGGGCTATTCGGAGCAAGAGTTATTGGCGAAAAGTTGGGAGGAACTCACGCACCCCGACGATCTGGAGCGCTCGCGACGGGCGGCCGACGAGATGCGCAGTTGTGGGGCTCCCGCAGCCGAGTTTGACAAGCGTTACATCCACAAAGGAGGAAACGTAATCTGGGTCCGAATGAAGATCGCGGCCGTCCGGGATGGCCGCGGCGAACCCTCATACTTCATCACGCATGTCGAAGACATTACCGAGCGCAAGCGGGCGGAGCAGGCCCTTCAAGAAAGCGAAGGCAAGTACCGGTCGCTGGTCACGAACCTCCCCGATGTAGTGTGGACGGCGGACGCCAGCGGCCGGTTTACTTTCATCAGCCCCAACATCGAGCAGCTTAGCGGCTACGCCCTGGATGATATCGACCGTCAGGGCGTCGGCTTGTTTTTCGCTTGCATCCATCCTGGCGACGTCTCCAGGGTGAAAGAGGCCATGGAAGGGCTCTTCGCAAAAGGCGAGGGCTATGACATCGAGTGCCGCATCCAGCGGAAGACCGGCGAGTGGATGTGGGTTCACGACCGGGCCGTGGCGAGCTATGACAAGGATGGCGTGCGCCATGCCGACGGCCTGCTCTCCGACATCACGGCGCGCAAGCGAATCGAGGAGCAACTGCGCATGACGCAGTTCTCCGTCGATCGCGCCTCTGATGCCATCTTCTGGGCGGACTCCGAAGGGCGTTTCCTCTACGCCAACGAGGCGGCCTGCCGGAGTCTCGAACGCACCCGCGAGGAACTCCTCACCATGTCGGTGACTGACATTGATGCGGATACCAGCCCGGAAATGTGGAGCGAGGCTTGGGGACGAATCAAAGCGGGCGGCTCGTTGACCCACGAAAGCCGGCACCAGACGAAGCAGGGGCGCATTTTCCCGGTCGAGTTCACTGCCAACTACCTGATGTTTGGTGAGAAGGAGTATTGCCTCGCCTTCGTGCACGACATCACGCGCCGCAAACAGGCGGAAGCGCAACTGCGCATGACGCAGTTCTCCGTGGAACACGCCTCGGACGCCATCTTCTGGGTGGACTCGGAAGCGCGAATTGTCTACGTCAACGAGGCGGCTTGCCAGTCGATGGGCCGCACCCGCGAGGAGCTGCTTTCCCTGACCATCCCGGATATCGATCCGAACTTCCCACGCGAAGCCTGGGCGCCGGCCTGGGAGCAGTGGAAAGCGCACGGCTCGACGACCCTTGAAACCCAGCACCAGTCCAAGCAGGGACGGGTTTTCCCGGTGGAAGTCAATATCAACTGTCTGGAGTTCGGCGGGAAGGACTACATCTTCACCTTCGTGCGCGACATCTCGGCGCGGAAGCAGGTCGAAGAGGCCCTGAAGCAGTCGGAGGAAAGGTACCGGCTTCTGTTCGAGCGCAACCTGGCGGGAGTCTTCCGGGCAACCCTGGGCGGGCGCATCGTCGATTGCAACGAGGCCTGCGCGCGCATTCTGGGCTACACCTCGCGGGACGAATTCAATGGAGCTAACCTCTCCACCGTGTTCTGCGACGCCGGCGAGGTGGTTTCCGCCGGGCAGCGCTTGACGGAGCAAAAGGTGCTCGTGAATCACGAAGCGCTCCTGAGGCGCAAAGACGGCAGCACCGTCTGGGCGCTGGCCAACGTCAGTCTGATCGAAAACGTAAGCCCGCCGACGGTGGAGGGCACCTTCATCGACCTCAGCGAGATCAAGACGGCCGAAGCGGAGTTGCGGCGGGCCAAAGAGGCTGCCGAGACCGCCAACCGCGCCAAGAGCGAGTTTCTGGCCAACATGAGCCACGAGATCCGCACGCCCATGAACGGCATCATCGGCATGACCGAACTGGCTCTCGACACCGACCTCAACGCCGAGCAGCGCGACTACCTGGGCATGGTCAAGAGTTCCGCCGATTCGCTGCTGCGGGTGATCAACGACATTCTGGATTTTTCCAAGATTCAAGCCGGCAAGCTGGACTTGAACCATGTCGAATTCGGACTCGGTGCGGCCCTGCGGGAACCGCTGAAGGCTCTGGCGCCGCGTGCCCACCAGAAGGGCCTGGAACTGATTTGTGA
>DATJAQ010000158.1:0-14514 GCA_035516075.1 Terriglobia bacterium | reverse complement strand
TAAGGTATTATACAGTCAATACCACTGTGTTTAAGGTCTCGAGCACCGTCCTGCCTCTCTTCCGGCCCGAAGGCCCTCAGGAGGTCCAGCGCAGGGGGGAAGCCATCCAAAGCCAATGAGGTTAACTACTTTACTTTCAATGAGATAGTGCGAAAACGGAGAAGGCGAAGCCATTCCAGCTATCCCACTTATCTTCAAGCGGTTACGTCGATAAAAGGGCCTCAAAACGGCGAACAGCTAAGGATGGCTGGTCTTTCAATGAATAGGGCCTCGGTGCGGGTCCTGCGTTACCTGTCCGTTGCCTTTCGTCGCCCGTTTCTCGCCACTCATCTCTCGTCACTCGTCACTTGTCTCTTGTCTGTCGTCACACGCCTGCCGTCACTGGCTCTTGCTTCGTCGGCCGTCTGCGACATACCATTTCCCCGCTCCGAAATGACGAGCAAAGCTGGAATGTTTATGAAAATAAAATAGTTAAAAATATGTCTCGCGAATCGCGAAAAACGAGAGAGGCCCGAAACGCTCAATCACGGGCTGGGCGAGTCGGGGCGCGCGGGTTCAAAGCTGGAATGTCCTTTAGAACCAGTCATCGTGACGTCGAGGCTGCTACTCCGGTCAATGAATTGGCAGTGGTCCGCCTTCAGTCGTCCACCGCTGGTAGATCGTGGATTGTGGATCGTAGTGAGTTGGTGGCAGGATAACGCCTCACGAGGAGGTACGGTGGCCAAACCGCTCGGGATTTGCGAATTTCGATTTTCGAGTTTCGCAACTTCTCCGTACCGAACCCCAAGCTTTCAATCGGCAATCGACCGCCGCCAATCCCGGTCCCGACCTTACCGGCCATGCGTGCCAGGACTTCGTGCTACCATCATCCGGAACGTCGGTCCGCTTAGCGGCCGTGGCCTCGGTGCCCGAATCGTCGTCCGCCGCACTCGATCGAGCGAACGGAGATGCGACCAGCTCTGGCACAACGCGACGCGCCCTTGGGCGAGGCCGGTGACCGCACCGGGCGCGACTTCTGGGACCATTGGTGGCAGCGCGCGCCCCTTCCGGCACCCATCGATCCGCTTCGAGAAGGGCTTAAGAATTATCCGTTCCGCACCCTTCACCGGTTCTTTGCGGCGACCTTTGGAGGCCAGCACACGCGCGGCCAGCGCCTCATCGAAATCGGCTGCGCGCAGTCGGCCTTGCTGCCTTACTTCGCGCGGTACTTTGGGTTCCGGGTCGCCGGGCTCGATCAATCCGAGCTGGGCTGCGAGCGCGCCCGTCGCCTTCTGGAGCGCGAGCGGGTGCCGGGCGACGTTTATGTTGCAGATTTCTTTGCACCGCCGGCTGCCCTGCGCGGGGCCTTCGACGTCGTTTTCTCCTTCGGCGTGATTGAGCATTTCGACGATACGGCGCGGGCCGTGCGCGCGACGGCGGCTTTCGTAAGGCCGGGGGGGACGGCGGTGGCGCTGATCCCCAACCTCACCGGGATTCTCGGCCGATATCAGCGGCTTCTTGACCGCGAACTCTACGACGCTCACGTCGTGATAGGCAAGGAATGGCTGGCGCAGGCGCACCGCGCGGCCGGTCTGGACGTGGTGTCCGCAATCTATCTCATGCCCGCCGGCCTGGAGGTGCTGAACCTCGAAAGCTGGAGGTACCGTCCGGCCAAGTGGCTCGTCTCGCGCGGACACACGGCGGCTTCCCGGCTGGTCTGGTTCGCAGATGATCATGTGTTTCATCTGCGACCGAACCGCTGGACTTCTCCGTACGTCGTCTGTGTCGCCCGCCAGCCGGAGCAAGTCTGATAGTGTCTGCTTGGCGGAGTCCGGGGGAAACAATCGCCTCGCAACCCAGCAGCATCCTGTTTCTCCTGCCCTCACTCGGCGGCGGTGGCGCCGAACGGGTGATGGTGTCGATCGTCACCCATCTCAGCCGGACGCGGTTTGTGCCTCATGTGGCTGTGCTCGAGAAGACTGGACCTTACGTCGACAAGCTGCCCCGCGACGTCCCGCTCCATGAACTCGGCTCCCGCCGAGTCCGCTATGCCCTGCCCGGGCTCGTCCGGCTCGCCTGGAAGTTGCGCCCGGCGACGGTGCTTTCCAATATCGCCGAGCTCAACATCATGCTGATTCTCGCCCGTTCTCTGCTGCCACACGGAGTCCGGCTGCTGGTGCGGGAGACCATTCTGGTGAGCGCATGGCTGGCGGAGGAAGCGAGGCTACCCCGGATTCTCGGCGCTCTCTACCCTCGCGTTTACCCCAGGGCGGACGGTGTGATCTGCCAGTGCGACGCCATGATGCGCGATCTCGAGGAGTGCTTCGGCGTTCCGCGGGGGAAGTTGGTTCGCATTTACAACCCGGTCGACTTCGGGTTCCTTCGCACGATGGCGGAGGCAGGGCCCAGTCCTTATTCGGGGCCACGCTCCGGGCCGCACCTGCTGGCCTCCGGGCGCCTCACGTTCATGAAGGGTTTCGATCTCTTGCTCGAAGCGATGTCCCGAGTGGTGCGGGAGTTCCCGGCGGCTGACCTTACGATTTTAGGCCGCGGCCCGCTCGAGGGCGAGCTTAAGGCGCTCGCCGAGCGGCTCCACTTATCGGACCGGGTCCGATTCCCGGGCTACCAGCTCAACCCCTATCCGTGGGTGAAACACGCCGACATGTTCGTGCTTTCATCGCGCTACGAAGGATTGCCGAACGTTATGCTTGAGGCGCTGGCGCTCGGCACACCCGTTGTGGGTACAGACTGTCCGGGCGGGGTGCGGGAGATTCTGGAGAATTGTCGTCTGGGCCGCCTGGCGCCGGGCGTCGATGCGCACCGGCTCGCGGAGACTGTCATCGGGGCGCTCAGGGCCGACCTGCGGTCCCAGGGCGCCGGAGGTCTCGACGTGTTCCTCGACCGTTTCCGCCTGGACCGAATCGTCCGGCAGTACGAAGAGGCGCTGGCCGGCCCTTCTGAACCATGATGCTTGGTGGCAAAGCGATTCGAGAGGCGCGCTCTCTTCGGCGTTCGCCTACCGGTTAGTTTATGTCCGGCCTTCGTACACCTGGGGCGGTTGCGGCTGACACCGGCGCGGCACCGAGTGGTGGCCGGCACTACCGTGTGTTGGTGGTGACGAATCTCTGGCCGACGGATGCTGACCCGGGTTACGGGAGCTTCGTGCAGGCCCAGATGGAGTCGCTGAGGCCGTTCGGAGTGGCCTACGATGTGCTCTTTATCGATGGGCGGCAGTCGGTCGCGAATTACCTAAGGGGTATTTTCGAGATGCGCCGCCGGCTCGCCACGCAGCCCTACGATCTGATTCACGCCCATTTCGGGCTGTCGGGTTGGGCGGCGCGGTTGCAGGCGCGCGTCCCGGTGGTGGTGTCGTTCATGGGCGACGATGTGCTCGGCCGGTTTGGCCGCGCCGGGCGCGTAGGGCTCGTGGGACGCGTGTTTCGAGTCTCCAGTTTTCTGCTCGCTCGCTTAGTGGCTGCGGTTATTGTGAAGAGCAAGCCGATGAAAACCCGCTTGCGCCTCGCCTCGGTCCACGTGATCCCAAACGGCGTGAACCTCGACGTCTTCCGGCCCATGGAGATTCACGAGGCCCGGCAGGTGCTCGGGCTCGATTCAAAACGCAGTTTCGTGCTTTTCCCCTACGACCCAGAGATTCCCAACAAGCGTTACGACTTGGTGCAGGCAGCGGTGCGGCTGGCCCAGCGCGAGTTGCCGGAGGTCGAGATCCTGCGCGTGGCGGGGGAGCCGCGCCGACTAATGCCGCTCTACCTGAACGCGGTCGATGCCTTGGCCCTTGCGTCACACTCCGAAGGGTCGCCGAACATCGTCAAGGAGGCGATGGCGGTGAACCTGCCCGTGATCTCGGTGGACGTGGGCGACGTTGCCGAGTTGATCGGTCCCACTGAAGGCTGCTACATCGTGCCGCGACGCGCCGAAGACATCGCCGCGCGCATCGTTCAGGTCTGCCGGCAAGGGACCCGCACACGCGGCCGTGAATGGATACGCGCGTACGCCGAGGAATGCATCGCCCGCCAAATCGTGGCCGTCTACGCGAGTGTGGTGGGCGCTAAATGAGCCCAGGCGACATCGAACAAGGAGTGAATGACCCAGGAACTGAGGGCAATGTAGCTTACGGCCGCTGCACGAGCCCGACCCGGTCTTCCAGCCTCTCAACGCGGTGGGATAGTTCGCTGATTTGTGTGTGGAATTCCAGTCGCAGTTCCGCGAAACCCTGTTTCATTTCAGCCCGAAGTGCAGCAATCTCGCCGCGCATCTCGGCGCGGAGAGCCTCCATCTGGGCGCGGACCGTGTCCATCTGGGCCGACAGCGCCCGCGTGTTCAACCACGCTGTGAACACTACTACGATCAACGTGCCGAACAGCGAAAGGACGGCGGGCATCCAGGTCTGCGTTGCGGGATTCATCGGTTTCGTCTGGCGGCGCCAAATCCCGACGCCGCCAACCCACCAGGGCATTATAGCCTATCGTCCGCGGCAATACGTCTCACTTCCACCGCTCGAGCCAAGCCTGAAACATGAGGACGGCCCACAGCATTTCCTGGGCGTTGCGATCGCCGCTCAGATGCTCGTTCCAAATCCGGCGCACGGGTTGCGCCCGCAGGAATCCCTCGCGGGCGATTCGGTCTTCGGCCAGGAGTGTCTCTGCCCAGTTGCGGAGCGGCCCGCGCAGCCAGGAGCCGATGGGCGCCGCGAAACCCATCTTGGGCCGTTCGATCAGGTTGGCGGGGACGAAGTGATGGAGCACCTGCCGAAGCAGCCACTTGCCCTGGCCATTCCGAATCTTCAGATGAAGCGGGAGGCGCGCGGCCCATTCCACGACCCGGTGGTCCAATATCGGCACCCGGGCCTCGAGGCTCAGGGCCATGCTGGCGCGATCGACCTTGGTCAGGATGTCATCCGGCAGATACATCAGCGCGTCCGCCACCATCATGCGCTGTGCGAAATCGGCCAGCCCAGGCCGCCCCGAGACATCGGTGAAAACGGTCGGCGGCTCGTCACCGCCGACGACCAATTCTGCGGGTTGCTTCCAGTGGGAAGAGAAATGCCGGTGGAGCTCCCAAGTGCCCGCAGCGGCCATGGCCTGGGCGAGCTTGTGAATCTTTTCACCCGCCGTGGCTGGCCGGCTGTGGAGGGAGAGGAGGTGCTGACCCCGGCCGAACACGCGGTTATACGCGGGAACGGACGGTACACTGAGCGCGGCCGCGAGCGCGCGCCGGGTGCGATGCGGAACCCAACCCAGTCGTTGCCGCATCCATGGCCCCCGGGTGTAGTGAGTGTAGCCACCGAAGAGTTCGTCGCCTCCGTCGCCGGACAGGCTCACCGTGACGGCGCGCCGGGCGAGCGCCGAGACGAGGTAGGTGGGGATCTGAGAGGCGTCGGCGAAGGGCTCGTCGAACATCGCCGGCAGCTTCGGAATCACGGCGCGAGTCTCTTCCGCGGTGAGAATCAACTCAGTGTGGTCGGTGCCGAGGTGCGCAGCCACTCTCCCGGCGTAGCCGGCTTCGTTGTATGCCGGGTCCTCGAACCCGATCGTGAAGGTTTGCACGCGGCGCGTGTTCTCGGCCTGCATCAGCGCCGCGACGAGCGAGGAATCGATACCCCCGGAGAGGAACGCGCCCAGCGGCACGTCGGCGATCATTCGGAGCCGCACCGAGTCGCGCAACAACCGCTCCAGCTCCCCCGCCGCCTGCTCGTCCGATCCCTGGAACGGCTCGAGCTCGCCGCGCGCCGCCACGTCGCGAAGAGACCAGTAGGAGCGCAGCCGGATCACGTCCGCTTGTGCCGCCTTCGCCCGGTGCGCGCCGAGGTCCAGGCTCGCCATCCAGCCGGGGCGAAGCTTCGAAATGCCGCGATAGATGGAATAGGGGCTGGGCACGTAGCCGTGCCGCAGAAAGAGCGCGAGCGCGTCGCGGTTAATCTCCGGCCTGCAGCCCGGATACGCCCGGAGGGCCTTCAGCTCGGAGCCGAAGAGCAGGGTGCCGTCCGAGAAGCCGTAATAAAGGGGCTTGATGCCCAAGCGGTCTCTCACCAGGTGGAGCACGCGTTTGCGACTGTCCCAAAGCGCGAAGGCGAACATACCCACGAGCCGCTGCACCGCGGCCTCGAGTCCCAACTCTTCGACAGCTTCCAGCAAGACCTCCGTGTCCGAGCGGCCGCGGAAGCGGTGGCCGAGCAGCACGAGCTCAGCTCGAAGTTCGGCGAAGTTGTAGACCTCGCCGTTGAAAACGATCACGTAGCGCCCCGAGGCTGACGCCATGGGCTGGTGGCCGGCGGGCGAGAGGTCCAGGATGGAGAGCCGGCGAAAGCCGAGGCCGAGGCCGATGGCGGGCTCGGCCCAGGCCCCGGCGTCATCCGGACCGCGATGGATGAGCTGGTCCGCCATCGTCCGCGCACGCGCCTCGAGATCCGCCGCACTCGAGGGCCTGAATTCCACGAAACCTGCGATGCCGCACATGCGATGAAGACCCCTGACATTGTAGGCGAACTCCGTGGCCATCGTTGGCGTGCCCCCTCCGCGGACTCATCCCGTCGGGTTGTGTTTCCGGCACCGGCACAACCCGTTCAGGGAACCTTGCGGCCGCTCCAGGCGTATCATTGGGATAGAAACGCTGTGCGAGAGGAGGGAAATATGTACTGTGCCAGTTGCGGATATACGATTCAGCCGGGGCAGAATTTCTGCAATCGTTGCGGCCAGGCGACGACCCCAACTCGATTCGCGGCGTCACCTCCGGCTTCAGCTCCGGTCCCGGCCTTAACTGCGACAGCGCCCGGCGCGGCACCCGCGGCGCCCGCACGATATAGCGGCATTCCACAACCGTCCCGGGTGGCGAAGCACATCCAGATCCTGGGCATCATCTGGATCGTGGTGTCGATTTTCCGCTTGATTCCCGCCGTGGCGATGCTGTTTTTTGGGCACATCGGTTTCCCGTTTTTGGCGATCCCCATGCGCGGACTTCTCATGCCTGTCATCGGTGGGATCGGCGCTTACCTTGCCATCACCGCGGCCGCTGGAATTGCGGTGGGCTGGGGCTTGCTCGACCGCCAGCCTTGGGCCCGGATGTTCGCCATTGTCGTCGGCTGCCTGAAGCTGATCGACTTCCCGTTCGGCACCGCGCTCGGCATCTACACGCTCTGGGTGCTGGCCTCCCAGGGCGCCGAAGAGGATTACCAGCGCATGGCGCGGGCCAGTTAGTGATCGGTTGGCGCAGGGCTCGCCCGTAAACGGCCGTCTGAGGCGTCCCGCCATCGATCGCGCCCAGGCCGGCGATGCTCATTAGTCGCCACTCTCGGGCGGCGAGTTCCATCGGCGTTAGACACCGTCGATTCCAGCGGAAGCCGCGCCCGTCCACTGAGCCCGACAATTTCGGGAACTTCCGGCGCTCGCTAACGTATGTAGCCGCATAGGCGTCGAACGGGCTTGCAACCCGCGAGTGAGCGGGTCCGGCGAAAGGCGGCGAGGGTTATGGGCCACTTCATGGGATTGTTTCGCAGTCAGCTCAAACAGGTTCTGAGGCGTCTGGGTCGCGCGCCGATGTTCACCGCCGTCACTCTGATCACACTCGCGGTGGGCATCGGAGCGAACACGGCCGTCTTCAGCGTGCTGGAGGGCGTGCTGCTGAAGCCGCTGCCGTACCCACATCCCGAGCAACTGATTAGCGTCTGGGAGGCTGCGCCGGGCCTGAATATAAAGCAACTGCCCATGTCGCCGTCGGAGTACTTCATCCTTCGCGAGCAGAACCGCACTTTTGTGGACATCGGCGCCTACACAGGCGACTCCGTGAATGTCACCGGGGCCGGGGAGCCCGAGCACGTACGGGCCTTGCTGGTCACGGACGGCACGCTGCCGATTCTGGGCGTGGTGCCGATGCTGGGACGCGCCTTCGGCCGCCAGGACGATTCGCCCGGCGGCCCCGACACCGTGATGCTCACCTACGGGTACTGGCGCCGCAAGTTCGGCAGCGACCGCTCGGTGGTGGGCCGCAGCATCACCGTGGACGGGAAGGCGCAGCTGGTGATTGGCGTTCTGCCGCAAAACTTCAGCTTCATGGACCAGGACGTTCCGCCGCTGCTTCTGCCCTTCAAGTGGGATCGCAACAAGCTGGTGCTCGGCAACTTCAGCTATCAGGGTGTGGCGAGGCTCAAGCCGGGCGTCACCCTGGCGCAGGCCGACGCCGATGCGGCGCGCCTGTTTCCCGTCGTCATCCGAAGCTTCCCGGCGCCACCGGGCTTCAGCGTGAAACTGTTTGAGCAGGTTCACATCGAGCCCGACCTGCGGCCGTTGAAGCAGGACGTGGTGGGCGACGTCGGCAGCGTCTTGTGGGTGCTGATGGGCACCATCGGCATGGTGCTGCTGATCGCCTGCGCCAACGTGGCCAACCTGCTCCTGGTGCGCGCCGAGGGACGGCAGCGGGAACTGGCCATTCGCGCCGCTTTGGGGGCAGGCTGGGGCCGGATCGCCGCAGAGTTGCTGCTGGAGAGTCTTGTCCTCGGCGTCGCGGGCAGTGCACTTGGATTGGGCCTGGCCTACGGCGCCCTGCGAGCGCTGGTGGCGATGGCGCCGTCCGGCTTGCCGCGTCTCAACGAAATCGGCATCGATGCGCACGTCCTGCTGTTCACCCTGGCTGTGGCGCTTGTCGCCAGCCTCCTCTTCGGTTGCGTGCCCATCTTCAAGTACTCGGGCGTGCATCTGGGCACCGGCCTTCGCGAGGGTGGCCGCTCGCTCAGCCAGACTCGCGAGCAGCATCGCGCCCGCAGCGTGCTGGTGATTGTGCAGGTGGCGCTGGCGCTGGTGCTGCTCATCTGCTCCGGCCTCATGATTCGCACCTTCCGCGCCTTGACCCGCGTTCAGCCCGGGTTCACGGCGCCGGCTGACCTTCAAACGTTCCGGCTGTCCGTCCCGGACGCTGAAGTGAAGGATCCTGAGCCCGTGGTCCGCATGTACGATGCGATCGTGCAAAAAATCGCGGTCATTCCCGGCGTATCCTCAGTGGCGCTCTCGAGCACCGTCCCGATGGACAGCTCCGGAAGCTTCGACCCGGTCTCCGCCCAGGACCGGAAGTACGCGGAGGGACAACTCCCGCCCATTCGCCGTTTCAAGTTCGTATCGCCGGGTCTTCTCAAGACCTTGGGTACTCCGCTGGTGACGGGCCGTGATTTCACCTGGGAGGACGTCTACCAAAAGCTGCCCGTGGCGATCGTTTCCGAGAAGATGGCGCGAGACTATTGGCACGAACCCGCAGCCGCGCTCGGCAAGCGGATCCGGGTGGGCACAACTGACGACTGGCGCGAAATCGTGGGGGTGGCGGCGAACGTTTACGACGACGGCGTGAATAAGGATCCGTCCAACTGCGTCTACTGGCCCATCCTGATGAGCCGCTTCTGGGGTCAAAAGACACAGGTGCGCCGTGACCTTGCTTTTGTCATTCGCAGCCCGCGCGCCGGTTCCGAAAGCCTCATGACCGAGGTCCGCAAGGCCGTGTGGTCGGTGGACCCCAATCTCCCGCTCGCCGACGTTCATACCCTCGACTATTTCTACCGCAAGTCGATGGCGCGCACGTCGTTCACGCTGGTCATGCTGGCCGTCGCGGGCGGCATGGCGCTGCTGCTCGGCGTGATTGGCTTATACGGCGTCATCGCTTACTCGGTGTCGCAGCGCACACGCGAGATTGGCATCCGCCTGGCACTCGGAGCGCAGCAGCGGGAGCTCACCGCGATGTTTGTTCGCCACGGCTTGATTTTGGTAGGCGTGGGCGTCGCCTGCGGCCTCGCGGCGGCCTTCGCCGTGATGCGCCTGATGCGGTCGCTGCTTTTCAACGTCAGCGCACTCGATCCTGCCACGTACGCCGCCGTGTCGCTCGGCCTCGTCGCCACCGCCGCCCTTGCCAGCTACCTGCCGTCGCGCCGCACCTCGGCGGTGGACCCCGTGGAGGCCCTGCGCGCAGAGTAGCGCCGGCCTTCAGGCCGGCAGGTGGAATCGGAGTGCTACCCGCGCCGTGATATGATCCTCGAGCGCAGAGACTACGAAAAAAACACCCTCCGGTAAGAAACGTCACACGTCACGGAACACGATGCGGAGGGAATACCAATTCGACTACAGCCGAGCCAAGCCCAATCGCTTCGCCGAGAAGATGTCTTCTAATGCGGTCGCCGTCATCCTGGAACCCGATGTAGCGGCCCGCTTCAAGTCGTCCGAGGCTATCAATGCGCTCTTGCGTTCCGTTATTGCCGCCATGCCCGAGTCCGAGCGGGAACCGGGCTGACCGGTGTCTCAAGCCCTACCGTCTTTCATCCCCCTTCATCGCACGCCTCACACCCGGATGGATGCCAGCGATGCGCCGCCTGCAACAACTGTAAGAATTCCTCCCCGCCGTAGACTACCTTAGAGTGAGAGCAATAGAGTCCTTTGAGGTGACGGAGATCGGGCCCATGCTGGCGATCAGCTCCACTCAGGACGGCCTTTATGAAGAAGCCGCGGCCGGCTACGGCGCGGCCCTGGGCCGCCTCGCGCGCGCCTACGAAGCCGATCCCGAAGTTCGCCGCGACCTGCTGCAGGATATTCACATCGCCTTGTGGCGCAGTTTCGAGGGGTTCGACGGCCGCTGCTCCCTTCGCACCTGGATCTACCGCGTGGCCCACAACGCCGCAGCCTCACACGTGATGCGGCAGCGGCGCACGGGGTCACAGGTGCTTGTCGGCCTGGAAGAACTGGAGAACCTTGCGGACGAGCGCGAAGGCGAGCGCGCGGCCGGCCGGCGCCATGCCTTGGAGCGGCTCTTGGAGCTGATCGAGCGCCTGAAGCCGCTCGACCGGCAGGTGATCCTTTCATACCTCGAAGGCCTGGATGCGGCGTCGATTGGAGAAATTACCGGGATTTCACCCGGCAACGTGGCCACCAAGATCCACCGGATCAAAAGCATTCTGGCGCGCCGTTTTCAGGAGGGAGGCCGCGATGACGAATGAATCTCTCCCCAACCGGGATTTGCAGAGCGTCTGGCAGAACCAGCCAGCGGAGGGTATCCGTATGTCAGTCGATGAAATCCGCCGCCGGGCGGGGAAGTTCGAAAGAAAGATTTACTGGCGCAACGCGCGCGAGTACGTGGCGGCCCTCGTGGTGGTGATCTTCTTCGGCTACGAGTTCTGGCGCACGCCCGACGCGCTGTCGCGGGTTGGTTTTGGCCTGGCGATCGCCGGATTGCTTTACCTGGTTTGGCACCTCTACCGGAAGGGCTCCTCGCGAGGTCTGCCAGGAGAGATGGGCCTCGCGAGTGGCGTCGAGTTTTTCCGGCGCGAGCTGGAACGGCAGCGCGACCTGGTTCAGCATGTCTGGCGCTGGTATCTCGGCCCGCTCGTTCCGGGCATGATTGTCCTGATCGTTGCATTCTCGCGCACGAATCCCGGGCATATGCGCCACTACGGCTGGTTTCTGGGGGCGTACTCCGCGCTGGCGGCGCTCACTTTCGTCTTCATTGCGAAACTCAACGAACGCGGCGCGCGCCGGCTTCAACGCCGGATCGACGAGCTGAACGCACTGATTACCGAACGCTAACTGATAGCATGGAGGCCGAGAATGTTTCGAAGTATTCTCTTGTGGATGTTCGCCGTAGCTGTTATCGCCCCCGGCGCCTCGGCGCAGTCCGCCTCCGCAGTGCCGCCGGATTCCGAGATTCGCAACATCCTCGTCCAGCGCATCGACGCCTTCCACCAGGGTGTCGGGATTGTGGTGGGGGTTATCGATCCCGCCGGGCGCAGGATAGTGGCCTACGGCAGCCTCAACCAGGGCGATTCGCGGCCGCTCAACGGCGACACGATTTTCGAGATCGGCTCCGTCACCAAGGTCTTCACCTCGCTGCTGCTGGCCGGCGGGGTCGAGCGCGGCGAAGTGGCGTTGAACGATCCCATCTCAAAGTATCTGCCGCAGGGCGTTAAGGCGCCGGAACATGACGGGCATCCGATCACCCTGATCGACCTCGCCACCCACACCTCGGGCCTGCCGCGCCTGCCCACTAACATGCATCCGAAAGATCCGCAAAATCCTTATGCGGACTACACCGCTCAGGACCTCTACGATTTCCTCTCCACCCATCAGCTCACGCGCGACCCCGGCTCGCAATTTGAATACTCCAACCTGAGCGGCGGCTTGCTGGGACAGTTGCTCGCCCTCCGCGCCGGCATGGACTACGAAGCGCTGGTGAGGTCGCGCATCACGGGCCCGCTCGGCATGGCGAGCACCGGCATCACGCTCTCGCCGGACGAAAAGAAGCGCTTTGCCGTGGGGCACAACGCGGAGCTGAAGCCGGTTCCCAACTGGGATTTCCAGGCGCTTGCTGGCGCCGGCGCGCTGCGCTCGAGCGCCAACGACCTGCTCACCTTCCTCGCGGCTTTCCTGAGCTACACCAGGACGCCGCTGGCCCCCGCCATGGCCTCCATGCTGTCCGTGCGCCGGCCCGCCGCCCCGCTGGGCGAAATCGGCCTCGCCTGGATCATCAGCAAGCCCTCGGCGGACGAGATCGTCTGGCATAACGGCGGCACCTACGGCTACCGGTCCTTCGTGGGCTTCAACCCGAAGACGCGCGTGGGCGTGGTGGTGCTTTCGAACACGTTCACGGCCGGGGGCGTGGACGACATTGGCATGCACCTGCTCGACGCGCGCGCGCCCTTAATGGCGGCCCCCAAAGAGCACAAGGAAATCAGTATCGATCCGAAGACCTTCGACGATTACGTGGGTCAATATCAACTGGCGCCGAACTTCGTCATCACGGTCACGCGCGAAGGCGACCAGTTCTTTGCCCAGGCCACCGGGCAGCCCAAGTTTCAGGTTTTTCCCGAGGGTCCGTGCGCGTTTTTCCTCAAGGTCGTCGACGCCCAGATTACGTTTGAGACCGACGGCAGCGGCCGCGCCATCAGCCTGACGCTGCACCAGAACGGCGCCGACACGGTGGGGAAGCGGGTCGAAGGCGAAACTGCGCCCGCCGTCGGCGCTCCGAAAGAGATTACCGTCGATCCGAAAACTCTTGACAGGTACGTCGGGCAATACCAACTGGCGCCGAACTTTGTCATTACGGTCACGCGCGACGGAAGCCAGCTTTTCGCGGAGGCTACCGCGCAGCCCAAGTTCCCCATTTTTCCGAAGAGCGAGCGGGAATTCTTCTACAAAGTCGTCGATGCGCAGATTACGTTCGAGACCGACGCCAGCGGCCGTGCCACCAGTTTGACGCTGCGCCAGAACGGCGCCGACGTGCCGGGGAAGCGAGTCGAGTGACATTCCAAATGCCAAGAAAGGCCTGGCCGGCCTGCGACGGGGCGCTCTCGTAGATGAGGGTAAGCCACTTCAGGTTCTGCCGCTGAGAGTCGGGGTTACTGCCATCATGCCGATGCCTGTGAATGCTGCGCGCGCCGCGACCGGCTTTCGAAAACTCGCCGCCATCGATATCGTCTTTTTGGGCTACAAGCTGATATTCGCCGAATATGCCGTTGGGGTGTTCTTCTCGATCGCGCTCGGTCTTTTCGTTCTGGTTCGGGGCAGCACATTCTTGCAGGTTGTGCTGGGCGCGTACCTGATCTGTCTGGGCATCAACTACGTCCCCATGTTGGCCTATGCAGTTGCAATCGGCAGCCAATCGAGCGCCCAGGCAGAATTAGGCGATGAACTGACTGAGAGACGACGGGCCATGTCCAAATATCGCCGGCAGTCACTGTTTTTGCTTGTCCCGCTGTTGGTACCGATCCTCGCGGCCACCCAAGTGCGAATACCGCAGAAGGGAGCGGGCGAGTGGTGGAAAAGGCCAGCAAGGCACTTCCCGCTCCTGGACCGCTCCGGGTGACTGTGGCAGCCACTGCCACGACCGGCCGAGCTTTTCGCTGGACATCTGCCACAAAGTAATATACAGTCAATACTACCGTGTTTAATGTGCCGCAGTCCGCCCTTTCGCTCGGGCCCGAAGGCCGTAATCAGCGCCAAGTTCAAGGAGCGAAGCCAGCCAAAGCCAATAGGGTTAACCCTTTTCATACCAATAGTTTATCCCGAAAATCGACGAGCCGAAGCCATTGTGGTTACCCCGCTTGTTTTCAATAAGTTGCAACTGTAAAGGGGCTGAAAACCGGAGAGTCGGTAAGGAATGGGCAGGCGTCAAGGATTGGCTGTGAAGAAGTACGGCGATTACGGACAAATGCCCACGATAGGTCGTCCGTCGGCTGCTGGCCGGAACTCGGACGCCCACATTCGAGGGCAGCGGGATCCAAGGTGCTGGAGCAAAGCTGGAATGTCCTTTATAATCAATAACTTGGACCCTGAGGGTCCTCTGCCTGACAAGGAATTGGCCCCGGTTCGGGATTCTGGGACGAGCCGGGAGCCAAGAGCCTTGGCGGCGGCCGATGACTGCAAAAAAGAGAGCAGATCGAAGCTGGAATGTGACTTAGAATCAGCAACATGCTCTGAATCTAGAATTGTGGGCCCGGTTCCCGCAATGAAATGGCGTCGTCCGTTGCCAGCGCAGCCTCTGGCGAGGCCGAATTGAGGA
>DATJAQ010000157.1:0-6369 GCA_035516075.1 Terriglobia bacterium | reverse complement strand
AGCCCCAATATGCCCGCAGACGCGCGCCCTTGTCCTCTGCTCGGCGCCGCCCGAAGTGCTTTGAAATGTACTTGGAGACGTACCGCGCTGCCCCCTCTGCCGTGCTCTTAATCGGCAGACAATTCACGATCCGCCCGAACCCGTACTTCACCGCGTTGGCGCGAAACCAAGCGTAGGCCCGACGACATGCTGCGCTCACTGTCGAATAGTCGCCCCGCTCGAGTGCCGCGAAGTCCGTCCCTGTCCGCACGTCCTCGCCCGCATTGACCAACAGGTGAAAATGCACCCGCCCGTTCTTGTCTCCCCGTTCAAGGATTTTGACCCCACCCAGGAAACGCGCACCCAAACCGTGCGTGAGAAAGGAATGAAATGCCTTTTCTGCCTGCTTCACCGTCGGCCCGCGCTTCCCGCCTCCGAACGTCAGCGTGACGAATAGGACGTTATCCACTCCCCACTGGTCTATCATCGCGATAACGTCCTGCTGGAACGCGTAGGCTGATCGACGCGCCGAACCGGGCAAAGTCGCCAGCTTTTTCTGAAGTGCCTCCAGCTCTTCCGGTGCAGTTGTGACTTGTAGACAAGGAAGGCCGGCGGGCGCCGGCGCGCCGCCGCCGGCGGCGCCTCCGGCGGCCCGTCCGGCCTCCTCCCTGCCCCTCCGAGCCTCAAGCTCCGGGCTCATGGCCACCCCCGTGCGCTGCCCGCAGCAGCGTGAGGATGGCTTTACGTGTTTCCGCGCTTACCAATGGCCAAAGCGCGACTACCTGCGCCAGCTCGTGACAGAGCCGGACCATTTCATGTGCGCTTCCGTGTGTGCGCTCCGTCTCCCCGCTTTCGCAACCCCCTTGACCATCTATGGACTTACGACCCGTTGCCTCCGGGTTCGAATCCATCCTCCACCACCATGCTTCGCCCTCGCGGGCTTCGCATGGCACGCCAGGTGAGAATGACAAAACACCCCGTCGCGGAAACGGCGACCTTGGGCGAAGCATGGTGCCCGGCGTAGTCCCGCCCCGGCGGGACGCAGACGGGCAGGCTTCCCATGTTTTACGTTTATCTACTCCAGAGTGATCGCTGGCCCGAGCAGCGTTACGTTGGCTTCAGCACCGATCTGAAGGCCCGTCTCGCGGTGCACAACGCCGGAGGCAGTCCGCACACCAGCAAATTTCGCCCGTGGCACCTGAAAGGCTATTTGGCCTTTCGCGAGAAACAGCGGGCTTTGGACTTCGAACACTACCTTAAGTCGCACTCGGGGAAGGCCTTTGCCGACAAGAGACTTTGGTGAATCGCGTTCCGGTACCGCCACCCCGAGAGATGGGGGAAACGGGGCTGTGCCCGCCGGCAGTGGTGTCCGCCGCGGCCCCGATCCTGTCGAAGCGGCGAAAGAGGACATTACCCCGGGGTCGAGCGGACACTCCTCGTCACCCTACGTCCACGGCCGAGACTGGGGTCCCTGCCCCTAGCCGCGCCCCGCTGTCACCCCCGGCGTGCCCTTCATGTCTCGACCTGTCCCACCCGACTGCGTATCCTCCCCGCGTCGCATGGCGAAATCGAGACGCTCCCGCGGGTCATTCACCCTCGTTGAGATCATGGTGGTCGTCGTCATCATCGGCCTGCTCGCCGCGATGGCCATCCCGGCGTTTGAGAAGGTGAGGAGCAACTCGCAGGACAAGTCGGTGCTGAATAACATCCGCCAGCTCGGCGCGGCCGCCGATCAGTACTACCTGGAAAAGGGCGTCTGGGCGGTTCAGATCACGTCTCTGGTTGGATCCTCGAACTATGTGAAGGCGCTGAACACGGTGGCGAACGAAAGCTATCCCACCGCCTTCACGCAGGGGATTGCGATTACCGTCACCGGCATTGCCGGCGCCCGCACGGTCACCTACCCGCAGTAAGCGCGGCTTCCCGCTGCCCTCTTTTCAACCGCCCGGGCGGTCTGCCGGCGGCTATTTTGCGCTCAGTTTCAAGTGGAGCACGTGTTTCCCTCGTGCCGCCTTCCCCGCTCCCAAGACCGGGGAACCTCCCGCTCGCTATCGGGCGCGGTGGGCCGCGCCGCCGATCAGGCCGCTGTCGATGACCGGCAGCGCCAGCAGATCGCGCGTGAAGGCCGGAAGTTGTGTTCTTGGTGTGTCATTCCTTCCTCCTCGCGACATTTGCAGCCCCAAGCAGTCCAACGGCTATCAAGAGGCCACTCGTTAAAACCGGCCACCAACTCAGCCCCTCCTTTGCCGTCCTGAAACAAAAGAGCCCCAAAGCCACCGCACTAAACAACGACCACCCCAAGATTCCGAAACGTCTTTCTTTTTTCATGACCTAAGCGCGCGCACCGATTCATGCCCTTGAGATCTCATTTTCGCCTCCACATGGCCCAAGCCAAGCACAGCACCCCCGCGCCCAGCACGATGCAGCCGAGGGCCCGATCAGTTTGCCCTGATGGATGTCCCAATACGACAACACCCACAGCCATTCCGACAATTCCAAGACTAGCGCGAATTGAACGGCCGTTTTTCATGGCTTAACGACGCAGGACGGAGCCCGCGCCTGTTAGAGTTTTTCGACGGAGGTCCGCTGGCATCCCCGTAAAACTCCTTGTGGGCTTTCCTTAGCACGGCAAAAGCTCGCCAAAAAGATTTCGTACCCCAGAGCACTCCCAAACTCAGTAGGCTCTGGAGGGTCCCGAATATCCAGCTGCCCGCCATAAACCAGAAAACTGAAGTCACCGCGCCAATCAGCCCGCCCACAGTGTAGAGAGTCGCGACTAGCGCCCAGAAATAAGGCGACCGTTCCACCTTCTGTCCGCTATCCATGGAAGCTTCCTCCTGGCACCGACACCCGCACCTGTTTGAGTTATTCGATGTCCGTCGCTGTTTTCGTGCCGGTCTTCCTTGCTCCAGACCTCGCAAGGCGTGCGATCGTGAAGCGCCGCTGCCGCGCCCAATCAACCTTCGGCGTCGCCTACCAGAGCGCGAGCCGGCCTTTCTGGCGGACGTCGAATCGAAACTCCTGGGTTTCACCGCCGAGCGTCACAACCAGCCGCAGCGGCCGGCCGTTGCGGAGGTCCTCGGCGTGCAGCTCGACCACCCCGCCGGTCCGTCCGCCGGGAGCCAGCGTGCTGGGGGTGAGCAGATTCCGCAGACCGCGCAGCTGGCGGTCCCGCACGGCGCGGAAGTCCTCCCCTGCCTGCTCCGCCTCCCCGGAGGCGTTCCCGACCGTGGCCGCCGGGGCGACGCCGGCGTTCTTGCCCGGGACCGAGCGGGTCAGCAGTTCGTGCAGGAAGGCCGGCATTTTCCAGGCCTTCGGCTTCGCGCCGCCCGCGGCCGTCGCCCGGGCAAAATCGTCGTCGATCCGCTTCGCCAGCTCGTCGGCGGTGTAGATCCGCACCGGCGCTTCCCCGCTGTACACCGCGAGGTTGGCGGCCGAAAAATCCACCGGGGCGTCGCCGCGGTTCGCCACCTCGACGAACACGCCCGGCAGGGAGTCCGTCTCGTTCGAAAACCGGGGCGTGAGCACCTGGACCGCGATGCCGTCCTGCACCCGCGAGCGCAGCGCCGGCCCCACCAGTTTCTCCTGGGGCGCCCCGGCGCTGGCGGCCGCCACCGCGAGGGTCCCGGTCGAGGTGCAGCCCGATTCGGCGATGGCCAGAATGATGACGGCAAAAACAAGAGATTTCATATTGGTTCCTGGGGATTCACCCCTCCGGCGACAACCCATCCGCCTACTTCACCGCCGCGGCGGCCTTGACCAGCTCGATGAAGGAGCGCGCCTCCAAGGAGGCGCCGCCGATCAGACCGCCGTCGATGTCCGGTTGCACCAGCAGGTCCGGCGCGTTGGCCGGCTTCATCGAGCCGCCGTAAAGGATGCGCACCCGCTGGGCCGCCGCGTCGCCAAAAAGCTTCGCCAGCAGGCCGCGGATGAAGGCGTGCGCCACCTGCGCCTGCTCGGTCGTCGCCACCTTGCCCGTGCCGATGGCCCACACCGGCTCGTAGGCGATGACCACGCTGGTGACCTGCTCCTTGGTCACCTTCTGGAGGCAGCCCTCGACCTGGGTCTGCAGGACCTGGAGGGTCGAGCCCGCCTCCCGCTCCTGCAGGGTTTCGCCGACGCAGAGGATGGGCTTGAGCTGGCTCTTGAGCGCGGCGAGCATCTTCTGGTTGATGAAGGCGTCGCTCTCCTTGAAATAGGTCCGGCGCTCGCTGTGGCCGAGGATGACGTAGCTGGCAAACAGGGCGCGGAGCATCGCGGCCGAGACCTCGCCGGTGTAGGCCCCGCTGGGCTCGGGGTGCATGTTCTGCGCGCCCAGCTTGACCGGCGAGCCCTCGAGCACCCGGGCCACGCTCTCCAGCGCGGTGAACGGCGGGCACACGACCACCTCGACGCGCTGGTCCTTCCCCACCCCGGCGATGATCTCCTTCACCAGCGGCACCGCGTCGGCGGAGGTCTTGTTCATCTTCCAGTTGCCCGCCATGAGCTTCTTGCGGATCGCCATGGGCGGGACGGAGGGATTGGAGGAGGTCATCGGTAAATCAGGTGGTGCGATCGGTGGGCGGCGGCGGACGGGCGCGCGCGCGAAAAAGCCAAGCTCAACCTTTTCCCGGCCGCGGGCAAGCCCGCTTCGCGGGGTCAAGTGAGACTCGGGTGAGAATTCTGGACGAGCTGGCCCCAACGCTCACGCGTTTGGCTACGACAGCCAAGCCGCCGAGCGCGTAGCCAAAGCCGTGAGGCTTTGGACCCACCAGCCGAACCCTGCCGCTCACGCCGGATCGAGCGCGGCCACGCCGGGCAGGACCTTGCCCTCGAGGAACTCGAGGCTGGCGCCGCCCCCGGTGGAGCAGTGCGTGACCTTGTCCACGACCTTGAACTTCTTGGCCGCCGTGGCGGTGTCGCCGCCGCCGACGACCGTGGTGGCGCCGCGGGCGGTGGCCGCGGCGATGGCCTCGGCCATGGCCTTGGAGGAGGTCGCGAACTTGGCGAACTCGAACACGCCCGGCGGGCCATTCCAGACGATCGTCTGGGCCCGGGCGATCACGGCCGCGTAGAGCGCGATCGATTTCGGCCCGGCGTCCAGACCCATCCAACCGGCCGGAATGCCGGAGGCGTCGTCGGCCGGCCGCGTCTCGGCGTCCTCGGCGAACCGATTGGCGCAGACGAAGTCGACCGGGAAGTGCAGCTTCACGCCGCGCGCCTGCGCCTTGGCGGCGAGCTCGGCGACGATCTTGGCCCCCTCGGGGTCGAAGAGGCTGTCACCGATCTCCATGCCGGCGAGGACCTTCTTGAAGGTGAAGGCCATGCCGCCGCCGACGATGAGCTCGTCGGCCTTGTCGAGGAGGTTGTTGATCAGCGGAATCTTGTCCGCGATCTTCGCGCCGCCGAGGATGGCGAGCAGCGGCCGGCGGGGCGACTCGAGCACGGCGGTGAACGCCTTGAGCTCGGCCTCCATCAGGAAGCCGGCCACCTTCTGCGACAGCTTCACGCCGACCATCGACGAGTGCCCCCGGTGGGCGGTGCCGAAGGCATCGTTGACGAAGACGTCGCCCAGCTTCGAGAGGCTGGCGCGGAAGGTGTCGACCCTCTTCGGATCAGCCTTCAGCGAGGTGCCGTCCTCGTTCTTGATCTTGCCCTCCTCCTCGATGTGGAAGCGGAGGTTCTCCAGCAGCACCACCGCGCCCGGCTTGAGCGTGCCAGCGGCGCAGGCCTTTTCCACTTCCGGCCCGACGCAATCGGACAGGAACTTCACCGGGCGGCCGAGCAGCTCCTGCAGCTTGGCGGCCACCGGCTTGAGGCTGAATTTCTCGATGACCTTGCCGTCGGGGCGGCCAAGGTGGGACATGAGGACCACCGCGGCGCCGTGCTCGAGCGCGTACTTGATGGTGGGCAGGGCGGCGACGATGCGCTGCGGGTTGGTGATGGCGCCGGTGACCTTGTCCTGCGGGATGTTGAAGTCCACGCGCATGAGGACGCGTTTGCCGGTGACGTCGATGTCGCGGATGGTTTTGTAATTCGGCATGGCTGGAGGCAGTAGCGAGTAGCGGGTAGTGAGTAGCGAGTAGAATCCGGAGCAGGAGCCGCCAAAAAAGGGAAGCGAGGAGCGAACCGGAGCGCAGCGGTGCAGATGCTCGCTACTGGCTGCTCGCTCCTCGCCACCGGGCGCGGCGGGACGCGCCGCGCTAGAGCTTCGCGGCGATCTTCTTGAGCAGGTCCACGCAGCGGTTGCTGTAGCCCCACTCGTTGTCATACCAGCTCACGAGCTTGAAGAACCGCTTGTTCAGCTCGATCGAGCTGCCGGCGTCGAAGATCGACGAGTTCTTGTCGTGGATGAAGTCCGACGACGCGACTTCCTCGTCGGTGTAGGCGAGGATGCCCTTCAGATAAGTC
>DATJAQ010000156.1:0-3418 GCA_035516075.1 Terriglobia bacterium | reverse complement strand
AGCCTTGCCACCAGCGCGTTCGTGGCCACCCATTTCGCCGCTGCCGCGGCGGCGCTGGGTTGGGCGGGTGCCGAATGGGTGCGCAACGGCAAGCCGAGCGTGCTCGGGGCCGTGTCAGGCTCCGTGGCAGGCTTGGTCGCCATCACACCGGCCTCCGGGTTCGTCGGCCCCATGCCCGCGCTGCTGATCGGCCTTGCGGCGGGCATCGCATGCTACTTCATGGTGGCCAAAGTGAAGGGCAGGTTCGGCTACGATGACTCGTTGGACGCCTTTGGAGTGCACGGCGTCGGGGGCACCCTCGGGGCACTCCTGACGGGCGTCTTTGCTGCCAGGGCCATCAATCCCGTATTCAAGAACGCCCAGGGCAACGCTTTGCCGGTCGGCCTGATTGACGGCCACGCCGGCCAGGTAATGAATCAACTGATCGCAACCGCGATCGCGTGGGGAATCGCGATTGTGGGTACTTTGGTCATTCTGAAAGTCGTCGATGCGCTCATCGGACTTCGCGTCTCCGAGCCGGACGAGGTGGAGGGTTTGGATCTTTCCCAGCACGGCGAGGAAGGATATAACTTTGAGACGTGAGATCCGCCCGAGCAGTTGCGCCTGCTGAGTGAGCGCCGTCGGGCCGCGCGGCTGCGATACGGTCGCGAAACGTGTGCCGAGGTTTACCATGAAGAAGATTGAAGCCGTCGTCCAGCCGTCGCGTGTTGAGGCCGTCAAGGAGGCGCTGGTTGAAATCGGCATCGGTGGTATGACAATCTCCGAGGTGCGCGGCCACGGCCGCCAGAAGGGCCACACTGAGGTCTATCGCGGCAACGAATACACGGTGGATTTGCTGCCCAAGGTGAAGTTCGAGATTGTGCTCCTGGACGCCCAAGTCGAACCCGCCATCGATGCCATCCTGCGATCTGCCAAAACGGGGAAAATCGGCGACGGTAAGATCTTCATCTCGAGCGTCGAAGAAGTCATCCGCATCCGCAACCTTGACCGTGGCGAAAATGCCATCTGAGCCTTCCGGCTCGCGCCCGGCTGCCCGAGCGCAGGGCCACCCCGCGGGAAGCCACCGGGCCCGGCGCCCATGAACGAGCCTGTCATCCTCTCCACGCTCTCGCCGACCTACTTAAGCGGCGCCCTCAGCATCCGGCAACAGTTCGAGCTGGACCACGACGGCAGCGCAGTCCTGCGCCGGCGTTCAGCGTTGGTGGACCGAGTGCTGGGCGGGCTTTTCACGCACGCGATCTCCCCGGAAGGCGGCGCACCACGGGGTCTGTGTCTGGTTGCCGTAGGCGGATACGGCCGTTCGGAGCTTCACCCGAGTTCGGACATCGATGTGGTTTGGATTTGCGCCGACTCCGCGGCAGAATCGGCCCACCGCGAGTCCACCGCCGCGGTGCTGCGCACCCTCTGGGACCTGGGCCTGCGGTCGAGCGGCGGCTTGCGCACCCTCAGTGAGTGCCGGAGCGTCGTCGCCACGAACCCTGAGTTCGCCATCGCACTCCTCGACGCCCGCTACCTCGCCGGCGACCCCCAGCTATTTAGCACCCTGCGCCAGCGCACCATCCCCGGCATGATCGCCCGGGAACGGGAGAGCCTGGTAGCAAACCTCGACGAGCTCACCCGCCAGCGGCACCGGAAGTACGGGGACACGATCTTTCACCTCGAGCCCAACCTCAAGGACGCGCCGGGCGGGCTCCGCGATTATCACGTGGCGCGCTGGCTGGCCGTCATCGCGGGCCTGGATGAGCGGGGCGAGCGGGAGGCGCCCGTAGAGCTCTGGTCCCAGGCGTTTACGCCTGCGGTCTCGGCGGCCTTCAAATTCCTCACCTCGGCGCGCTCGCTGCTGCACTTCCACCGCGGGCGCGACGACAATCAGCTCACTTACGAAATGCAAGACCAAGCTGCTCGGCTGGGGATCGGCATGCCCGACGGTGGCCCTCGGCCTGCCGCCGAATGGATGCGGGGCTATTTCCGGCACGCCCGGGCGGTGGAGTCGCTGGTGGCGCGCTTGAGGGACGAGAGCACGCGGCCCCGCCGCTCGCTCTATGCCGTCTTCGAGGACTGGCGGTCACGGCTCTCCAACGCCGACTTCTCGGTGATCGGCGGCCGGATTTTCCTGCGCGAGCCCGCTCAGGCGGGCGCGGACCCGGAGCTCTTGCTGCGGATGTTCGAAATGGTGGCCCGCCACGGCCTCGAACCGAGCGATGAGGCCGAGCGTGCCGTGGCGCACGCGCTCCCCGAGCTTGCCCAGCGCCTGGAGGAGATGCCGGAGGCAGGGCTCAGTCTGCAAGAGATTCTCGTCTTGCCTCACGCCGGCCAGGCCCTTAGGGCCATGCACCGCCTCGGGATGCTGGCGGCTCTTATCCCCGAGTTTCAGGCCATTGATGCGCTGGTGACACGCGACTTCTACCATCGTTACACGGTGGACGAGCACACCTTTAACACCATTCAAGTCCTTCACGCACTTCCTAAGCCCAAACCCGGCGCGGGACGCGCCTCCGAAGCGCGTGAGCCCGCGCTGGGCGAGGTCACGCGGCGTTTCGGATCCTTGCTCGGGGAGATCGAGCACCCCGAACTGCTGTTTCTAGCCCTGCTGTTGCACGACCTCGGCAAGGGTTCGGGCCACCCCGATCACGTGCAGGGCAGCCTGACAGCTGCTGAGCGAGCGCTGGCGCGGATCGGGACCTCGCCGGAAGAGGACCGGACGATTCTCTTCCTCATTGCCCACCACCTCGACATGTCGTCCACCCTGCTGCGCCGCGATATTCTTGACCCCGCCACCATCCGTGAGTTCGCCCGCAAGGTGGGCAGCTCCGAGCGGCTGAAGATGCTCACCCTGTTGACCTATGCAGACATCAAGTCCGTCAACCCGGAGGCGCTCACACCGTGGAAAGCTGACGCCCTGTGGCAGCTTTACGTTTCCACCGACAACCGCCTGGCGCGCAGCCTCGACGACGATCGCCTCGCGCTCGCCGACGACGCAACGCTCGGCCTCGACGTGGCCTTGCCCACGGCCCGGCCTGCCGAGAAACCCTCGGACCTGCACGCTTTTCTGGCCGGATTCCCGGAGCGTTATCTGGCGGTGCACGCGCCGGGGGAAATCCTCGAGCATCTCGCCATGGCCCAGAGCCTGGATCGGGCGCCGGCGCAGGTTCGCCTGGAGCGCGGAGCATCGTGGTGGCAGCTCACTTTGATTACCCGCGACCGACCGTTGCTCTTCGCCACCGTCACCGGAGTACTCGCTTCGTGGGGTATGAGCATCGTAAAGGCCGAAGCGTTCTCCAACGCGCAGGGTGTCGTGCTGGACGGCTTTGCCTTTGACGATGTCCACCGGACCTTGGAGCTTAACCCACCGGAAATCCCCCGCTTTGAACAAGCCCTGGTTGACGCTCTCAGCGGCAAGCTCGCGCTGGAAACGCTC
>DATJAQ010000155.1:0-3479 GCA_035516075.1 Terriglobia bacterium | reverse complement strand
AGAGGCCGCCCAGGGCGATTCCCGGTGCGGCGAAAAGAGCGCCGCCGGTGGCCCTTGGGGACAGCCCCGGAGAAGCGTGTAACAGTGGTTCGGAAGAGTGTTGCAGATCGGGCAGGGGGTATGTGGGGTGGCCAGCCGGCTTCGAGCGGCGCTCTGAAGGCCGCCCCGCGCGATTGCCTCCCAAGACTTGACGCGAAGAGTCAAGTTCCGGACCGCAGGCCTTCAAGCGGCCCGGTTCGCTGACGCCACCGCTCTGCACGCTTCCCACAGGGACCTTTCACTTTGCAGCGGCGGAGATTCCAATCTTGCGGTGGCGCCTTTTGATAAGAACATTTCAAGACCATGCGTTAAGTTGGCAGGATTTTGGGTGAAACGATAAACAACAGCTCGTTCACCTGGTCCTCGCGAAGGGTTGACTTGAACAGGTTCCCGAAAAGGGGAATTCTCCCGAGGCCGGGTATCTGCGTGACGGAGTTTGTGTTCGAATTCACCTTGATTCCTCCGAACACCACGACGCCGCCATCCGGCACCAGCACCTGGGTGGTCGCCGACTGCAGATTGATCTCCGGATTACCCGCCACGACCGGACCGGGCGAATCGTTCTGGACCTGGATGTTAAGAAATATATGACCGTCGTCGGTAATTTGCGGGGTAACGGCCAGGGCGAGAGAGGCGTTGACCGGAGCGGAGGTCACCGTGTTGTTGACCGTCGTCTGGATAAACAGCTCGGTTCCCTGCTGAACAAGTCCCGGCACATTGTTCTGGGTGACGATCGTCGGGGCGGAGATCGTCTTGGCCAGATTCTTGGTTTCGGCGGCGGCCAGCGCGGCGTTGAGCGCGTAGAGGCCCCCGAGATTCGAGATCGTGAAAGCGCCGAAGCCCGTAACGATGTTGGGAGGCGCGCCGGTTGCGGAAGTTGACCCTGTTCCGGTCAGGCCGCTGGTCGCTACCGAGTTGCTTTTGTTGCGCAATTGCAAGCTCAGCGCCGACTGCAATTGATGGATGACATCATTGGTGGTCAGCACGATCCTGGCCTCAATGGAAACTTGCTTGGACTTCCGGTCCAGCTCGTCAATCACCCCTTCGATGATGGGGATCCGGCTGGCGATATCGGTGATCACCACCGCGTTGTCGCGCGCATCCGCCGTAATGCTTCCTCTTGCGCTCAAGATGGTTGGGCCCATGCTCTTCAGGATGGTTGCCACGCCCTGAATCATGGTGGCGGCCGTGACCCCTCCACCCGTGCCTCCTCCCGTTTGAGCCACCGTAACGTTGTTCAACCGGGTGTCGCCGGCGTTGGCGTAGCGCAGGCACCGAACTACGGTGACCAGCGGGGCCGCGTCGGTCTGGACCTCGGCAAGTTTCGCCTGGTTGGCCGCTTCGTCGGAGAGTGTTTGGATTTTGGCGATGCGCAGGACGTTGCCCTCGAGCACTTTGTCGAGGCTGTTGTTCTTGAGCACGATGTCGAGCGCCTGGTCCCAGGGCACGTTGTCGAGCACGAGGGTCAGAGTGCCGGAGACGCTCGGATCCACAATGATGTTCAGCTTGCTGACCTCGTGGATCAGCCTGAAAAAGTCCTTGAGATCGACGTCCTTGAGATTGAGCGAAATCCGCTCGCCGGTATAGCTGGGCGGCAGTGCGCTGGCCTTCGAGTTGGCCGCGGCAGCCTGCGCAGGCGCGCTCGCCGCCAGCAGCCGGCCCCGGTTGAGGGGGCCGAAACGCTGAGCTATGGCCAACGAAATCAGCGCCACCACCACCCGCGTGAAGGTCCGTCGATGATGTTGAAGTACTTTCATTTTGACTCTCCTAGAACAACCGGAAAGCATCGGCAGAAGCAGCCAACGCCGGCCTCCGACCTGTCTTCATTGCGAGTTGCCATTAGCCTGCTCAACCCGGAGCACGACTTCGCGGGACTTGGCGCCGCCACTCGGATCGGGCCCGTCCTGCCGGAAGTAAACTGCGGTGGGCGTGATCTTGTTCACCACGCCGTCGTAAAGGCGTTCGTTCTCGCGAAGGAAGTAAGAAAGATTCGTCGCATTCGTCACCACCGCGATCATGGTGCGGCTCGCCTCTTCCTGCACGATGCCCTGCAGCCTAAGCTGGCTCACCAGAAGACCGCGTATCCCGGGCGGTCTCGGCTTCGGCGCCGACACTTTGGCACCCGGTCCGGACCGCTCGAGCCCGTCGGGGGACCGGAACGGGTCTCGCAATCCCTCAGATGAGGTCTTCGCAACCCCAGCACCGGTTCCGGCAGCTTCGCGAGAACTGGCTGCCCCCTGCGCCTTGGCGCCGGCGTCCGGCAGCGCTGTCTTGCCCGCCGGCTTGGCGGTGCTCGCGGCCGCCGGATTACCGGCCGCGGCCTGAACTGCATTGCGGGCTGCGCGGCTTGCCGGCGTTGCCGACTGGCCGAAAAGGCGTGCGCCTGGGATGGCCATCAGGGCCACGAACAGGCCGGAACTCAGGCGGCACGAGGCGAACTGGCGACGCCGGGATGATTGCATCACAAGATCCTCACTTTTTCTTCGCCTGCGGGACCGCGCCGGGAGGCCGGTTGTAGTAGGCGGACAATACGAAATCGACCGCCACCGTTTCTGAGACGTCGATCTTATAGACGCCGTGTCCCGTCGGGGTGGGCGTAGTCAAGGCGAGGCCGGTCACGTTGGTAATTCGCCCGGCCTGCCCCAGGCGGTCGAAGAAATCGACGAGCGCGAAATAAGTGCCGTCGGCCCGCAATTTGAAGGGCAACTCGACGTATTCCTCCGCCATCAGCGGGGGTAGGGCGGCGAGCGACCGAACGTGAACTCCCGACGCGCTTTCGGCGGCGTGCACGAGGTTAACCAGGCCGTCGCTGTCAGGGGCGTCGGGGACGAGGTCTCGAAGGGCCTGAAGCTTCGTCTCCTGTTCGGCGATTCGTTGCTGGTAGACCACCCGCTGCTGCTCGATTGCACGGTTGGCGAGGTTCTGGGCGTGCAGGGTTGTCACCTGCGCCGCAAGCGCGGTCCGCTGCTCGTTGAGCGGCATAAGCCAGTACCAGAGCGCGATTCCGGCGACTGCCAACGCCAGCCCTGCGAAGATCGGCGCTTGCACCCTATGTGGATAATCTTGAAGGCTCTTGGCCACGCTACGTCTCCTTGCTAACGCTTGCTAGATTCCCGGCCCCGGTGCCGGGTGAGGGGCCGATGCCGTCCCCATCACCTGCTTCGGAACTTCCCTGCCGGCGGGCTGGTAAGCGAAATCGAGATCGAACTTGAAATTCAATCGGCCGTCTTTGTCGTCGTCTTCAAAGTACTGGCGCAACTCGACATCGTGGATGGTCGGGGTATTCTCGAGCTTAGCCACCAGGCTGGCGACGGAAGTCACGGACCGCGAGCTGCCGCTGAAGAGCAGGCGGTCTGCTTTCGGAGATACCGACTGCAGGTAAAGACCTGGGGCCGCTTGCACTGCGGCCGCCACCAGCATCATGAGGCGCGTGGGGCCCT
>DATJAQ010000154.1:0-41169 GCA_035516075.1 Terriglobia bacterium | reverse complement strand
GTGCCTGGGAGTGATCCAGCACACGCCGAGTCCCGAGACCACCCTGGCAAAACTGTACCGCCAGGTGAAGCCGGGGGGCTGGCTGGTGGTCGATCATTACACGCACGGGGCCGGGCGATGGGCGTCGGTAAAGCCGCTGTTCAGGGTTGTCATGCGGCGCCTGCCCCCTCAGGCCGCATTGCGCTGCACCGAGCGCCTGGTGGATGCGTTTCTTCCGCTTCACCGGCGCCTGAAGAATTCCCGCCTGGGCTGGCCGCTGCTCTGCCGCGTGTCTCCGATCACCACCTTCTATCGTTCCGTTCCGGGCTTGCCGGACGGGCTGCAGCGCGAGTGGGCTCTGCTCGATACCCACGACAGCCTGACGGACTGGCACAAACACCTGCGGACCGCCGGCCAACTGGAGGCCACGCTAGGCGCGCTGGGCGCCGTGGAAGTGACGTGCCGCTACGCCGGCAACGGTGTGGAGGCGCGATGCCGCCGCTCGTGAGGCGCGGCCCACCGGAACTGCGTGAGCCCCAAGTGAGGCGCCGGCGTTGCGCTCGCTCATTCCGTTCCGGAACAGGCTGTGGGCAATATCGATCCTGCAGGATTCGATTTTCTTCGAGCTTGCTGATCTTGCCTGCGGCGACGGCATTGGCCCATCGTTCCCCGCCTTCGCGCCGGTGAAGAACCTGAAGGAATGACGACGCACCGCGCTTCGATTCTTGCGCCAGGCAGAGGCGTGTCGAACTCGCAAGAAATGCCGTGAGCAAGGCCTGTGAGAACGGTCTTGAAGGGGCTCGAGTAAGTGGGCTAAGCTGTCGCCGTGCCGCCATCGAGTGCCGCATCCGATGAAGCCGCGATCCTTAACGATGTCAGAACCCTGTACAGGTCGCCGCTTATCAGGCAGATTCGCGAGGCTTTCTCTCATCGACTGGAAGCCAAGGTCAGGATAGGCCGGTACTACATCCAGTACGAGCCTGACGTGCCGGCGAGTATCTCGGCCATGACCGACTTCGCGGGTAGCGGGTTCACTCTGGGGGCGCATGCCTTTTCCTCAGAGGACGAGTTCAAGAAAACGCTGCTTCATGAGATGTACAGGCTTCGAATGAGCGCTATCGGGCAGGGGAAGGCAGTCGAGCCGAAGAATGCAAATGTTCGAATTGAAACCGACGCAGCCTTTGAGTTCGCGGAACGATACTACAAACAACTCTGACCATGGTTGCTCCCCGGCGGTCCAGTGCCGGCAGCGCCCCCAACTCAAATGGAAGAATCCACACGCAGAGTCGAAAACAGCAGCCGGCGGGGGTCCGGCAGGAGATCGGAATTTGCCCCAGGCGGCCTTTAGAGCGTCGCGCGCGGCCAGGCTGGCCCCCCGGGCCGTGCCAAGCGTGTACACGCCAGGGCGGTGCCGTGACACGCTTGTACGGGGGTATTCTGAAAGGTCTGAAGGCCATCCGAAGGCAATTTATCGCTCCGGAGGAGCTCAGCGAGCGTTGGCGGCCGCCCCCAGACCCCTCGCCAAACTATAAGTATAGTAGTTGAGGCGCTGCCGCCTGGGCTGGAGTCTACCGCGGTAACACGGATTGGCGCACGTCTCGTTCGCCCACTCCTCGACCTTCCCAAGCACCTCGAATCATCCGAACCCGTTGGCGCGCTTTTCAGCCACCTCGTGCGTGCGGCCGCCGCTCGCTCAAGGAGCAAAGGAGTAAGGACGAGCGAGAAATGGATTGACTTCAGGCCGTGCGAGACGTAATCTCACGTAGACAGGCTATGGATAGAGTATCTATGGGAACACCGAAGCCGGCACCGCATAGCGATATTCCGCCGGGGACGCTCGATCTGCTCGTCCTGAAGACTCTGGAGGCCGGGCCGCGCCACGGCTACGGAATCGCGCAGCGCATTCATCAGCTCTCGCGAGACGTCCTCCAGGTCGAGGAAGGCTCGCTGTATCCCGCCTTGCAGCGCATGATGCTGAAGGGATGGCTGGTGGGCGAGTGGCGAGTGTCTGAGAACAATCGCCGCGCGCGCTACTACCAGCTCACGCCCGCCGGCCGGAAACAACTTGGAGTGGAAGTCTCGGAGTTCGAGCGTGTCATGCAGGCGATTTCGCGGGTTATCCAGACGGCGTGACGGCGACTGGGCGCTGGGCCTTGACTCATTCTATTAAGGCGTTGCAGAGCCTGCGATTTGCTTGCTTCGTGAGGTGATCTGAGGTCGGAAACCATGCAATGGCTGGCTGAGGTCTGGCGGCGACTCATCTTCTTCCTGGGGCGCGGCAGATTCGATCGCGACCTGGACGAGGAGATGCGTCATCACCTGGAGCTCAAAGCCCGCGCGCATATCCACGACGGTCTGGCGCCGGGCGAAGCGCGTTATGCGGCGCTGCGGGAGTTTGGAAACACTCTGCTACTGCGCGAGGAGGGCCGCCGAATGTGGGGATGGGATTGGGCAGAGACGCTTTTGCAAGACCTTCGCTACAGCCTGCGCCAGTTGCGCCGCAGCCCCGGATTCACCGCCGTCGCAGTGGTCACGGTGGCGCTTGGAATCGGCGCCAACACGTTGATTTTCAGCGTGGTCAACGCGGCGATACTGCATCCGCTGCCGTTTCGCGATGCGAGCGGCATTATGACGCTTTGGGTGTCCGATACCGCTGAGGGCTACTCGGGTCCGGGCACCATCTGCGATCCGGATTATCC
The DNA here is from genome assembly GCA_035516075.1 of Terriglobia bacterium. GTDB lineage: Bacteria > Acidobacteriota > Terriglobia > UBA7540 > UBA7540 > Gp13-AA77. The sequence continues at coordinate 38,491 of DATJAQ010000154.1, read as the reverse complement.
CGAGTGGCGGAACGAGAACCCGTCGCTCGGGCAGGTGGCGGGGTTTCGCGGGGAAACGGCGAACCTGACCGGCGCCGGCGAACCTGTTCGGTTGATCGGCGCAGAGGCGAGCGCCAGCCTCTTTCCGCTGCTCGGCGTAAGTCCGGTTGTCGGACGCGGGTTTTCACCCCAAGAGGAACAGCCGGACCGCAACCGCGTGGTGCTGTTGAGCAATGCGCTGTGGCGAAGCCGCTTCGCGTCTGACCCGGCGGTGGTGGGCAAGCCGGTGAAGCTCGACGGGAATTTCTTCACCGTGGTCGGTGTAATGCCGGTGGGCTTCGACTTTCCCAATCAGTCCGATTTTTGGACTCCGGTCAACCTGGCCGGAAACTGTCACAATGCGTCCCTGCAACTGGTCGCCCGGCTCAAGCCCGGCATGACTCTCAGCCGCGCTCGCAGCGACGCCGCTTTGATCATGAGGCGCCAGCAGGTTGACCAGAACGACCACCGACGGTTCACCCTTGTTCGCCTGGTGGACGAAGTGGCGCCGGACATCCGCAGTTCGCTGCTCGTGCTGCTCGGAGCGGTGGGCCTGGTGCTTCTCATCGCGTGCGCCAACGTTGCCAATCTGCTGCTGGCCCGCGCTGCGACCCGGCAGCGCGAAATCGCCGTCCGAACGGCGCTCGGCGCAGGCCGGATGCGCATCGTGCGCCAGATGCTCACCGAGAGCGCGATGATGGCGACCCTCGGCGGCGCGCTCGGACTGATCCTGGCGGAGGCCGGGCACAGCGCCCTCGCTTCCGCCGCCTTCCTGCTGCCGCGCAGCCTCGTCTCGCCCAGCGTCACGGCGCGCATCGTGGCCGCCGGCATCGATCCTTGGGTGCTCGGATTCACCCTCGCGGTCGCCCTGCTCACCGGTATTCTCTTCGGCCTCGCGCCGGCACTTCAGGCGTCCCGGCCGGACCTGAACGACACCTTGAAAGAAGGCGGCCGCGGCCTGGCAGCGGGTGCGGCGCGCGGCCGCTTCCGCGACGCTCTGGCAGCCGCCGAAATCGCCCTGGCGCTGGTGCTGCTGGCGGGTTCCGGGCTGCTGATCCGCAGCTTTCTGAACCTCACGAAGGTCGATCCGGGATTCAGGCCGCAGGGCGTGCTCACTTTGAACGTGAGCCTGCCGGAGTTCGGCTACAGCACACCGGCCGGCATGGTCGCCTTCGAGAGCCAGGCCGTCGCGCGGCTGGCGAGCGTGCCGGGCGTGCGCTCGGCGGGGGCAGTTTCCGGTCTCCCCCTCGGGGACATGATGATCATGGGCGACTACACCGTGGAAGGCCAGGCAGCTCCGCAGCCGGGTGCACCCTCGGCACTGAAAGCGGTGGTGGGCGGCGACTACTTCCGCGCCATGGGTATTCCGCTTGTCAGGGGGCGCTTCTTCAGCGAGCGCGATTCCGAGGGGTCGCAACATGTCGTCATCGTCAACGAGAGCTTTGCGCGGCGCTACTGGCCCCATCAAGACGCCGTTGGCAACCGCCTGAAGCCGGGATTCTCGCCCGATTCGTGGTGCACGATCGTGGGCGTAGTGGGCGATGTCAGGCAGTTCGCTCTGGCGGAAACGTCTCCGCCGGCGGCCATCTACCTTCCCTACGCGCAGTCGCCAATCGCTTTCCTGATGCGCGACATCACGTTCGTGGTCCGCGGGGAATCGGATGCGCTAAGCGTTGCTCCAGCGGCGCGGCGGGCCATGCAGGCCGTTGACCCCGATCTACCCGTCTTCGACGTTGCCAGCATGGAGCAGCTCGTCAACCGCTCGGTTGCGGGCCCGCGATTCAGCACGCTGATGCTGGCTAGCTTCGCTGCCCTGGCACTGCTGCTCGCCGCGGTGGGAATTTACGGTGTAATCGCCTATTCCGTGACCCAGCGCACCCACGAAATCGGCGTGCGCATGGCCCTGGGCGCGCGCGGGCGTGACGTGGTGCGCCAAATTCTCGGGCAGGGCATGGTGCTGGCTGGCGTTGGCATCGCGGCCGGGTTGCTGGCCGCCCTCGCGCTCACCCGCTTCCTCTCCGGCATGCTGTACGGTGTCCGCGCGGCAGATCCGTTCACGTTTGTGGCGGTCTCGGTGACATTGGCGGCGATTGCGATGGTCGCGACGTACGTTCCCGCGCGCCGGGCGACGAAGGTGGATCCCATCATCGCGTTGCGCTGCGAGTGAATTCATCGAGGAATTGACTCATTGAATTATCGATTCAATGAGTCAATTCTCGGGTCGGCCGGGTCGCTGGAACTATCGGGTCCGCTGCCACACCAGCACGGCTTTTTCGGACGAGGCTGCCAAAAAGTTCCCGTCGGGCGAGAAGGCCACGGTCAGAAGTGGCTCACGGCTCTCCTCGAGGGTCTGCAGCAGGCGGCCGTCGCCCGCCGACCAGAGGCGGAGCGTCTTGTCTTCGCCCACCGACGCCACCAGCTTGCCGTCCGGCGAGAAGTCGGCCCAATGCACGGGCCCGTAGTGGCCGCTCAGGGTCTGGAGCAACTTCCAATCTCCCGCCGAGAAGATGCGCACCTTGCCGTCTTCGCAGGCGGTCACCACCTGCCGGCCGTCGCCCGAAAACATCACGCTCAGCACGCTGGCCTTGTGGCCCTGGAGAACGTCGGCGAACTTCTTCTGCACGAGGTCGACCACCATGGGATCCGCAGTGGAATTGCTCTCCACGCGTCCCAGCAAAAGCCAGTGGCCGTCCGGCGAAAAAGCGAACAATCCCGGGCGGTGCGTGAGCTCCGGAAAGGTAAATTGCGCGCTGCGGTTGCTGGCCGGGTTCCAAAGGGTGATTTTGCCTTCCCTATACATCCCGATGTATCCGAGCCCGGGCAGATACGCTATCGGTGAATAGCCGCCCCCCACGCCCACGGCATCCACCTTGCCGAAGAGGCTGTCCTGATCGACGTACCACTGGAAGGCGAGCAGCGGCGTTCCCTCGCCAGCCTCCCCTTTGACGTGAATGCGGCCCCGGGCCAGGATGAGAAGTCGGGTAGGTGAGATGAAGTTGGCGGAGTCCATACTCAGTTCGGAGAGCTTGGGGATGGCGGGCCGCAATACCCTGGCAATGCTGCCGTCGTGAAGGTCCTTGAGCGCGACCTTCTCGTCGACGATCACAGCCAGGTACTTCGAGTCGGGCGAAAAGGCCGCGGCGGGCGAATAGGTCAGCGCCAGATGTCCCTCGATCCGGCCTTCACTGGTGAACACGGGCTCCGGCGGGGCTGCGGTGGCCGTCTCCACCTGGCCCGGGGCGACGACGGAGGAAAGCATCAGAAAGGCCGCGGTCACCGCGATGCGGGCTGCCCTTACCCGAAGATGGATTCCCGCTTTCGCGGGAATGACGGTCGGCGGTTGCGGGCATTCTGTGTTGCTGGATTCAGGCTTGTCAGGCACTAGATGATTTCCCCCCGAGCCACCCGTTCCACCAACTCGCGATCAGCCTCCAGAAAGTCATAACCGGGCAAGTCGGCTCGCCGGGCCCATTCGATGCCCTCGAAGACGCCGTTCAACGGCTCGCCGCGGAATGAGTCCACCCGAAAGAAAACCACTTCGACGTATCGGTCGGGATAACGGTGTCGCAGCCGGAACACTTCCAGTCCAATCTCGGCCTCGATCGCCAGTTCCTCCCTAAGCTCACGCTTCAAGGCCGCCTCCGGACTCTCTCCATCCCGAATCTTGCCTCCCGGAAATTCCCACTCGAGGCCGTATGGGTCCGAGTGATGCCGCTGACAGATAAGAATGCGCTCGCCGCGCGTGAGGATGCCCGCAGCCACCGGGATGAGCCTTGAGTCTTGCGCTCCGGAACCGCGAGTTCGCCTTGTGGACTCAGACCCCATGATTCAGGCGGGCCGCCTCCTCGCGAATTCTCTCCCAGGCGCGCTCGACATGGCGCAATTCGGTATGCGACTGGCCCACGCTGAGCCTCAAGGTCAGCCGGTCGCGCAACCGGGTGTGGGTGAGGTAAAGGTCGCCGCTCCGGTTGAGGCGATCCATCAGCGCCTGGTTTACGGCGTCCCCGCCCCGGTGGCGGAAGCAGACCAGATTCAGAGGCGGCGGGGAGGCCAACTCGAACCGGTCGTCCTGGCGCACCCAGGACGCGAACTGTTGGGCCAACTCCACGTGGCGGCGCACGTGATGGCGCAGGCCTTCCACTCCGTAGTGGCGCACCACGAACCAGAGCTTGAGGGCGCGGAAGCGGCGCCCGAGTTGAATGTGCCAGTCGCGGTAGTCGATCACCGCGCCCGACTCCGTCGCCCGGTTGCGCAAGTACTCGGGAAGAACGCTGAAGGTGTCGATCAACGCCTGGCGGTCGGCGACGTAGAAGCAGTCGCAGTCGAAGTTGGTGAACATCCACTTATGCGGATTGAAGCAGTAGCTGTCGGCGAATTCGAGCCCGTCGTGAATCGAGCGGAACTCCGGACAGAGGGCGGCCGTGCCCGACATGGCCGCGTCCACGTGCAGCCAGACGCCGTGCCGGCGGCAGATTTCGCCGATGGCGCGCACCGGATCGATCGCGTTGGAAGACGTCGTCCCCACCGTGGCGCACACGAAGCAAGGAGTCCGCCCGGCCCGCCGGTCTTCGTCCAGCCGTGCCGCCAGCGGCTCCGGACGCATGGCGAAACCGTCATCGACTTCGATCAGCCGCAGGTTCTCGAGCCCGAGGCCGGCGATTTTAACCGCTTTCTCGATGGAAGAGTGGGCCTGCGATGACGTGTACGCGGTCAATCGGCCGTCGCAGCCGCGCTGGTTGCTGGCGTAGCGGGTAGCGCGCTCGCGCCCCGCCAGCAGCGCGCATAGGGTTGAGCTGGAGGCCGTGTCCTGAATCACGCCCCCGCCGGCCCCGCTCGAGAGGAAAGTTTCCGGCAGTCCCAGCATTTCAACCAACCAGTCGAGCACGTGCGTCTCGAGTTCGGTGCAAGCCGGGCTCGTGGCCCAGAGCATGCCCTGCACGCCCATGCCCGCCGAGAGCAACTCGCCCAGCATCGAGGGAAACGAGTTGTTGCAGGGAAAGTAGGCGAAGAATTTCGGTGACTGCCAGTGGGTGATGCCCGGAAGAATCAGGTCGTCGACGTCTTTCAGCATGGCCTGGAAGTTCTCGCCTTGCGCGGGCGGACTTTTGGGCAGCGACTCGCGAATCTGCCCTGGCTTCGCCTGCGAGGCGACGGGCAGCGACTCGACGCGTTCGCAGTAGTCGGCGATCCAGTCCACCACCGCCTTGCCGTGTCGGCGGAATTCGTCGGGAGTCATGTGGAAGCTGTTCTTCTCGTTCATAAGAAGCCTCGAATCGAGCTCCAGGGCGCCCTCACAGCCGGGCGGCCACGATCTCCGCGATGTCTTCAAGGAGCCGCTGGTCCGATTCGGTGAAAGCCGCGGGCTGATCGCTGTCAATGTCGATTTCACCCAAGACCTTTCCTTCGCGTTTGACCGGCACCACGATCTCCGAGCGCGTCTCCAGGCTGCAGGCGAGATAGCGCGGATCGGATTTGACCTCGTCAATCATCAGGCTCTCACCGCTCGAGGCAGCCGCCCCGCAGATGCCCTGATTCAGCGGAATGCGAGTGTGGGGCGTGGGCTTGCCGGCGTACGGGCCCACCACGAGCTCGTCAGGCCCATCCATCAGGTAGAAGCCCACCCAGGTGTAGTGCGGCCGCTGCGCCTTGAGCAGCCGAACCACGCCCTCCATAAGCTCGCGGGCGCTTTGAGAACGTGCGGCGAGGGCGTGCACCGCATCGATCAGCTTGGCCCGGCCGTTCACCTCGACACCTCCCGTGGACTCACCCGGCGCTTGCCAGGTGAATCGTCGTCCTTAGCTCACTCGCATAACCTATAATCGCTCCGTACCACGATATCAAAACTGCGGCAGGGTTAGGGCACGGCGATCGTCATGAGCGGAGAAACTTGCGTTCTGTGCGGGTGCCCGGTGCGCGACGCCGTCCTCCAGGTGGCGTTGCCGCGGCCGCCGCAGCTGCCGCAAATCTTCAGCCTGTTGCGCTGCAACTCTTGCGGCCTGGTGATGACCTCGCCGCGCCTGAGCGGGAAGGAGCTCGAAGCGTTCTACTCGCCCGAATACTGGGGCCGCGCCGAGCCAGACAATCTCGACTGGGTCCGCCGTAACGAGGCGCCGCGCACGGAGTTCCTCGAAAGGTTCCGACGCGAAGGCCGAATTCTGGATGTGGGCTGCGGTCTGGGATTGTTCCTGCTTGCGCTCGACCCGGCGCGCTGGGAGCGCACGGGGCTGGAAGTGATGCCGGCGGCTTACGAGCAGGCGGTCCGCCACCTGGGAGCGGGCTCGATGATCGGGTCGGAACTCACCGAGGCGGGGCTTCCGGGCGGTCAGTTTGATGTCGTAACCTTCTGGGATTCGCTTGAGCACCTTCCGGACCCCGTCGCCGCGCTGCGGACAGCTCATCGTGCGCTGCGACCGGGAGGGATCGTACTCTTGCGCCTGCCCAACTTCTCGAGCTACCTGGCACAGCATTTCGGCGAAGACTGGTTCGAACTATCGTTACCCTACCATCTCCACCACTTCACGCCGCCCACTCTCACGCGGGTACTGGAAGCCACGGGGTTTCGCCTGCGAGTTGTCGAAAACTCGCTCGGCACCCAGAATTATCACGCTTTCAAACACACCCTGCTCACCCGGATGACGCGGCGTCACGGGCCGAGGGGCGGCCGCGTGCTCTACTACCTGCTGAAGCCCCTGCTCGGTCCGTGGGAGCGCATCGCCCGCCGGCACGGCAGGGGATCGTCGATGCAAGTCTGCGCGGAGCGCTCGCCCGGGTAAAACCCCGTGACGACTCGGCGTTATGGTCAGCAGGTCTTCGGGCTGTGCCGGGGTTTCACACCCGGAACAGAGCGCGAGTTAACCAGGTCAACACCTGTTGCCGCCTGACGATGCGTGCTAGCATACGTGCGGCACTCTTTTTTCGACTTCTTCAAGCATATGAAAAGATCTTCCACTGCACGAATCCCACGCGTCGCGGAGGGCGGGCTGGAACTCACCCTCGCCCATAGCCCCGACGCTGACGACGCCTTCATGTTTTACGCGTTGGCCACCAGTAAAATCCGCTCGGAGGCCATCCGGTTCAACCACGTCCTCGAAGACATCCAGACGTTGAACGAGAAGGCCCAATCCACGGTCTACGACGTTACCGCGGTCTCGTTTCACGCCTACGCTTATCTGGCTGAGAACTACATTCTTTTGCCCTCCGGGGCGAGTTTCGGAGATGGCTACGGGCCGATTGTGGTGGGGCACGGGCCGCTCGGGCCGGACGGCCTCCGCGGGAAGCGCGTGGCGGTGCCGGGGAAGATGACCACGGCGTACCTGGCTCTGTTGCTGTACGAGAGCGGAATTGAGCCGTTGGTGACGCCCTTCGATCAGATCATCGAGCGGGTGGCGTCAGGAGGCGCCGACGCCGGGGTGGTGATTCACGAAGGCCAGCTTACCTACAGCCTCGAAGGATTGAGCAAACAAGTCGATCTTGGCGAGTGGTGGCTGGAGAAGACCGGGTTGCCGCTGCCGCTCGGCGGCAACGCGATTCGTCGGTCGCTCGGGCCCACCGTGATCCGCGAAGCAAGCAAGCTGCTGACGGAGAGCATCCGGTATGGGCTCGACCACCGCGAAGAAGCGCTGGTCTATGCCACGCAGTTTTCACGCGGGCTCGATGTTTCAACGGCCGATCGCTTCATCGCCATGTACGTCAACGACTGGACCCTCGACTACGGCGAGCGCGGCCGGGAGGCCGTGCAGTTGCTGCTCGATCGTGGCTTTGCTTCCGGCGTTCTGCCCGCGCACGTGCAGGCTGAATTCGTCGACGCTTGATCTCTCTGAATGCTCTTTGCGGAGAGTCGGCGCGCACTTTCACAGTCCTCGCGTGTCCACGCTTCTGCCTCCGCCGATCCTTACTCGGGCTGTTGGCTTCCTCAAGTAGGTCACTGATATCCCGCTCCCGGATACAACAAGCCCAGCGCCGTGATGAAAACCGGGCGGAAGAAGAGGTCAAACACTTTCCAGGCGATGAGGAGCCCCACCAGCGCCAGAGTGCGGTTGCGACTGGCATCTGCGAGCCGCCGGGAGATGCCTTCGGGCAGCAGCAGCCCGATCGCGGCGTTGCCGTCGAGGGGCGGCACCGGAAGCAGGTTGAAGGTGGCTAGCAAAAGGTTCAACGAAAATAGAATGCTGAGCAGGTCTGCCGCAGCGCCCGCCATCGCCGAACCGCCCGGCGGTACCGTCGTGACGTGGGTGAAGCTCACTTGAGCCGGCGAGACGAAGGTCCCAAGCGCCATGCCGGACCGGATGGCTAGGGCTGCGGCCAACGCCAAGGCAAGGTTGGCGGCCGGACCGGCCAGGGCCATCCAGGCCGCGCGCCGCGGGTACTGGCGCCGCCAGGCGGGATCGTAGGGTGCGCTCGCCCAGCCGATCATCCACCCGGCGGCAAGGTAAGAGAGAATGGGCACCACCACGGTCCCGAACGGCTCGCGCCGGATATGGGGCACCGGGTTCAGGGTCATGCTCCCGGCAAGGAACGCGGTTGGGTCGCCGCCCAGTTTGGCCGCGAGCGCGTGCGCGCCTTCGTGACAGGCGAGGGAGAGTAGGAACGCAACGTACCAGAGAAGGCCGAGGGCGACGGTGGTGGAAGTCATCCGGACAGCGCCTGCCCTGGCGCAACGAGCCTGCGCGCCAGGGTGCAGATCAGGGACCGCCCGTGCCTATTCTGCCGAGCCCACCGGACGCTTTCGCGCTCGCGGTTTGGCAGGCTCGGCGCCTCTGGCGTCCGAGGCGTTCTGCCGGGCCCTCAACAACTCCTCGAGGCGGGCCAGTCCCGTGCTCTCGTCGTCGACCAACTCGAAAAACTGCGTCAGCTTGACCCCTTCAAGAATTCGCCGCACGTGGGGGTTCATGCCACTCACCACGATAACCGCGCCCGCCTCAGCGGCCACCTCGCGGCTGCCCACCAGGAAGCCCAGGCCTGTAGAGTCGATGTAGGGCACGTCGGCGAAGTCGAACAGCAGCTTGCGAGTGCCGGCCTCGATGAGGTCCTTCACCTTTTGGCGGAGGTAGGGACCGTCGCTGCCGGCCACAAACTTTCCGGTCAGGCTCACGACCGAAGTGTCGTCTTTGAAATGCACTGAGACTCTCACTCGCGACCTCATGCGGCAGCGATCGACCGCCGGGAAACCCCTTCGACGCCTTGGGAAAACATACCTTGCAGGTCCGGTCGGACCCTTGGACGGCAGGAGGCCGTCGGCAATCATCTCAATGCTAGGAGAGGTGCGGACGGCTGTCAAGTGATGCTACGGCCTCGGGCGATCGTCGCGCCGAAGCCAGCACGAATGAGGCCGACCTTGCACTATCCCAGTGTGTCTGCCTATACTGAATCATCGCGGCGGCGGACGCCCTCTGGGGCCGCCGCGTCACTGAAACCGCGGGCCTGTAGCTCAGGTGGCTAGAGCGCACCCCTGATAAGGGTGAGGTCGGTAGTTCAACTCTACCCAGGCCCACCAGCGAATTCCGCCCTTCACTCGGCGTGCACGAACGGGTTCGAGGCCCCTCGACCGCTATCACCAATTGTGCATCGTTCCGTCAAGCTTCCGGTTCACGGGAAGATAGGCGCGCCGGTAGGGATGCTGGGCTGCCAGTTCTTCGTTGAGATCCACGCCCAGCCCCGGGGCGTCGCCCGGGTGCAACATGCCGTCGGCGAACGAGTACGAGTGCGGAAACACCAGGTCGGTCTCCGCGCTGTGGTGCATATACTCCTGGATTCCGAAATTGTGCACGCTCAAATCGAAGTGCAGCGCCGCGGCCAGGCAGACGGGGCTCAAGTCGGTGGCGCCGTGGCAGCCGGTGCGGACGTGGTAAATCTCCGCCAGGTTCGCGATCTTCCGGAGCTGCGTAATTCCTCCGGAGTGCACGACGGCCGTGCGGATGTAGTCGATGAGCTGTTCTTCGATGAGCCGCTGGCAATCGTAGATGGAGTTAAACACCTCACCCACGGCGAGAGGAGTGGTGGTGTGCTGCCGGATGAGTCGGAAACTTTCCTGCAGCTCGGCAGGGACGGGGTCTTCGAGCCAGAACAGATGATAGGGTTCGAGGCTCTTGCCGAGGCGCGCGGCTTCGATGGGCGTCAAGCGGTGGTGAGCGTCGTGCAACAGGGGCACGTCGGGTCCGAACTCTTTGCGCAGCCGGTCAAACAGGCTGGGCACGAAGTTCAAATAGAGCTCCGAGCTCCAAGTGTTTTCGGTGGGAAGGCCCCTCTCCGTGGGTTCGTAGTAAAGTTTGCCGGCGCCCACGCCGTAGGTGCTCCCAAGCCCGGGGATGCCAGACTGCGCGCGCACGGCCTTGTAGCCCAGCTTCAGGTAGTCGGCCACCGCGGCCACCGTGCTCTCCACATCGTCGCCGCTGGCGTGGCCGTACACCAGCACGCCCTCGCGTGAGGCGCCGCCCAGCAATTGGTAGAGCGGTACGCCCAGCGTCTTGGCCTTGATGTCCCAGAGCGCCGTGTCCACCGCCCCGATCGCGGCCATGGTCACCGGCCCACGCCGCCAATACGCGCCCTTGTAAAGATACTGCCAGATGTCCTCGATACGGCGCGCGTCGCGCCCGATGAGCAGCGGGGCGACGTGCTCGGAAAGGTAAGCGCCCACAGCAAGCTCGCGGCCATTCACGGTGGCGTCGCCCAGTCCGTAGACACCGTCTTCGGTTGCAATTTTCAGGGTGACGAAATTCCGGCCGGGGCTGCAAATATTAACCTTGGCATCCGTGATTCTCATTGTTAACCTTGAAACTCCTGCTTTTAATTCGTGCTTCGGAAACTTTGGGGACAATCGGACATGGGACACCCTCTTCTTGATCTCACCGGTAAGACAGCCGTGGTGATTGGCGGCACCAGCGGCATCGGCCTGACGCTGGCCAAGGGCCTCGCGGTGGCTGGCGCCGACGTGGTAGCCACGGGCCGCCGAGCGGAGCTGGTGAGCGCCGCGGCGAGCGCCATCCAGGCGCTCGGCCGGCGGTCTCTTGCAGTTCCCTGTGACGTCACCGATCCGTCCAGTCTGGAGCGACTGCGCGACGCCATGCTGGGTGAATTTGGCAGCGTCCAAATCCTGGTGAACTGCGCCGGACGCACCAAGCGCACCGCGACGCTCGATTTCTCCGAGCCCGATTGGAACGCCATTCTCGACACCAACCTTACCGGCGCTCTGCGCGCCTGCCGGACCTTCGGGCGCCACATGATCGAGCGCGGCTACGGACGTATCATCAACATCGCTTCGATCGCCTCCTTTGTCGGCCTTCAGGAGGTGGCTGCCTACTCCGCCAGCAAAGCTGCCGTGGCCTCCCTGACGAAGTCACTCGCCGTCGAGTGGGCCCGGCACGGCGTTTGCGTAAACGCCATCGCACCGGGCGTATTTCGAACGGACCTGAACGCCGCCCTGCTCGATGGCACCGAGCGCGGCCGCGAGTTCCTGCTGCGCACGCCCATCAAGCGCTTCGGGCAGCTTGACGAACTGGTGGGCGCGGCGGTGTACCTGGCCTCCGCTGCCGCCAGCTTCACCACCGGCCATGTGCTGGTGGTGGACGGCGGAATGCTGTCGAGTGGTGTCAACCAGTGAATTCCGTTCAAGCTCACGATCAGCCTTTCGCGGGCTGAATTCGGGCAGCCGGGTCCCAGGTCCCAATCCACTCACTCTCCGCGCCCTCGATCCATTTGCGCGCGCGCCTTTCTTACGATCTCGACGAACTGGCGCGCTGTCTCGCGGATCGCTTCGGGCTTGCGGGTCCTTAGAGCCTCCTTCAGGATCAGCTCCCCGCCTACCCCGAGCGCCGCCGAGCCGGCCAGGATGAAGTCGGCCGCGTTTTTGAGGTTCACGCCTCCCGTCGGCACCAGTGGAACACCGGGAAAAGGCCCTTTCAGGGCCTTGATGTATTCCGCGCCGCCCACCTGGGCGCAGGGAAAAACCTTGACGAAATCCGAGCCTTCATGCCAGGCGGTGAACACCTCGGTAGGCGAGAGGGCGCCCGCCATGGTGAACTTGTTTTCGCGCACCGCGAGCTCGAGCGTTTTCGGGTCGAGCAGGGGGCTCACCAGAAACTCCGCCCCGGCATCGAGGCAGCGGCGGGCGGTTTCGGAATCCAGCACCGTGCCGGCCCCCACCACCACGTCCGGCAGGGCCTGGACGAGATCGCGAATCACTTCGATGGCGCCCGGAACGGTCATGGTGATTTCGACGATGGGAATGCCGCCTTCCGCCACGGCCTGGGCGGCGAAGCGGGCCTCCTCGGCCGACGAAGCCCGAACCACCGGCACGACGCCGGCCTGCGAGATGCGAGCGTGAACCTGGTCCTTGTTCATGGGGCCTCCCTTCGCCGGTCAGCGTGCAATCCGGGCGCCTCCGCCCTTCATCACGCGGGTGACCTCCTCCAGCGTGGCCATGCTGGTGTCGCCGGGCGTGGTCATGGCCAGGGCGCCGTGCGCGGCGCCGCACTCCACCGCCCACTGCGGATCGCGGCCGGCCAGGAATCCGTAAATCAGCCCCGAGGCGAACGAGTCGCCACCGCCGACGCGGTCGAGAATCTCGAGATCCCGCCGCGCGCGCGCTTCGTAGAAGCTTCCGTCGCAGTAGCAGACGGCGCCCCAATCGTTCCGGGTGGCGGTGGTAGCGCGCCGCAGGGTGGTGGCAACCACTTTGAATGGATAGTCCTTCACCACCTGTTCGATCATCCGCTTGAAACCCTCCACCGCGAGCTCGGCGGCGTGCTCGTCCACGACCGGCGCGTCGTAGCCGAGAGCGGCCGAGAAGTCCTCTTCGTTGCCCAGCATGACGTCCACGTGGGGCGCGAGGCGGCGATTCACTTCCTGAGCGTGCTTCTGTCCGCCGGCCGATTTCCAAAGCGACTCGCGATAGTTCAGGTCGTAGGAGACGATGGTGCCGTGCCGGCGCGCCGCCTGCACCGCCTCGAGAGCAACCTCCGGCGTGGTCGCGGAAAGCGCGCAGAAGATGCCGCCGGTGTGGAACCAGCGCGCGCCAAGGGAACCGAAAATGCGCTCCCAGTCGATCTCGCCGGGTTTAAGCTGCGACACCGCGGTGTGACCGCGATCCGAGCAGCCGCGAGCCGCGCGCACCCCGAAGCCGCGTTCCGTGAAGTTCAGGCCGTTGCGGGCTGCGCGGCCCACGCCGTCGAACGCCACCCAGCGAATCAGGGAAGGATCCACCCCGCCCTGCAGGATCAAATCCTCCACCAGCCTCCCCACAGGGTTGTCCGCGAAGGCGGTTACCACGGCGGTTTCGAGGCCGAAGCACCGTTTCAGGCCGCGGGCCACGTTGTACTCGCCGCCACCTTCGTAAACCTCGAAGCTGCGCGTGGTCCAAATGCGTTTCTCGCCGGGATCGAGGCGAAGCATCACTTCGCCCAGGCTCAGCGCGTCCCAGCGGCATGAGGCCTTCGGCTTGATGGCGAGTGCCATGGTCACCCGATGCGCCGGCTCAAGTGCCGGAGAGTTTCAGTGTAGCGGACTCAAGCCGCGGCGCAAGCAACTGAATCACCCCTAGCGCGACGAGGTACGCGAAGCCCGCCATCAGGAATGGGATTCTGTAGCTGCCGGTCGTCTGCAAAACGTAGCCGACAACCTCAGCGATGAGCATGCCGCCCACCGCGCCCGCCATGCCGGCCAGCCCCACCACGGAGGCGACCGCCTGGCGCGGAAACATGTCGGTGGCCAGGGTAAACATGTTGGCGGAAAAACCCTGGTGGGCGGCGGCGGCGAGGCCGATGAGCAGTACGGCCGTCCACAGTCCCTGCGCCCGGGAAGCGTAGACCACCGGCAACACGCAGGCGGCGCAAACCAGCATGGCCGTTTTGCGGCCCCGGTTCACGCTGGCTCCGCGCCGGATGAGCCAGGACGAAAACCAGCCGCCCGCCACGCTGCCGGCGTCGGAGATGACGTAAATGGCCATGACGGGAACTCCGATTTGAATGAGAGTCAGGCCGTGCCTGCGCTCGAGAAAATCGGGGGCCCAGAAAAGATAGAACCACCAGACGGGGTCGGTGAAAAACTTTCCCAGCACCAGGGCCCACGTCTGGCGATGCGGCAGCAGTTGCGCCCATTTAACTTTGCCGGCCGCGGGGGGCGAGTCGCCGCGGATGTATTGGAGCTCCGCCGCTGAGAGCCTTGGGTGCTCCTCGGGCCTGCGGTAGAGCGCGAGCCAGAGCACCAGCCAGAGGAAGCCCAGCGATCCGGTGACGACGAAGGCCCAGCGCCAGCCCCAATGAATCGCGATCCAGGGCACGATCAGCGGCGTGATGATGGCCCCGGCGTTGGTGCCGGCGTTGAAAATGCCGGTGGCGAGGGCGCGTTCTTTCTGCGGAAACCACTCCGCCACCGTTTTGATGCTGGCGGGGAAGATGGCCGACTCGCCCAGACCGAGGGCGGCGCGGGCAGCTTCAAAGCTGGCGAGCGAACCGGCGACGGCGTGCGCCATGGAGGCCAGGCTCCAGAACACCATGGCCAGCGCAAAGCCGAGCCGCGTTCCCAAACGGTCGATGAGCCTGCCCACCATCACTAGGCCCGCGGCGTAGGCGGCCTGGAAGGCGAACACCAGGTGGCCGTAATCGATTTCGCTCCAGCCGAGGTCGTGCTGCAAGGTGGTCTTGAGCACCCCGAGCACCTGGCGGTCCATGTAGTTTTTAGTGGTGCCGAACAGCAGCAGGGCGCAGATAACCCAGCGGAAGTGTCCGATGCGCAGTCCCGTGCGGGTTTGAGGCTGATCCACTTCGCTCCCGGCGGCTACTTCCTGGCACTGCCCTGAAGGTTCAGGCTCACCTGGCTAAAGTCCGGTTGAACGTTTGCCACCCCGTACTGGCGATCTTCCACTTCGCGATGCGCCGCCATGGCCCAGAGGAAGGTGAGGCGATGCCCCGGTACGGCCACGTTCGGGTGGTAGCCGGCCGGCATCGTCACGGCGTCGCCCTCGCGCACCACCGTGACCAGCTCAGGGTATTCGGTGTTGTTGTAGACCAATTGAATGCCGTAGGCGGGCGACGGCATATCGAAGTAGACGTACATCTCTTCCAGCATCCGGGCGTGCTCGTGCGGCGGCCAACTGGTCCAATTCCCGGCCTCGGAGGTGGTGACGCCCACCAGCAGCCGGCCCGCCTCCACGTTGCGGGTCACCAGCATGCTGACCGAGCGGGTGGCGCCCGGCGCGCCGGTGACGAACTTCAGTCCCGACGCTTCGGTGATTTCGGCGGCCGGAACCACGCGGAGCGGGTAACGGCCCACGACTTCGGCGGAGAATTCCGCGAGATCCACGGACGACGCCGTGGCCACCTGCACCGCCGAGTCGCGCGGAATGTAGAGGGAGTCCAACTTGCCGAGCGTGACGTCTTCGGCGCCGGCCCTCACGCGCGCCTCGCCCGCCAGGCACACCAACACGGCTTCGCGCCCGCCGGTGTTGAACGCCGCCGAGGTTTGCGTTGGACTCAGGATGATGCGGCCGTAGGCGAGGTGCCGCATCGTGCTGTTGGCGGGGGTCACGGCCAGATGACGGCCCACTTGGGCATCAGTGTGCCGGAAGATCATCTGTTCGGCCTGGGGTGCGGTCATTTAGGGGTCTCCTTTCCAGCGAGAAAAACATCCACCTGCTTCTGCCACGCCTCCGGTGAGGTGTGGATGGCGCGGCCGAGGAACGAAGCTCGCAGCCGCCGGAGCTCAGGCAGCTTCCGGCAGGCGATGGCGTAACGGCGGAAGCGGGGCTGGAGCGCGAGAGCGTCGTCGGACTGGTAGATGGGCTCGCGGCGGAAATTCAGCAGCACGATGGCGCGGTTCAGCTCGCGAATGGCTGCTTCCACCAGGCCCTGCGCCTGGCCAGGGTCTGCGAGGCCCGCGGCGCGCTCGGGCGGGAGCAGCCGGAAGAAGTAAGTCGCCCGGCCGGACTTCGTGGTGGCTTCCCAGGCCACCAGATTTGACGGCGCCCGCGCTCCCGGTTGCGGGTTGAGAGGGAAAAAGAACCAGTAGAGGATGGGTCGCCGCTCCTCCGCCGGCAGCCCCTCGCCGCTGGCCGCGGGGCCGTCGCCCTGGGGCACGGCTTCGGCGCCGGCGGCATCCGAGTCGTGGGCGGTTTCCGCTCCGTTTTCTTCAGCCTCATCCTGGCGCAGCAGCTTGAAGCCGGCGTAAAGCCAGCCGGCGGGGACGCGGCTGCGCAGCGAGTCGAAGTAGGGTTTCTGGCGGGCATCCACCGCGTTTGAGGCGAGGGCGGCCTCGATCTTCGGCGAAATGGCTTGCAGTTTGCCGAGCGAGGCGGTGCGGCCCTCGGCCAGCAGTGCGGCCGCCTGGCGGAACTGGTCGGGGCTGAGGAAGGGAAGCAGATCGTGCACCGCGCCGGCCGCCTGCTCGCGCAACCGGTTGGAGGCCCCCTGCACGCGCTCCGCGAATTCCTGCGTGCGCTTGGCGAGCTTCGACACCACGAGCCGCTCATTGCCTGACTCCAGCGTGACCGTGTAAGCCGATGCGTCGAGGCTGACGCTCTCGAGGTCGCTGTAGCGCCACTGCATGCCCGTGGCCGTGCCCGGCAGCACGGCAAGGTTGCTTTTGTAGAGGCGGAACTCGGCTGCGGACGAGAAGGCGCGCGACGGAGACTCGAGCCGCGCGAAGCCGTCGAAGCGCGTGATCTCCTCGAGGTCTTCCAGCAGCAGGCATTGCACCAGCCGCTTGCGATAGGCTTCCAGCAGATCGTGCGCCAGGTTCTGGAAAACTTTGCCGAATTGCTGCAGCACGATTTGAGCGCCGGTGTACAGCATGAGGGTCAGCTCGTAATCGCCCGGCGCGAAGACGTCGATATCGCCAAGATCGAATATCCAGGGGGCGCCCCGCTCGGGCGTGAGGGTGAGATTGACCTCGTCGAACGAGAGGCGGCAGGCCCCGCTGGACGCGCCGCTCGGGGCGCCGGTTCCGGCGGGATCGTGGTACTGGAATTTTCCCGAGAAGGATGGCATTGGAACTCGCGGCCTGAAGGGTGAACTCGCGATCTCCCACTGTGCCCGGCGCCGCGCGGCAAATTTCCCCTTGACCTGGCCCTGTGCCCCACGGCCTCTTTCGGCCGCGCGCTTCTCACACCTTTTGGCCGCACTCCGGGCAGAACTTCGTGCCGGCCTCAAACTTGGTGCCGCAGCGCGGGCACTCGGTCTTGGGCCTCAGGGGCTTGCCGCACTCCGGGCAGAATTTCGCACCCTGCGTACGCGCGCCGCAAGCGGGGCACAGCGCGGCCGCCTCGCTGGTGAGGTCGATATCTTTCGTCAGGTCCTGCTCGCGCACCTTGGTCTGAATTTGCTCCACGGTGGCCTGCGCCTGGGCGGCGGCCAACTCCGTTTCCACGTCTGGCGCGCAGTCGTAGCAGAGGCCGCGCTTCTCGTTCCAGCAGGCGGCGACGCAGGCCCACTTCGCGCACTTCGGGCACTGCCGGAAATTCGGCTTGGCTTCCTCAATGCACTCGCGAAATGCCTTGTCGTGCCCGGGCCCTTCCACCGCCCGTTCAATCTCGTAGGTGCTCGATCCCGCGCTCCCGAGAAAGCCCCCGAATAATCCCCCTGCGGCGCGCAGGGCGCTGCCCGCAAAACCGGTAAGCGACGGCTTGAATTCCGACATGAAGCCGCTGCCGCAGCGGTCGCAAAAGAACTCGAACTGGTACCCCTTGTCGGTGGAGTGGTCGGTGTGATTCCGCGTGAACGCGATCAGAGTCATACTGCTTCTCCCTGGGTCCGAGACGCCCTAACGGTAGACGCTGCCGGCGGACGCCGTTGCGCACTCGATTCTGCCCGGAGCTTGATGAACCATGCTACCCCAAGGATTGGGGTCCCGCAAACAAGACTCTCGGAGGCCGCCGGCCGCGCCGTCCCAAAAATCCCACCTTTTCGGGACATATTTGTAAGCCATTTGTTTTGTTAAACATTCCGGCTTCGCTCGTAGCTCCGCCGGGCCGAAAACTGGCAGCTCGGTCCGAGGAAGGCGGGAAAGGCAAGCCAACCGATCATCGGGAGCGAGGCACCCGAGCCTCTGATTGATGCCGGCATTTCGACACGCCGGGCGCCGGCATGCATCGAGGGCATGGTCCGGGCTTGGCTGGAGCCAGTCCCGGCAACGGTGCCGAGGCGCTCTGTAAGCACAAGAGTAATTTATCACAACTATAACATGACGTCAAGACCTTCTGCCTGAAACGCGCGGCCGTCCCCGTGCTCAGCGTGGCCGAACCGGGCAGGAGCGTCGAGAGATTCAACCAGGGTGCTCCCGCGTTCTTCGGTGCGCACAATTCTCGTCTACAATATGATATCTGTAGGTCAGTTCTTACCGGCTGTTCCAGATGGCGCTGGGCGGCTTCGAATAATTTGGAGGCACCCACCGGCATGACGCGCTATCCGTTTTGGGCAGAGCGAATCTTGGGAGGGCGCGGAACCCGCGCGTACCGGCGTCCGTCCTAATTAAGCGGGGACGCCAACGCTGTCCCCGAGCCGGACGGACCATCGGTCTCAGCACACGGCGCAATGAAGCAAGGGTAGGGAAGTCAGGCTATGTGGATCGTCAGGCTGGCTCTCAGGCGGCCCTATACGTTCGTGGTGGTGGCCATCCTCATTCTGATCCTTGGGGTGATGGCAATTCTGCGCGACCCCAAAGATATCTTCCCCAACATCAATATTCCCGTCATCAGCGTGCTCTGGAACTACAGCGGCCTTGACGCGCAGGAAATGGCGGACCGCATCGTGTCCCAGAACGAGCGCGCAATGACCACGACGGTGAATAACATCGAGCACATCGAGTCGCAGACGTGGGTGGGACGCGCGATCGTCAAAGTCTTCTTCCAACCGGGCACGGACATCGGCACCGCCCTCAGCCAGATCGGGGCCATCTGCCAGACGCAGCTTCGCTTCTTCCCGCCCGGCACCACGCCGCCTCTGGTGATCGAGTACAGCGCGTCGAGCGTCCCGATACTTCAGATCGGCCTCGGAGGGCAGGGGCTTTCCGAGCAGCGTCTTTTTGATTTGGGCGTGAATTTCATTCGCACTCAATTGGCCACCGTCCAGGGCGCTGCCATTCCCTACCCGTATGGCGGCAAAATGCGCTCCGTGCAGGTAGACCTGAACACGGCGGCGCTGCAGGCGAAGGGGCTTTCCCCCATCGACGTGGTGAACGCCGTCGGCAATCAGGACCTAATCCTGCCCTCGGGAACCACCAAGATCGGGCCCTTTGAGTACAGCGTCGAGACCAACGGGAGTCCCCAGACCATCGAGGCCCTGAACGATCTGCCCATCAAGACGGCCGGAAACACCGTGATTTACGTTCGCGACGTGGCGCAGGTGCGCGACGGCTCGCCGCCCCAGACCAACATCGCCCACGTCAACGGACAGCGCTCCGTGCTGCTGACGGTGCTCAAGACGGGCCCGGCTTCGACCCTGGACATCATCAACCGGGTGAAACAGGTGGTCCGCGGGATGGCCCCGACGCTGCCGCCGCAGCTCAAGCTCAGTTTCCTGGCCGATCAATCCCTGTTCGTGCGTGCCGCCATCCAGGGTGTGGTGCGCGAAGCGCTGATCGCAGCTTTTCTGACAGCGGCCATGATCCTGTTGTTTTTGGGAAGCTGGCGCAGCACCTTGATTATTGCGGTGTCGATCCCGCTCTCGATCTTGACCTCGCTGGTCGTGCTGAGCGCGCTCGGCGAGACCATCAACATCATGACGCTGGGCGGCATGGCTCTGGCCGTCGGGATCCTGGTGGACGACGCCACCGTGGCCATCGAAAACATCATCCGCAACCTTGGCCTGGGCAAAGGGCTCGAGCCGGCGATTCTGGACGGCTCCCGCGAGATCGCCATTCCGGCTTTCGTTTCCACCCTCTCCATCTGCATCGTGTTCGTGCCGGTGTTTTTCCTGAGTGGGGTTGCACACTTTCTCTTCGTCCCCATGGCTGAGGCGGTGGTGTTTGCCATGCTCGCCTCCTACGTACTGTCGCGCACCCTGGTGGTGACCATGGCGAAGTACCTGCTTCGGGGCCATGAGCACGATGCGGAGAGCCTCGAGGCGCAATCCAGGCAGCACTTCCTGGCACGCTGGCAGCTTGGGTTTGAGCGCGGGTTCGACCGTTTCAGGATGAAGTACCGCGGAGTACTCGGCGCCTGCCTCCGGCGCGGCGGCCTCTTCGCTCTCGGCTTCCTGGCGGCGGGACTGGCTTCGTTTGCCTTGTTTCCGTGGCTGGGGCAGGATTTCTTTCCGCACGTCGACAGCGGCCAGTTTACGCTCCACCTGCGCGCCCGCACCGGCACGCGCATCGAGGAGACGGCGCGGGTGTGTGCCCTGGTGGAGGACTTTATCCGCCGGCAGCTCCCCCCGCGCGAAATCGCCAGCGTGATCGACAACATCGGCCTGCCGAACAGCAGCATCAACCTCTCCTACAGCAATTCCGCCCCCATCGGCAGCGGCGACGCCGACATTCTGGTCTCGCTCAGGCCGGACCACGCTCCCACGGACGGATACGTGCACGACTTGCGCCTGAAGCTGGCGCGCGCCTTCCCCGGCGTGACTTTTTACTTCCTTCCCTCGGATATCGTGAGCCAGATCCTGAACTTCGGCCTGCCCGCGCCCATCAATGTGCAGGTGGTGGGGAGGAACGTGGCGGCGAACCGCGAGTACGCCGACGGACTGCTCGAAAGAATGAAGCACATTCCGGGCGCCGCCGACCTTCGCATTCAGCAAGCGTTCAATCTGCCCGAGCTCAACATCAAGGTGGATCGTACGCGGGCCCAGCAGGTGGGCTTTACCGCGCGCGACCTGGCGGGCGACCTGCTGGTCTCGCTGAGCGGGAGCTTCCAGACTTCGCCCGCGTTCTGGCTTGACCCGAAGAATGGCGTTGTCTACAGCGTGCAGACGCAGAGCCCGGAGTACGGAATGAATTCGCTGCAGGACCTGCAGAACATCCCGCTCGCCAGCGGGAGTGGCGCGCCGTCCCAGATCCTCGGCAATCTGGTCTCCATCGGCCGGGGCGGAACCGCCGCGCTGGTTTCGCACTACAACGTTGCTCCGGTGATCGACATCTTCGGCTCGGTGGAGGGCCGCGATTTGGGCGGCGTGGCGAGCGACCTCGACCGCGTGCTCGCGAAGAGCGAGCCGAGCTTGCCGCACGGCTCGAGCATCATTGTGCGCGGCCAAATCCTGACCATGCGTTCGTCGTTCGAGGGACTGGTCGGCGGGTTGATCTTTTCCATCGTTCTCGTCTACTTGCTGATCGTGGTGAATTTCCAGTCCTGGCTCGACCCGCTCATCATCATCTCGGCGCTGCCGGCGGCGCTGGCCGGGATTGTCTGGATGCTGTTCGTAACCAGCACCACGGTGAGCGTGCCCGCGCTCACCGGTGCGATCATGTGCATGGGCGTGGCCACTGCCAACAGCATTCTGGTGGTGAGCTTTGCCAAGGAGAAGCTGGCCGAGGGCGCTAGTCCGGCGGAGGCCGCGCTGGAGGCGGCCTACACGCGCTTACGGCCGGTGCTGATGACGGCCCTGGCCATGATCATGGGCATGGTTCCGATGGCGATGAGTCTCGGCGAAGGCGGCGAGCAGAACGCGCCCCTCGGCCGCGCGGTGATTGGCGGATTGCTGTTCGCCACGGTCTCAACCCTTTTGTTTGTGCCGGTGGTTTTCAGTATCTTCCACGGCTTCCGGCACCGCAGGAATGATGTCGCGCCGCCCGCAGCGGTGCCGGCTGAGTATTGACGGAGCCTCTCATGGAATACGACGAGCAGAAGACGCGAGCCGCCACGGCGGAGGCTGAGCCTCCGGCCCCGGCCGGGCCCCCGCGAACCGGGCGGGCGCGAGTGGTGGTGACGGCGATTGTCGCACTCGCCATCGTCGGCGCGATTGTGGCGGCGGGCATTCTGCCGCGCGTCAAGGCCCGCCAGGCCTTAAAGATTGAAACCGACGAACTCGCGGTTCCGTCGGTCTCCGTCATCCGTCTGCGCCGGAGCTCGGCCGGGCAGGAGATTGTGTTGCCGGCCAACCTGCAACCCTACATCGACGCGCCGATCTACGCCCGAACCAACGGATATCTCAGGCGCTGGGACGCGGACCTCGGCGCCCACGTGAAACAGGGGCAGCTCCTGGCTGAAATCGACTCGCCGGAAGTAGACGCCCAGCTTCGCCAGGCGCGCGCGGACGTCGGCACCGCCCAGGCGAACCTCAATCTGGCGGCCATCACCGCCGCGCGCTATCAGAACCTTCTGAAAACGGACTCGGTATCGAAGCAGGACACGGACAACGCCGTCGGCGATCTGGCCGCCAAGCAGGCCATCGTCCGGTCGAATGAATCGAACGTCAAGCGCCTCGAGGAGCTGGTGTCCTTCGAGAAGATTTACGCGCCGTTCGACGGCGTCATCACCGCGCGCAATACGGACGTAGGGCAATTGATCGACTCCGGCAGCGCAACCTCGCAACGCGAGTTGTTTCACGTGGCGTCGATCAGCACCCTTAGGGTGTATGTTCAGGTGCCCCAGGTCGATTCTGCCGCCACCCGGCCCGGCTTGGCCGTGGATCTCACCCTGCCTGAGTTTCCCGGGCGCCGTTTTACCGGGACTCTCGTGCGCACCGCCGACGCCATCGACCCGGCTTCGCGCACTTTGCTGGTAGAGGTTGATGTTCGGAATCCAACCGGCGAACTTCTGCCCGGCGCCTACGCTGAGGCGCACTTCAAGCTGCCGGCCACGGCCCGCGCGAACCTGCTGCCGGTGTCGGCCCTCATCTTCCGGTCGGCGGGCCTGCAAGTGGCGACGGTTGACGACGGGCAGCACGCCGTCCTGAAATCCATTCAGGTGGGCCGCGACTTCGGGACCCAGGTGGAGGTGCTCTCGGGCGTCAGCGACGAGGACGTGGTGATTGTCAACCCACCGGACTCGCTGGTTTCGGGCGATACGGTTCATCCGGTCCCGGCGTCGGGTGAAGGGGGCGAGTAGTGAGAGTCTCGCAGGCCATGTCGCCAGGTAGCGTCAATCGGGCAGGCCGGCGTCTTGCCGGCCTGGCGTTCCTCGGCGTGGTGGCCTCGAGCGGATGCGTGGTGGGCCCGCACTACAGCCGGCCCAGCGCCGCAGTTCCGCCCGCTTACAAAGAACGGGGCGGCTCCGCGACGCCCTCGGCCAGCCAGAACCTGCCGCTGCAGTGGTGGCAGTTGTTCGGGGATCCGCAGCTCGACACCCTCGAAGAACAGATCAGAGTCTCCAACCAGAACCTGAAGGAGAGTGAGGCGCAATACCGGCAAGCGCGGGCGCTGGTGCGCTTTTATCGCGCCGACTTGTACCCGACGGCGACCGCCGGGGCCAGCGCCGCGCCGCAGCACGCTTCCGACAACAAGCCGCCGGTCAGCTCACTTTCGGGCAGCACCTATACGGACCTTCAATTGACTGGCGACCTTTCGTACGAAATTGACGCCTGGGGCCGCGTGCGTCACGCGGTAGAGTCCGCGCGCGAGAACGCCGAGGCCAGCGCCGCGGACCTGGCCACCGTCAGCCTCTCGCTGCAATCCGAACTCGCCGCAGATTACTTCGAGCTGCGCAGCGCGGACGCCCAGAAGAAGCTGCTCGATTCCACGGTAGACGACTACGAAAAGGCGCTCCAGCTCACCGAGAACCGCTATCACGGCGGGCTCTCGTCCAATGTTGACGTCGAGCAGGCGCGCACCCAGCTTGAGACCACCCGCGCCCAGGACATCGACGTGGGCGTGCAGCGCGCCCAGTTCGAGGACGCGATCGCCGTGCTGGTGGGAAAGCCGGCCTCGACCTTCACCCTGAGCTTCTCGCCAGCCGGGGAGCCTCCGCCGCCCATTCCCGTGGGGATCCCCTCGCAGGTTCTCGAACGCCGTCCGGATATTGCGTCGGCCGAGCGGAGGGTGGCGGCTGCGAATGCCGGGATCGGCATCGCCAGGGCAGCCTACTTCCCGTCGATCACGCTGAGCGCGGCCGGCGGCTTCGAGAGCGGGAGCCTCGGGACGCTCCTTCAGGGTCCTGCTTTGTTCTGGAACCTCGGCGCCACCGCCGCCGAAACCGTTTTCGACGCCGGCCGCCGCCGCGCCGTCACCGAGCAGGCGCAAGCCGCCTACGACCAGACGACGGCCGCGTACCGTCAAACGGTGCTTACGGCGTTTCAGGAAGTGGAGGACAACCTCGCGGCTCTCCGGATACTGGAGCAGGAGGCGCGCACCGAAGATGTGGCCGTTCAGGCCGCGCAGCGGTCGCTGGCGCTCTCGGAAAACCGATACAGGGGCGGCGTGGCAAATTATCTCGAAGTGCTGACGGCGCAGAGCGCGGCCCTGGCGGACGAGCGCGCAGCCGTCGATATCCTGCGCCGACGGCTCGACTCGAGCGTCTTACTGGTCAAGGCGCTGGGCGGCGGATGGGACGCCGCCACCGGTATCCCTCAAGCAGAATCGATGGCGAATGGCATCGCGAACTCTGGCCACTAACGCCAGCCCGGCCGGGCTCGCCGGCTCAGTTGCTGGGCGTTAACCGCATCCGTTTGCAGCCCGAACCTCAGTCGGCTCCATGCTTCGCGATTCGCTTGAAATGTTCGAGCTAAGTAGCTGATCCAGAACCCCTTTGATCTGTATGGTGACTCGGAGCTGAGGTGCCCGTGCACCCTCGCACCGGGGTCGCGATTCAAATGAACTGAGTGAATTAATCAAGGAGGCACCATGATAACACGAGCTTTGGGCGAGTCGGGAATTCAAGCCTCAGTCGTGGGTCTCGGCACCTGGGTGATGGGCGGGTGGATGTGGGGCGGCGCCGAGGAGGCCCACTCCATCGAGGCCATTCAAACGTCAATCGACGCCGGAATCAACTTTATCGATACAGCCCCCGCCTACGGGCTGGGTCTCTCCGAGATGATCGTGGGCAAGGCCGTCGCCGGGCGCCGCGACAAGGTGCTGATCGCCACCAAGGCCGGCCTGGTGTGGCACGCGAAGAAGGGGCAGCATTTCTTCGATCAGGCGGGGAAGGCTGTGTACCGGTATCTGGGGCCGGAGTCCTTGCGGTACGAGTTGGAGCAGAGCCTGAAGCGGCTCAACACCGATTACATTGATCTTTACCAGACGCACTGGCAGGATTCCACAACTCCCATCGAGGAGACGATGAAGACCCTGCTGGACTTCAAGCGGGAAGGGAAGATTCGCGCCATCGGGGTGTCGAACGCCACGGTGGAGGAGCTTGAAGCTTATCGCCGCGTGGGGCCGGTGGACGCCGCTCAGGAAAAATACAGCATGCTTGACCGTGAAGTCGAGCGCGCCTATCTGCCCTACACGCTCAAGCACAACGTTGCCTTGCTTGCCTATTCGCCGCTCGCCAACGGATTGCTGACCGGCAAAGTCCCTCCGGAGCGCACTTTCGCGCCGGACGATTTGCGCCACGGCAATCCGCGCTTCAGCGTCGAATCGCGGCGCGCGGTGCAGACGATGCTCGATCGCATGCGGCCGGTCGCCGAGAAGCGCGGACTGACGCTCGCGCAGCTCGTAATTGCCTGGACGGTGTCTCAGCCGGGCGTCACTCATGCGTTGGTGGGCGCGCGGGACGGCGTGCAGGCGCTTGAAAATGCCGGCGCCGGCCAGGCGGTGCTCTCCGCCCGGGAGCTCAGGACCCTCAACGCAGCCTTGATCGGTGCCGCAGAGGGTGTTCCGAAGGCCACCGCCGCAGGGCAGAGCTAAGTGGCGATTGTCGATTGCTGATTGACGATTGCGTGAAGATTTCTTGTTGAGGTGCAAGGATTAGAGACAATAAGTGGTCAGGAGGATCATTCATGCGTTACCTGCGTCATCTGGCTGTTTTCGGAATTCTGGCTGCTTTGGCAGTCATCGCAGGTTTCTATGCCATTCGCAGGCCCGCAACGCTGCGCGCCAGTGACAGCAACGTTCTGCGCGGTACGGACGCCTTTGCCGATTATCGCACCGAGAAGCCGGGCGTGATCCGTCAGATCACGGTGGCCGATTTGCCCCAGCCTTACGCGTCGAAGTCCGTTGATAACGGCGCCAGGCTGGTGGCCCGCCCCGCCAAAGCCTGGCCCCAGGCGCTGCCGGGATTCAAGGTGGAGCAATACGCCTCCCAGCTCGAAAGCCCACGCGAGATTCGCACCGCGCCCAACGGGGACCTCTTTGTGGCCGAGAGCGATCCGGGACGCATCATGATGTTTCGTGGCGTCGACCCGCAAGGGAAGCCGAAGGTGGCGTCGGTGTTCGCCGACGGGTTCACTTTGCCCTTCGGCATCGCCTTTTACCCGCCGGGCCCCAACCCCAAATACATTTACATTGCCAACACCGACTCGGTGGTCCGCTTCCCCTACCAGAACGGCGACCTGAAGGCGCGGAGTCCGCAGCAGGAGGTGGTGGCGCAGTTGCCTGGGTTCGGGCGCCTGCGCGGCGGCGGCCACTGGACGCGCGACCTGGCCTTTTCGCAGGACGGCAAGAAGCTGTTCATTTCGGTTGGCTCGCGCTCCAACGTGAACGATCCGGACACCCATCCTGAAGAATTTCACCGGGCGAACATTTTGGAGGCCAATCCGGACGGCTCAGACCTGCGCGTTTACGCCTGGGGCATCCGCAACCCGGTGGGCATTGCCGTCAACCCCAACACCGGCGAGCTTTGGTGCTCGGTGAACGAGCGCGACGAGCTGGGCGATGATCTTCCGCCCGACTACATCACGCACGTCCGGGAGGGCGGATTCTACGGCTGGCCCTGGTACTACACCGGCGGGCATCAGGATCCCCGCCACGCCGGCAAGCACCCCGAGCTGAAGGACAAGGTGATTGTGCCGGACGTGCTGCTTCAGCCCCACAACGCTTCGCTCGAAATGGTCTTTTATGAGGGCGCGCAGTTTCCAGCGGAATACCACGGCAATGCCTTTGCCGCTGAGCATGGTTCCTGGAACAAATCCCGCCGAACGGGTTACGAAGTGATCCGGGTTCCGCTTCACGATGGTCACGCGACGGGAGAGTATGAGGATTTCCTGACCGGTTTCGTCACCCCGGACGGCGACGTCTGGGGGCGTCCGGTCGGGGTGGCCGTAGGCGATGACGGCTCGCTTTTCGTCACCGATGACGGCTCAAACTCGATCTGGCGCGTCACCTACACGGGCGGCGGGAAATAGAGGGGGCCGCGCCGCCGCGCCGCACACGCAGATCGCGGCGCAGCCCTGCGGCCTGCGTTGTCGCGCGCGCCCGCGCCGTAGTAGAGTGTTCGGGGCCGCACGCTCGTTGACCGCGTGGCGGACGGCGCCCCTTGCGCCGCTCGGCCGCTCGGCCCCGAGCGGCGGGCCAAGCTCCGTTATGACGAAGAACCAGCGACGATGGGTTGGGACGGTGGTGGTGGCGGCCGTCCTGTTTCTGGTCTTCTGGCGTTTTAGCCGAAGCCCGGACTGGCGGCAGTTTAGCTGGCGCGCGGTTGCGTCACTCGTGCTCCACGCGCGTCCCGGCTGGCTGCTGGCCGCACTCGTCTGCACCTACCTGAGTTACGTTTTAAGGGCCTACCGCTGGAGGTTCTTCCTCGATCCCATCAAGCGCGCCTCGGTTAAGGTTCTATTCGCGGGCCAGATTCTCGGCTTCAGCGCGGTCTATTTGATCGGCCGGCCCGGAGAGATTGTCCGTCCGGCGTACATCGCGCGTTGGGAGCGTGTGACCTTCGCGTCGCAGATGGCTATTTGGCTGCTGGAGCGGATGTACGATCTGGTCGCCATGGCGTTGTGTTTTGCCCTGGCTCTTTATTTGGAGCCCATCGGCGGCGGCCCCAACGCCGCCCGGACCTTGCACCGGATGCATGAGGGGGCGGTCGGCGTCCTGCTGGTGACGACGGGCCTGGTGGCGGCGCTGGCGCTGTTCAGGCTCCGCACCGAGAGTCTGCTTCACCTGGCGTCGCGCGCACTGCAATTCCTGCCGGCCAAGGTCCGCCACGCTTTGGGCCGCATGGCTCGTTCCTTTGCCGACGGGCTCGACGTGGTCCAGAACTGGCGGGACCTGTTCGCCACCGTGCTCCTGACGATTGCCCTTTGGATGGTCAACGTCAGCGTCTTCTGGTGCGCCTTTGAGAGTCTAGGCGGGCCTCTGGCCCGATTGTCGTGGTGGGCCGCGGCCGTCACGGTATTCTTTGCCGGTCTGGGACTGGTACTCCAGCTTCCGGGGGTGGGCGGAGGATTTCAGCTGGCCGTTCTTTTCGCCCTCAAGCAGGTCTTTCACATCGCGCCGAACGAGGCCACCAGCGCCGCCCTGCTGCAGTGGCTGCTTATTTTCGTGCCCTGTGTCGTGTTGGGGTTGATGATCCTGCTCTACGGCGGGCTAAGCTTCCGGAAACTCGAAGCCCTCGCTGAGACGGAAAGCGCCGGCGCGCGCCCCGCGGCTGCCGAGACGCCGCTTCGGGAGTCCTAGGCCGGCCAAGAGGACCTATGAAGTGTCCGTTTTGCGGACATGGCGAAGACCACGTGGTGGATTCCCGCGAGGCCAAGGTGGGCGATACCATCCGCCGCCGGCGCCAGTGCGAGCAGTGCGGCCGCCGATTCACCACCTACGAGCGGATCGATGAGATTCCGCACA
Organism: Terriglobia bacterium; assembly: GCA_035516075.1. Taxonomy (GTDB): domain Bacteria; phylum Acidobacteriota; class Terriglobia; order UBA7540; family UBA7540; genus Gp13-AA77. Next base: position 9,901 of record DATJAQ010000154.1, on the reverse strand, counting down.
TGGTGGTGAAGAAGGACGGCCGGCGGGAGAAATTCGACCGGCAGAAAATCCTGGCCGGCCTCCTCAAAGCCTGCGAGAAGCGGCCGGTGCCGACGGCGAAGCTCGAAGAAATCGTTAATGAAGCAGAGGCCTACGTCGCCGAGTCTCCGGAGCGCGAGCGGCCGAGCGCGGCCGTGGGTGAGCTCGTCATGAACCGCCTCAAGAGGCTCGACAAGGTGGCCTACGTCCGCTTTGCCTCCGTTTATCTCGACTTTAAGGACGTGCGCGAGTTCATGGGCGAGCTCAAGGATCTTCTGAAGGCTCGCGCCAAGTAGCCCGGCGCGGCCAGCCGATCCTACTTTTGGTTCCACACGAAGGCGCCGAAGGTCCGGAAGGTCTCAAAGCCCAGCCGCTCGTAAAAGCGAACGGCGCCGCGGTTGAGGTTGGTGACGGTAAGCGAAACCTCGCGGTAGTTTCGTTCGGACGCGGCGCGGAAGGCCAGACGGAGCAGGTCGGTGCCGAGCCCTCGCGACTGGAACTCGGGCCCCACCGCAATCTGCGGGATATGGGCGGTGGTGGGCGCGACGGCCGTAAGCGCCACCAGCCCCGCCAGTCTTCGAGTGGGTGCGTGCAAGACCACCAGGGAGGCCCGCGGCACCGGTTCTCCGCACCCCCGCAGCTCCGTGATATTTTCGATGAGGTGGGTGGCGCCTGCCACGCTTGCGTACTGGTCGTTGATGGCGGCGTCGATGTGCCCGCGATACGTTTGGTAGATGAATTGGGCCGCTTCGCGATCGTAGCGCCGCTCCCACGGTTCGAGGACCAGTTCCTCCGGGGCGAATCGTCCGAGCGCCGCCCCGGCCAGGGGTTCCCTGTCTGCGAGGTGAGCGGCGAGTGGAATGGCCATGAACTGCCGGACGTAGCATTTGAATCCATACGTGCTGAAGCGGGGCTCCAGGTCGGCCGCACTGAAATGCGGGAGCTGCGCTTCAACGCGGGTCACGCCAGGCGTGGCCAGCAGAACTTCGATGAGATGGTCGAGCAACCGGAACGTGTACTCGCCCATATCGTAGGGATTCGGAACGAAGAAATCGCCGATGAGGCCTTTTTCGCCCTCGCACACGTAGAATCCGTAGCCCTCGACGCGCCCGGCGCTGACGAGCGCGTAACCCGAAAGCCGGCGGTCTGCCAGGCACGACGTGATCACGCGGGCCGCGGGTGCGTAGTCCCAGCGCAGCCCTTCGCTCCAGGCCCGCGACTCGGCTTGGAGCAGGGGCGTGAAGTCAGAGGCGTCCAGAAGGCGGATGTCGATGATCTCGGGTGCCAAGGCCGGGTTCCCTTTACGGTTTCAGACCGCGCCGCGCCGGTCCGAGGGAGTATAACCTACAAGCGGTATTCGGGGCTCGCCGCGTTGCGGGTTCGGTGCGCCGCCAGCCGTCCCTGGGGAGCGCGAGCGTCACGCGTCTCAGAAGGCAGCCGCGGGCCGGGAGATGCGCGCTCCGCATGCCGCCAGTGCCGATGTCTGTGACTTCCAAGTCCGTCGCCGCCCGCCGGCCGTCGTCCCGGCGCGCCGCGAGCCAGCCCTCGATTCGCCATCGCGTCGAATATCTGGCGGCGGCCGGTATTCTGCGATTCCTCGGAGTCCTCCCGCTCCGGATCGCGCGCGCCGTCTGCGAAGGAGTGGCGGCCGGCAGTTACCTTTTCTGGCCGCACTTGCGGCAAGTAGGTCTTTTCAACCTGCGCCTGGCGTTTCCGGAGTGGTCTGAGGGGAAGCGGCGGCGTGCGCTCTTCCGCACATTTCGCGGATTCGGGCGGATGCTGGCCGACTTTTCCTCTTTCCCCCGGCTCACCTGCGACAACATCGAGCGCCTGATTGTCTACGAGGGTTTCGAGCACTACGCGGCGGCCCAAGCCCGGGGCAAAGGGGTGATCTTCTTGACGGCGCATTTCGGGAATTGGGAGCTCAGCTCCTTCGCTCACAGCGTGTATGGCCACCCGATCAATTTCACCGTCCGGCCCATGGATAACCCGCTGCTCGACGCTCTGATCACCCGCTACCGGTGTTTGAAGGGCGGAAGGCCGGTCGAAAAAAACGAGTTCGCCCGGCGGGCAATTCAAGCGCTACGAGAGGGCGAAGCGGTGGGCGTCTTGATGGATACGAACATGCTCGCCTCCGAGGGAATCTTTGTGGACTTTTTCGGCCGCCTCGCTTCCACCACCAGCGGGCCGGCGCGCCTGGCGCGAAAGACCGGCGCCGCCCTGGTGCTGGGTCTCGCGGTGTGGGATCCAAAGCTCGGCAAGTACCTCCTTCGCTTCGAGCCCGTTCCTTGGATCAAGCACTCCGATTCCGAGGAAGAGATTCGGCTGAACACCGCGCATTTTACCCTGCTGATCGAGCAGCAGATCCGCCGCTATCCCGACCAGTGGCTTTGGGTTCACCGCCGCTGGAAGACGCGCCCGCCCGGCGAGCCGCCGCTGTATCCATCCTGAGCCCGGACGGCCGGTGGCTTGAACTTTCTGAGCGCGAACCCAAGGGGAAACGAGGCCGTAATGAAGGTAGACGACATCGCCCGGCTGGTCGGCGGAACGGTTCACGGCGAGCCGGCGCGCGAAGTAAGCGGTCTCGCTGCGCTGGACGACGCCGGCCCGTCGGACCTGGCGTTCGCCGCCGATCCGAAGGCGTTGGCGCGTGCGGCCCGCTCGCGCGCCGCCTGCATCTTGATTCCTGAGAACAGCGTTCTCGAAGGCCGTACCACGGTCGCCGTGGCCGGGCCCAAGCTGGCCTTCATTCGCGTGGCGTCCGCACTGTTGCCGCCGGCGGCGCACGAGCCGGGCGTTCACCCCACGGCAGTTGTGGCTTCGCAGGCGACCCTCGGGCCTGATGTTTCCGTGGGACCACATGTGGTGGTCGAGCCGGGTGCGCGCGTGGGCGCGCGGACGCATCTTGGCGCCGGAGTCTTCATCGGAGAGAGCGCCGTAATCGGCGACGACTGCGTGCTCCACCCTCGCACCGTACTCTATCCCGGAGTCCGGATCGGCAACCGGGTGATCTTGCACGCCGGGGTGGTGATTGGAGGGGACGGCTTCGGTTATGTGTTCGCGGAGGGCCGGCACTGGAAGTTTCCGCAGCTCGGCGCAGTCGTCGTCGAGGACGATGTGGAGATCGGCTGCAACAGCACCATCGATCGCGGCTCGCTGGGCACCACGGTGATCGGCGAAGGAACGAAGATCGACAACCTGGTCCAGATCGCCCACAACGTCAGGATCGGAAAGCACTGCGTGATCGCGGCCCAGACCGGCATTTCGGGCAGCGTGGAGGTGGGCGACTACGCTGTGATCGGCGGCCAGGTGGGCATTGGCGACCACGTTGTGATCGAAGAGGGGGCACGCTTGGCCTCGAAGGCCGGAATTCTTCCCGGCAAGATCGTGCGCAGAGGCGCTACCGTGTGGGGCATCCCGGCGCGGCCGCTGGCCGTATTCAAGCGCCAGTACGCGCACCTCGGCCGTCTGCCGGACCTCGCCCGGCGGGTGTCCGAGCTCGAACGGAAGCTCGACGGGCGCCCGGCGCGCCCGCCCGGCAAATGAAGACGAGGCGCCCTGATCCAGCCTGGCTTTGCGACAATGGAGCGGTGCGTGCGCATTGGAAGCCCGGTCTGCTGCGGGGTATCGGCGCCGGTTTGCTGCTGCAGCTAAACCTCCTGGGGATCGCGGCTCTTCATCACCACGACGACTTTAACTTTGTCGCCGGGCGCGCGCCGGCGAGCGCCGGCAGTCAGCGGGGGACGCCCGCGCCAGCCGCTTCCGATTGGACGCTTTGCCCGGTTTGCCAGATCATGCGCCTCAGCGCCGCGCGCCTGGCGGCGGCATCGAACGCACAGCAGTCGGTGCGTTGTTTGTATCTGGTCCTCGGTCCGCTCTCGGTTTTTATTCCTTCCGAGCTTTCTGCGGTTGTTTACGGCCGCGCTTCACCCCTCTCCTAGCGAACGCCCGTCTCCAGCTTTGCGCGATTTCATTGTTTGCGAACGGCTTGGCCTTGCTTAAGGCCTTATCGTTGGGTGTCTGCTTTGCGATCTAAGGCTTTCTGAGGTAGTGGAGTAAAAAGATGTGTGACGCATCCCCGCGCTCTCTTCCCGAGCCGGCCCGCCGGGCGGGCCTTATCTTGTTCGTGATGTGCGAGGTGCTGCTGGCCTGCCCCGCCCGCGCCGGCCGGTCGCAACCCTCCGTGAAGATCGACCTCGACTAGGCGATTCAGCTCGCTTTGGCGCACAACCACGCGCTGCGCGCCGCCCAATCCCAGATCCAGCAGAGCCAGGCCGACGAGATCACGGCAGCCATCCGGCCGAATCCCGTGCTCACGTACGACGATCTTTTCATCCCGATTACTCCGAGCGATTACAATTCAACCACCTTCAATCAAATCACCGAATTCGACGCCAGCGCGGCCTTCACCTGAGAGAGGGGCCACAAGCGCGACGCGCGCATCGAAGCCGCCAAGGACCAGACGGCGGTCACGCGGGCCGGCGTGTACGACAACGAACGCGTGCTCACCTTCAACGTGGCTCAGCAATACGTGGGCGTTCTGCTCGCCAGGTCCAGCCTGGACTTCGCGCGCCAGGACCTCGAAAGCTTCCAGAAGACCGTTGACATCTCGCGATCGCAATTCAAGGCGGGCTCGATCAGCGAAGGCGATTTCCTCAAGATCAAGCTTCAGCTCCTTCAGTTCCAGACGGACGTTTCGTCCGCCGAACTCTCGCTGGTGCAAGCCCGCCCCGGCCTGCGTCAGTTGCCCGGTTACGATGCCGTGCCGGAGGATTACGACGTGGCGGGGGAGCTTGCTTACGCGCCGCTGCACCTCAACAAGCAGGACCTGGAGTTGGCGGCCCTCCAGCACCGCCCTGACCTGCTCGCGACGCGCCAGGGCATCACCGCCGCCGACAGCCAGTACAAGCTCGCCAAGGCCAACGGCAAACGCGACTTGACGACCGCCTTTACCTACACCCACGTTGCCGGCATCAATTCGGCGGGCTTCACGGCCGCCATCGAAATCCCGGTCTGGGACCGCAACCAGGGTGAGATCGCGCGCACGCATTACGCCATCGACCAGGCGCAGGAGCTTGAGAGGGCCGCCGAGGACCAGGTGCGGACCGACGTCGAAAACGCCTATGAAGGCCTTCACACCGCCGAACAGGTGGCCGGACTCTACGAATCGGGGTATCTCAAGCAGGCTCGCGATTCGCGCGACATCAGCGAATACGCCTACCGGCGCGGCGTGGCCAGCCTGCTGGACTTCCTCGACGCCGAGCGCAGCTACCGGGCCACCCAGTTCGCCTACCGGCAGGCGCTCTCCAATTACATGCTGGCGGTGGAACAGGTTCGCGAAGCAGTCGGAATGAGGAACTCGCCATGAGGAACGCTCTCCGGAATCACGATCGCGCCCCGGGCGCTCTGCTGGCGCTTGGCGCGCTCGCCTGGGCCATGACGGCGTGCGGGCATTCCGCACCGGCGCTGGCCGCCAATAACGGCAACGCTGGGGCGGTTTTTACCAGCAAGGCGGCCAGTTTTATTGCGTGCGCGGGCTGGGCCTGGTGCGCGATATCCAGGACATCGGCAACATCGTGGTGGCCAGCAACAACGGCTCGCCCGTGCGGGTGCAAGACATTGGCCGGGTGACCATCGGGCACGCTCCGCGGCTAGGCGAGTTCGGCTTCGAGAATCATGACGATGCTGTGGAAGGCGTCATCCTGATGCGCCGCGGCGAGCAGACGCAAAACGTGCTGAAGCGCGTGGAGCAGAAGACCGAAGAACTCAACCGCCAGGTGCTGCCGCGTGACGTCAAAATTGTGCCCTACTACGATCGCAGCGCCCTGGTGTACCTCACCACCGATACCGTGGAAGGGAATCTCCTGCGCGGCATGATCCTGGTTCTGGTCGTGCTGATATTCTTCCTGGTCAGCGTCCGCGCCGCCGTCATCACCGCCCTTACCATCCCCCCGGCGCTTTTGTTTGCCTTCATCTTCCTCCACTATCACGACGTCTCAGCAAACCTGCTCTCCATCGGGGCCATCGACTTCGGCATCATCATCGACGGCACCGTGGTCATCATGGAGAACATCTACCGTGAACTGGGGCTTCGTGAAGGTCAGGACTACCGGCTGAGCGAAGTCATTCTGGCGGCCACCCGCGACGTGGACCGGCCCGTGTTCTATTCTGTCGCCGTCATCATCGCAGGGTACCTGCCCATTTACGCTCTGACGGGGCCTTCGGGAAAGCTCTTCCACCCCATGGCCGATACCATGGCGTTTGCGCTGATCGGGGCGCTGGTGCTGGCGCTCACGCTGGTGCCGGTGCTCGCCTCGTACTGGTTCAAGCGCGGGGTGCACGAACGCCGAAACCCCATCTTCGAGGGGATCCGGCGAGTGTACGCGCGTCAGCTCGCCTGGTGTCTCGACCGCCCAAAGCTGACGGTGGCATTGCGGCGCTTATTTTCGGCGCGACGCTGCTTATCGTGACCAGCATCGGCGGTGAGTTCATGCCCCATCTCGACGAGGGCGCGCTCTGGGTGCGGGCGACGCTGCCGTATACCATTTCCTTTGACGAAGCCGACAAGATCGCACCCCAAATTCGCGCGATCCTCAAGTCGTATCCTCAGGTCACTGTGGTGGGCTCCGAATTGGGCCGCCCCGACGACGGGACCGATCCCACGGGCTTTTTCAACTTCGAGTTCTACGTGGGCCTTCGCCCGTATAACGACCGGGCCTGGAGCGGCCCATCCGCACCAAGGAGGAGTTGATCGCTTCCCTCCGCTCGCGGCTCGAGTCGTATCCGGGCATCATCTTCAACTTTACTCAGCCCGCCGAAGACGCGGTGGACGAGGCCTTGACCGGTCTGAAAAGCGCACTGGCGGTGAAGGTTTACGGCCCTGACTTAGGCGTGCTGCAAGACAAGGCCCTGCAAATCAAGCAAATCCTCGGCCACGTGCCGGGGTTCACGGAATTGACCGTGGTCCGCGAGCTCGGCCAACCCAGCCTGCTGGTAGACGTTGACCGGGAGAAGATCCCCCGCTACGGAATCAACGTGTCGGACGTGGAGGCCGTGATTGAGGCGGCGGTGGGCGGCCAGGCCACCACCCAGGTGATCCAGGGCGAAAAACTGTTCGACCTCGTCGTGCACATGGAGCCGCAGTTCCGCTCGAACGCCCGCCAGATCGGCAATCTGTTAGTGGGCACGCCGGCGGGCCAGCAAATTCCGCTGAGCGCGCTCGCCGACATTCGCGAGGGCAGCGGGGCCTTATTCATCTATCGCGAAAACAACTCGCGCTACATCGGGGTGCAGTACAGCATCGTGGGCCGGGATCTCGCCCGCGCCGTGGAGGACGCGCAAAAGGTGATTCACCAACAAGTTTCGCTTTCGGCGGGGTACACCATGACCTGGGGCGGTGAGTATAGCGAGTACCTGGCGGCGCGCGATCAGCTCGACGTGATCGGCCCACTTACGGTGGTGCTGATCGCGCTCATCCTTTTTGCTCTGTACGGAAACTTCAAGTTCCCGGTTTCGATCGCGCTCGGCGTGGTCATGACAGAGCCCGTAGGGGCATTGCTGGCTCTGCGGCTGACCCACACCCCCTTCAGCGTCTCCTCCGTGCTGGGGCTGCTTGCCCTGATGGGCGTTTCGGTGGAAACGGTGGTGATTCTGGTGTCGTCTATCAACAAGCTGCGGCTGGAAGGCAAGGGCATCCTCGAAGGCACCCTCGAAGCCTCGCTCCTCCGCCTGCGCCCCATTATGATGACCGCTCTGGTGGCTTGCCTGGGTCTGCTGCCGGCCGCTCTTTCCCACGGCATCGGGTCCGACAGCCAGGGCCCGTTCGCCGTCGTGGTGGTGGCCGGCTCGGTGTCACGTCTGCTGCTCGGCTTCTTTGTCAACCCGGCGCTTTACCTGCTCGTCGCGCGCGAAGGGGATGTGCTTCAAGTGTGATGCCTGGTGATTGGCTGTTGCTCTGCCCGAATCTCACCTCCGATCCTCCGTTTCAAAAAACGCCAGGTTGAGTCTGTCAGTCCGATGGTCAGGTTGATGGCGGCATCCGCCTTGTGTTAGCATCACACAATGCTGCGCAAGTTCGCCGCCTGGGTCGCGCTCGGCACGTTGGTGGCCGCGGGTGTGCCCGCCGGCCTCGCGCCCGCTCAGCCGGAGTGCGGGCGGTCCTGCTGCAATGGTCACGGCCAGTGCCGGATGACGGGCATGCCGATGAGTATGGGCGGGCATTGCCACGGCGCCGGTAGCGCAGCCGGCGATTCCAGCCTCTGCACCTGCTCAGTTTCGCCGAGTTCAGCTTCGCTCGTCCCGCCCATCGCCTTCCGATTCTGTTTTGACCTGCCGGCGGCCGCGGTCGCGGCGCTTTCCGCCGCGCGCTTGCGCGTGCAGGCGCCGGTTGCGGGTTCTCCCATGGAAGGCTTCTCATCGCCAATGGACAAGCCTCCTCAAGCGTAGTTTTCATTCCCAACCGAACGAGTTTACGCGCCGCTTCAGCGGTGTCTCGCGCCGGTATCCCCGGCGAGGCATCGCCGCGCGCACGCACCTTCGTCTTTTTTGGTCTACGCCCAAGGAGGATTCTTATGTTCGGCAAGTATGGAATATGTTTGAAGTGTTTGTTCCTGGCCGCTGCCGCCCTGTTCTTCGTGGCCCCCGTGCAGGCGGCCCCTTTCGGAATCTTGAAGGGTATTGTGCACGATCCCCGGCACCGCCCCATCGCGGCGGCAACCGTCGTGGTTCGAGCGCAGAACGGTGGCTGGTCTCAAACGGCGCAGTCGGACTCGAACGGCGAGTTTGAGCTCGACAACGTTCCGGAGGGTCAGGTTCAGGTCACCGTGACGGCGTCAGGCTTCACAGCGCTGGCAAAGCCCGTCTCGGTGACGGCCGGCAAGGCGCCCGTGATTCACTTTCAACTGAGGCTCGCCGGTCTGACTCAAACTGTGGAGGTATCGGGTCAGGCGAGCAGACTGCGCACGCAGTCCTCGACGGTTCAAACCGTCGTGACACCTCAGGAAATTCAACGCACGCCCGGTGCGGACCAGACCAACAGCCTGGCCATGATCACGGACTTCACGCCCGGGGCTTACATCGTGCACGACATGCTTCACATGCGCGGCGGCCACCAGGTGAACTGGTTCTTCGACGGCATCCCGGTGATCAACACCAATATCGCGGCCAACGTGGCGCCGCTGATCAATCCCAAAAACGTCGAATCGCTGGAGGTGGAGCGCGGCGGTTACTCGAGCGAGTACGGCGACCGCACCTACGGCTTCTTCAACGTCGTTACGCCGACCGGCTTCGAGCGCAATAACGCCGCGGAATTGGTGACTTCCTTCGGCAATCTCGGCACCACGGACGACCAGCTCAACTTCGGCGGCCACACGGACCGCCTGGCCTATTACGCCAGCCTCGACGGCAGCCGGTCCGATCTCGGCCTGGAGACGCCAACTTCGGCGGTGATTCACGATCAAACGAGCGGCCTCGGCGGATTCTTTTCCGTTCTCTACAACCCCAATGCGCGCGATCAGGTGCGCTGGATTGCCTCCCTGCGCGGGGACCATTACCAGATCCCGAACTCGGCTGACACGCAGGCCGCCGGCATCCGCGACCTCGATTTGGAGCGCGACGATCTGGTGGGCTTTCAGTGGGTCCACAGCACGCCGGGCGGGTTGGTGTTTTCTCTCTCGCCGTACTTTCATTTCAACGACACGCATTACGTGGGCGGGCCCGCGGACACGCCTTTTGTCCTCGACGACAACGTCCGTTCCAACTACCTGGGAGTGCGCGCCCTGCTTCAGGCCGAGAAGAAGGGGCACAACGTGCGGGTGGGTTTCGAGGCCTGGGGCCAGCACGACAATAACTTCTTCGGATTAACGGCCAATCCTGGCGCCCCGGT
>DATJAQ010000153.1:0-17962 GCA_035516075.1 Terriglobia bacterium | reverse complement strand
CGGCGAAATACTCCTGCTCGGGGTCGTGGGAGAGGTTCTCAAGCGGCAGAACCGCCAGAGCACTGATCTGGCCCCCAGGCCCGAGAAGGCGATCGCGCCAGCCGCCCACGTTCAACGCCGTCAAGGCCGCGGCCAGCGCGGCCGCGGCCGCCACGCCGCCGATCAACCACACCCTCCAGCGCGGGGGCCGGCCAGGCGGAATGAGTCCGGCGCTCCCGACGGCCGGAAGCTGGGCCGGTGGCCTGCGACTTTCGACCGTGGAGGGGATCGAGTCTTGCTCCATCTCCGTGACGGGCGCGATGAAACGATAGCCCCGGCTTCCCAGGGTCTCGACGAATCGGGGATTCTGCGCCGAATCGCCGAGCGCCTGGCGCAGCTTTCCCACCGCCGAACCCAGGCCGTGGTCAAAGTCCACGAAGGTGCCGGCCGGCCACAGGCGGCTCTGCAGCTCCTCGCGGGTCACAATCTCGCCGGGATGTTCCAGAAGGAGAGCCAGCAACTGGAACGGCTTCTCTTGGATTCTTACCTTCAGGCCGCTCTTGCGCAGCTCGCCCGAGCGGAAATGCGCCTCGAAGGCCCCGAAGCGAATTGTTCGATGCTCCGCCGTGATGGGAATGGGCCAATCCTCCAGGCTGCCGGTTGAGTGTATCCGCCCGCGCCAAGTTGGTCAAGGCTCTGCAGCGGCCGCTGGCGGCGGCGATCGGCGCCGTTAAAGTATGCGCTGTGTTGGAGTTACACGGTGAACGCAAGGCGATTGAGCGACGACGGCCGGTGCATTGACACCAAGCCGCCCCTGGCTAGAATCCCGGCCTGTGCAGACCGCCGGTTGAAGGGCGCTACGGCCCAGCTCGAGGGGCTGAGCGCGTTTCGCGGCGAATTACAAAAGGAGGCTTCAATGAAAGGTCAAGCAGCAAAGCTCGTTGCCATCGTCGTAGCATTCGCCGGGCTCGTGCCCACGGCTCACGCCGCCTGTGGCCTCACCGCCATGTCAAAATTTGGACTCGCCCTGCCCACGCTCCAACTCGCTCCGCCTGAAAGCGGTTGGGCTCCGGCCGCCGGGGCGCCGAAGGAGGCGGGCCAAACCCCATCGATCGTGGGGCTTTGGAACGTCACCTTCTACTCCGGCGGCCAGGTGTTCGATCAGGGTTTCGACCAATGGCATAGCGACGGAACCGAAATTCTCAACGATAACGCGCCGCCCCTCCCCGCCAACGGCACCGGCAACATGTGCCTGGGCGTTTTCAAGCAGACCGGGCCGCAAGCCTACAAGCTGCGGCACCCCTTCTGGATTGTGGACGCGAACGGCAACCTCGCGGGTTCGGGCTTCTACGTGGAGAAGGTCACGGTGGGGAGCGGCGGCAACCGCTACACCGGGAGCTTCGATTTCCAGGAATTCGACCTGAACGGCGTGCTGATTTATGAGGCCACGGGCATCATCGCCGCCCAGCGCATCACGGTGGACTGACGGCCGTTGGTCCCGGGCGCCCGGTGTACTCGTGAGGGCCACCTCGCGCGTGGGCGCCCGAACGCCAGTGCCGCGGAACCTCGCCACGGGGCGGGCTTCAACAGGAGCGCAGAGTCTGGGCTTCCCAGACTCTGCGCTGCCGACCCACACCTGCTGACCGACCAGGATCGGGTTTCCATCAGGGTCCACAGCGACCAAGCTGGCCGGCCCCGAGGTGGTCTCGTCCGCGTCTTGTTGCATCTGCACCCCTTGTGCTTTCAACTGGCACTGCTGATCGCGGACGTCGGTGAAGGAGGCAAGCTCCTGAGCGTCGCTGTCCCACCCGGGTTGAAGGTGAGGATGTCTTTCTCAAACATCCCGTGAAAAAACCCGATCGCGTGATCGCCGTTCTTCAAGCTCAGCCAATTCTGCGATGCATCCCCGGCGAAGACTTTGAAACCGAACCTTTCGTAGAACCTCCTCGAAGCCTCGAGATCCTTCACAGCCAAGCTGATTGAGAACGCGCCGAGCTCCATGCCTGGCTGCTCTCGGTACGGTAGGTTGCCCGTGAACGTCGCATGGTAGGACACCGCCCAATGCCGGCGGCCGGACCGATTCGAGCGCGGAACCCGTTTCAGCCCGTGGTTTTCCTTCAGTGCAATTGCGCCGGCCGAGCAAGTGTGCCCATGGGAGCAGGTAGCGCGGGCCGCACACCCGTAGCGCAGACCGCCGGGGTTGCGGTCTGCGGTTCTTCCTGCGGCATTCGAGGCGCTAGCCCGGCAGCAAACCGGCCGGTGCGCCGTCGGAGCAGCCGCACGGTGATGAAAGAATATCGGTTGGAAAGAAAAGGACGTCGCAGCTTCGGCACGGCGGTAGAATACCCAACCGTGGAGCCGGCGGCCACCGAAAAGACGCGGACCGCGAAGGCGTCGGTCCGCGCTACTTGCTTTGAAGATGGGTAGCCGCAGAGTTTCACACGGCGAAACTCTTCGCTACCCGCTTCACCTCAATCAGGCCTTGCACCGAATTGACCAGCATTTGAATCAACTTATATTCGTTGCTGTTGCGGCTCGGCCAAACATCAGCGCCGCCCTGGGCTGTCGTGCAACGGAAGCTGGCCACTTTGGACCGCTCCGAGTCGGGCGGTGCGAAATAGCGTTCCGCGTCCTACTTTGGCAGAGTTTGTCTGTTGACGCCCTGCGCCGTCCGGCCCTAGTCTCTCCGCATGAACAACTACATCTCCGAATACGACCAAATCGTCAAGACCATGCAGGCTTATATCGACGGAAGCAAACAAGGCAAGAGCGAGTTGATGCGCGCGGCGTTTCACCCAAACGCATCATTTTTCGGCTACGCCGGCGGGCAACTCGCCGTCGGCACCCAGTTTCTGTTCGACTGGATTGACAAGAACGGCCCGGCGGCGGGGATCGAGCCGCGTCTGGTGAGCGTGGACATCCTGGATTCAATCGCGGTGGTGCGACTGGAGGTCGCAGGATGGTCGGGAAAATTGGCGGGCGCGGATGTCAGCATGTCCGACCTGTTCACGCTGCTCAAGACACCGAACGGATGGAAAATCATTCAGAAGGCGTTCCACTGGCACGCCTGAGCACCGAGACCAACGGCCGAATTTCTGCTATAGTTTTCCGCGGGGGGCTGGCCATGCCGGAGGGGAACACCCTACCGAGGAACACTCCGCAGAAAACCCTGGAGTCGTGGAAGCAGATTGCGGCGTACCTCGACCGTAGCGAGCGCACCGTCCGGCGCTGGGAGGCGAGCGAGGGCCTGCCGGTCCACCGCCGCGAACACGAAAAACAGGACACGGTCTTTGCCTACCGGCATGAGATCGAGGCCTGGAGCCGCGCACGCACCAAGTGTCCGGGCGCGATGCTAACCGAGGACGTGGCTCCGACCGCGGCGGCAGCCAGCGCCTACCTTGCTGAACACGATGCCATCACACGTACGATGCACCTCTACATAGCGGGCGCGCGCGCCGGCGACGGTGATCTCATGCGCCCGGCCTTTCATCCTTCAGCAACCATCTCCGGCTATTGCCAGGGAGTGGAATATACCGGGTCGATCGAGCATGTCTTCGAGTGGATCACCGCAAACGGGCCAGCGCCGAATGTCCGTGCGCGCTTCGCGCGCATCGAGATCACCGAGACTATTGCCGTGGTTCACCTGGAAGTTAAAGGATGGTCAGGCAAACTGGCCGGCGCCAATGCGCGAGCGTCGGACGTCTTCACTCTGCTCAAGTGGAACGGCGAGTGGAAGATCACGCATAAACTCTTTCATTGGCATGATCGGACAGACTAGTCTCCCGTCCCAGAAGTGCGTGGGCTAATTGGGACGTCGAGAATTCTTACTTTAACCTTAAGCTGAATGGCTGGTCTCCCCTCCAAGGTTTCTCTGCTTCTCCAATCAGCGATTATCCCCAGCGGGGAGCAAGCAAGTCTTTTCGCTAACCGTCATCCTCGCCGAATTGCATTCTAGCGCCGTGTGGAAACTGCGGCCTCCTTTTCTGTCGAATCGATATTCCTTCATTACGGGTGCGGCTGATCCAACGCCGCGCGAGATTAATCGAGACCGATTTTAGCCTGTTCGCGCGAGCTTCAACGGGTATTCGGGCCTGAGCGCGGATGAGGAAAAGCGACGCTGCGGTTTGATGATCGACCGCGTGACAATATCCTCCGGCCTGCGCACGCGAATTTGACCGATGGCACGCCCAACGAAAAGCCGCAGACCGCAACTGCGGCGGTCTGCGCTATTCCCTCCTCTGATGGTCGTCTAACCCTTACCGCTGTGCGGCCGGAGCAGCCGCTCCGCACCAGCGGCCTGTTGGGCATCGTGCGAGCCGCCACCGCCGGCCAGTCAGCAAATGCAAGCGGATAGGTAACGAACTCCGCAGGCTGGACAGTCGCCGACGGCCAGATCGCAACGCACATGCCAGTGGGGAAAGGCGAGCACGAACACGCCCCCGCAACTCCTGCAGCGTACGGGACCTGTACCGACGCGTCGAGTGCACTTGGGGCAGGCGTCCGTGCGGCTTGGATCCAGGCTCGATTCCCCCTCGGATTCCGTGACCTCAATCGCAAACCGGTGTTCGCACCACAGGCAATCGTAGTCAGACTTCATGCCGACCGTCCTGGCCTGGTTAACGGCCCGCTTCACCCGCGAGGGGTCCACGCGGGCGTCGGGCAGCCCACGGCCGAGCCGCCGACGCTGTGTTCATCACGGAGGCGGGTGATGCCGCTCACTGATAACGCCACACCACGGTAATAGCCTTCAGGTGAATCCGCAATCACAACCGAAAGCCGCGAGGCGGCGAAGGAGGTCAGATGAGCAAACTTAACTGGGGCAAGCTGGCTTGCGCTGTCTTTATTTTGTGCGCTACGACGGCGATCGCCTTACCGGCGCAAACTTTCAGAGTAGTGCAGAGCTTCGACGGCACGGACGGCAGTTGGCCCGGGGCGGGGCTGGTCCAAGCTACCAATGGGAATCTCTACGGAACAACGGCGGCGGGCGGGGCCAATACGACGGGGTGCTATGGGAACGGCTGTGGCACGGTCTTTAAAATCACCCCCAGCGGCACGCTGACCACGCTCCACAGCTTTTGCTCGCAAAGCACCTGCACGGACGGCGCCGAGCCCTCGGCGGCGCTGGTCCAGGCCGCCGACGGGAACTTCTACGGAACCACGCCCGCGGGCGGGGCCTACGGGCAGGGCACGGTCTTCAAAATCACCCCCGGTGGCGAGCTGACCACGCTTTACAACTTTTGCTCGCAAAGCAACTGCACGGACGGCGCCGAGCCCTCGGCGGCGCTGGTCCAGGCCACCGGCGGGAACTTCGCTTTTTACGGCACAACGTACGCCGGCGGGAGTTACGGTTCTGGGACGGTCTTCAAAATCACCCCGAGCGGCGCGCTGACCACGCTCCACAGCTTTTGCTCGCAAAGCTACTGCATGGACGGCGCTCAGCCCTTGGCGGGGCTGATCCAGGCCACCGATGGGAACTTCTACGGGACAACTTACGGGGGGGACTACAACTACGGCACAGTCTACAAAATCACCCCCAGCGGCACGCTGACCACGATTTACACCTTTGGCTCGCAAAACTCGGACGGTGCGAACCCCTTGGCGGGGCTGGTCCAGGCCGCCGACGGGAACTTCTACGGAACAACGTCCGCGGGCGGGACCAACGCCTGGGGCACGGTCTTCAAAATCACCCCGACTGGCACGCTGACGACGCTTTACAGCTTTTGCTCCCAAGGCGGTTGCACGGACGGCGTCTACCCTGACGCGGGGCTGGTCCAAGCCACGGACGGGAATCTCTACGGAACGACGCTCTACGGCGGGTTCGACTCCTTCGGGACGATCTTCAAGATCACCCCCAACGGCACGCTGACCACGCTTTACAACTTTTGCTCCCGAGACTTTTGCACGGACGGCATTTTTTCCGAAGCGGGGCTGATCCAGGACACCAATGGGCGGCTCTACGGGACAACGGACAATGGCGGGGCCTACGGCTGGGTCCACGGCTATGGCACGGTCTTCACCTTGTCTATGGGTCTCGGCCCGTTTGTGGAAACACAGCCCACCTCCGGCGCCGTCGGCAAGCCGGTCAAGATTCTTGGAACCAATCTCACGGGCGCGACAAGCGTCACGTTCAACGGTACGCAGGCGGTGTTAAAGGTGGTTTCGAGCTCGCTGATCATCACCACCGTGCCGCAAGGAGCCACCACCGGCAAAGTCCAAGTGACCACGCCGGGCGGCGTGCTCACCAGCAACGTGCCCTTCCGGGTGAGGCCGTGACACGGCGGCGCGGTGCCGCGCCGGACGTTTTGCACTTTCCCTCCAGCGCTGTTATCTCTGAAAGCAAGCGCGGACCACTGCTTTTGTGGTCCGCGTCTGTTAGCTATCCTTCATCGTCGCCGTGTCGTATTCTACCGCCGTGCGGAAGCTGCGGCGTCCTTTTCTTTCGAATCGATATTTCTTCATTACGGTGCGGCTGCTCAAACGCCGCGCGAAATTAATCGAGACCGATTTTACCCTGTTAGCGCGAGCTTCAACGGGTATTCGGGCATGAGAGCGGATGAGCAAAAACGACGCTCCGGTTTGATCATCGACCGCGTGAGAATGCCCCCCCCTGGGTGATCACCTCAATACCGGCTTTCCCGGCGGCGCGCGCGAACTTGATCGATCGCAGACCCAACGAAAAGCCGCAGACCGCCGCTACCGCCCTCTTTCTCCAAGGCCCTGCAGTCATTCAGTGCCGAAAAGTGCTCCCCGCGCTTGCGTTCGAGGCGGTCTGGTGGTACGTTGTCGTTCGGCCTGGAACCCGTCATGGATTCCGGCTTAGAATTGTTCGTCGAGGGGGCTCCATGGCAAATCCACACGAGAATGACCTTATAGAGAACCGCCGGAAACTCAACGAGGTCCTTAATTCGAATTTTACAGAGCAGGTATCGAGAAACTGGGGTCAAGTCAAGCCGCTGATCGACAACTGGTGGAGGGTCTACAAGCAGTGGGAAAGCGAAGACACATGGGACGCGGCTTTCAAGGAGGACCGGATGTCGGTGAGGACGTTTGCCGGGAATTTCGACGCGCAGCGGTCGAAGACGGTTCCCGACCCCGGCGTGAGGTTCAATCTGGGCTCTGACAGGTTCTTTCGGGACAGCGCCTACACGCCTCTACAAGGCGGAGATCGGGAGGTCGCGGAATCCCTTTTCGAAGAGCAGATGGCGCCAACCTTTAAGGCTGAGAAAGGGATCGATAGCTCGGCGTTCGCGAATCCCCGCAACTTCGCGACGCGCGAGGCGAAGTACCAAGCGGGCCTCCACGACCTGAGCGCAAGCCTTTTGAAGTATGGAGACGGGCTTTCGATATTCTCGCAGGTCCACCACAAGGAAGCACCCGCGTTCTTCTCGTTTCTGCCTCTCTCGATGGAGGAGGACCAGGTTGTGCTCTATTATCTGTTCCGGCATTCCAAGGCGCAACTGGGTCAGCCTCTCTACAACATGGTTCGCGGCTATCGCGCGGCGATGACGCGGGTGAAGGTGGCTCAGGACTTCGACATGGCTACTGGGTACACGGCGATTCCGATTAAACTAGGCGCGAGTCCGCCCAAGGTGACGGCGCTCACTGGCATGAAAGCGCGGGCGGCGATGTGGGAGCCGCGCCCACCGGCTGGACCCACCTACAAAGTGCGCTTCGGCCTCGCGAGCAAGACCACACCCACCGGCCACGCAGAAGCCGACGTGACGGTGACGGAGGAGTTCTACCGAGCCCGCCAGGCGAATGCGCTCAGCTTCAAGCAAATCCTCCGGACGGAACACGCCATTCGTGCGCAGAAGAAACTTCAGGACGACGGAGAAGGCTTCAAGAACGAGATGGTCATCGCGCTGCGTGAACACAAGTCCGGATTCCCGATCTACGCCTTTCGTCCGCTAGTAGAGCGCGGCGAGCCGGACGTGCTCCGTTGCTTCAAGATCGTTGGCGGAACTATGAGGGACAACAACATCAGAATCTCCGCGGCAGGAGCGATGAATCCGCCTGATAAAGGCACCACACCTCCAAGAAGATGGTGAGGAAGCTGACGAGCTTGACATCGGCTCGACTCTTTTCTACATTCGGACTCAGCCTGAGCCAGACGATCAAGAAACAGATCGTTGAGCAAGTTGACCGCCGGGACGATTCCGGGCAGCAGCAGGTGTTGGACTTCGCGCGACGGCTGACTGCTCCGGCCGGAACGCCGGGCCGCGAGCTGTTGCATTTTGTGGGGTCCATCGATCCCGCCGACCTCGAGGCCATGCCGCAAGCGATCCAGGAAGGCTGCGAAAAGGTCGGCCCGAATGCCTGGTAGGGTTCTCCTCGACACCAACATTGTCATTGCCTTTTTCCTGGGCGATAAGGCGGTTTCTCAGGGTTTTGCCGATCATGAGATCGCTGTGCCCAGCACCGTTCTGGGAGAACTCTCAGCACCGCATAGGCAGGGGCGCGCGCAGCCGGGGCGAACGCGCTTGCCGCTTCGAAAGCCGAGGCGCAGCCTGTGGTTGATATGGCCGGCGCGCGAGCCCGCCGCGGCGTCGCCCACGTCGCGATTTGCAAATTGAAAATTGAAGATTCGAGATTCAAAAGCAAGGTGGAGCGCATCGAGAATTCACCCGGTGCGATTGCCGGCCGACGCGCGGGCACGGATCTGAAGCAGTAGCCGCAGAGTCTCGAAAGGCGCAGGAATCTGCGCTCGCACCCTCCTTTGGTGTTAAAAACCTCCCGGAATGACGGTGAGTTATCTTGGCGCGTAGGACAATCTGCGCTCAGGCCCGGCCGGATGTCGAGAGCCTGCCGGGTAGATTGGCCCCGCCACTTCTCCCAAGCCGACGAGAATCTGAGGTGCAAGAGCGAAGTCACGTCGCCCGCGGCGTTGTAGCGGGCATCACGCGCCGGTAACGGGCGGTTGCGCGCACCCGTCTAATTCAGCAGGGCTCGGCGGAGGGCGGCCTTTGGCGCGGTTTCGTGTGGCCTGCTACCATTGAAACGCTGCTGGGTCACACCGCTGCTCGCAAAGCCGCCATTGAGGCGGCGATACGATTTCATGACGCCTTCAAACAGGATTCCAGTCGCGGTTATCGGAGTGGGGGAGCACGGCCGTCATCACGCCACCGCCTTGCAGGAGCTGGTGGAGGCGGAACTGGCGGGCGTGTACGACGCGCGGCCGGAGCGCGCCCGGGCAGTGGCGGCCGAGCTGGGCTGCCGCGCCTTCGAGACGCTCGACGAAACGCTGGCGGCAGTGAAGGCGGTGAGTGTGGTGATCCCCACCACCGAGCACGCCGCAGTGGTGCGCCGCGCCTTTGCCGCCGGGGTGGACGTGCTGGTGGAGAAGCCGATCAGCCGCACCATCGCCGAGGCCGGGGAATTAGTGGAACACTCGGAGCGCGAAGGGCGAATTCTACAGGTGGGGCACGTGGAGCGCTTCAACCCCGGGGTGGTGGCGGCCCGCAAGGTGACGCGCAGCCCGATGTTCTTCGAGGTGCACCGGTTGGGCGTGTTCAGCAGCCGCAGCCTCGACGTGGACGTGGTGTTCGATTTGATGATCCACGACCTCGACCTGATCCTGTGGATGGTGGATGCGGCGGTGAGCGACGTGCGGGCGGTGGGGCTGCCCGTGCTGTCCGACAAGGTCGATATCGCGAACGCGCGGGTGGAGTTCGAAAACGGCGCGGTGGCCAACCTCACCGCCAGCCGGGCGAGTACGGAGAGGATTCGCAAGTTCCGCTACTTTCAGCCGAGCGAGTACGTCTCCATCGACTTCGCGCGGCGGGATGCCTACCTGATCGGCGTGGACCGCAGCGGCGCGGAGCCGCAGATCGGGTTTCGCAAGCTCGAAACGGAGCCTGCGGACCCGCTGCGGGCCGAGCTGGCGGCGTTTCTGGAATCCGTCCGCACGCGCCGGGCGCCGCTGGTGGGCGGGCGCGAAGGAAGGGCCGCACTCGTATTAGCCGAGAGGGTGATGAATTGCATCGAAGAACACGCGGCCCGGGTGCAGGTGTCTCTGGGCCGGGCGCTCGGGCAGCCCGGCGAGAGCTAGGGCAGAGGGGTAGTCGAAGCTAGTGTCCAGAAATCGTACACTTCTGACGTGGCTTAAATGCGCTTCGCCGGCCTCGAGCGTGCCTCGCGACCTTTTGGGAGCAAAGCTGCAATGTAGTTTAGAATGAATAGGTTGAACGATGTGGGTGCTCTGCCTGTCAAGGAATGGCTGGGGTAAAATTGGGCGCTGAGCGCCGGCAAATATGGACGCGCGCGACAATTTGAATCTGCTGCTGGATCTCGATCCGGAGACGGAGCGCTGGCGCCTTCGCACCATGTTCCTGCTCTCCATCCTGGCGCACCTCGCGCTCGTGGGGCTGCTCTTCGCCGCGTCGGGCATGATCCGCCGGCATCAGCAACTGATGGAACTTGAAGCCGAGAATGAGCCGCCGCCCCAACCCACCTTCCTGGTCCTGCCGCCCGACCTCGCCAAGCGGCTGCAACAGCAGCGCCAGGCGAACATCACTTCCGACCAGAACCGCCAGGCGCAGGGCAAGGCGCCGGTGGTGACGCCTACCGCGCCGCCGCTGGCCTACTCGCGTGGGAACTCGACGATGCCGGAGGTCGCCGACGGCGGTGGCAAGACCGCGCCCCAGCCCCCTGCCCCGCCCGCCCCGAAGCCCAGTGCCGGCGGAGGGAGTCCCACGCAGTCTCCGCCGCAACCGCAACACCAGGACGCGCTGAAGTTGGAGGACGTGCAGAAACCGGCCGCGTCAAACATGCACCTCGCGGTGGCCTCGCCGGAGGAGGCCATTCAGCAGTCCTTGCAGGCCGCGGCACGAGGCCGGGCCCAGGGCCGTATTCCGGGGCCGGGTGACTCGTCGGCGCAGTTCAATAATCCCTACTCGAACTTCTCCATCGGCGACGTGCAAGTGCTGTCGGACACGCAGGGCGTAGACTTCGGCCCCTACCTCCGGCAGGTGATCGAGATCGTGCGCAAGAACTGGTACGGGATGATGCCGGAGTCGGCGCGGCTCGGCCAGAAGGGCCGGGTCCAGCTCGACTTTCAGATTCTCAAGGACGGCAACGTCCCCACACCCCAACCGTTCACCTCGGCGTCATCGGGCAGCATGTCGCTGGATCAGGCCGCGATCTCCGCGATTCACCTGGCGAATCCCTTTCCGCCGCTGCCGCGGGAATTTAAGGGCAACGATCTGAAGTTGCGATTCATCTTTTTGTATAACCTGGGTTATGGCCCACAGTGATGGGGTCGAGTCCGAGTGGGGCGCAGCCGGCAGCGCGGAGCCCCGGCGAACGGCTCCGGTGAGGGCGATGGGCCGAGGCGAAAACGATGCATCGCTGGCGGGGCCAACTGACGGGAGCGCTGGTCTTGCTGGCGCTGATTCTGTGCTTGCTGCTGGTGCGGTACCTGCGGATACTGTGGTGGGCGCGCTAGAGGTGCCGTCCGCGCCGGTCCCGCTGGTGGCTGTCGTCGGGCCCACGGCCTCGGGGAAGTCTGCCCTGGCAGTCCGCATCGCGCTGACGTACGAGGGAGAAGTGCTGAACTTCGACTCCGTACAGGTGTATCGTGGATTTGATGTCGGCTCGGGCAAGCTGCCGCTCGCGGAACGCCATGGAGTTCCGCATCACCTCACGGATCTGGCCGGGCCTGAGGAGACTTTCACCTCCGGCGACTACCGTCGCGAGGGGCTGCGCGTGCTCGATGCCGTGCGGCGGCGCGGGCACCTCCCAGTTCTGGCCGGCGGATCGGGCCTTTATTTGCGGGCGCTTCTGCTCGGGCTGTTCGAAGGCCCCCCGCGGTCCCAGGAGCTGCGCCGGCGCCTGAGCGATCTCGCCGGGCGGCGCGGCCGGGAGTTTCTTCATCGAGTGCTTGCGCGCCTGGATCCCGCTTCGGCGCGTCGCATGCACCCGCGGGACACGCAGAAGATCATCCGGGCGCTCGAGGTCTGTCTGCTTACGCGCCGGCCTTTATCAGATCTGCTCGGCGGCGGCCGGGTGGGCTTGGGCGGATTCCGCGTGCTCAAGGTGGGCTTGAACCCCGCTCGTGCCGAGCTGGTTGAGCGCATCAACGCGCGTGTGGAACGAATGTTTACGGCTGGACTGGTGGACGAGGTTCGGGCCGCGCTCCAGGGCGGGGCAGGCGCGAGTGCGCCGCTCGGCGCCCTGGGGTATCGTCAGGCCAGGGCCTTTGTAGAGGGCGCTGCCAGCCGCGACGAGGCCGTTCGCGGCACCCAGAGCGCCACCCGGCAGTACGCCAAGCGGCAGATGACTTGGTTCCGCCGGGAGCCGGGCGTCAAGTGGTTTGAGGGCTTCGGCGACGATCCCTCGATTCAGGGCCAGGTACTCGATTGGCTGGGCAGGATGCTTCCGGGCCGAGGTTCGGAGTCTTCAATTCTGGAGTCTGGGACGTGATCATGCATACCACTGTCGTAGAAAAAAGAGAGCATACGGAGAAACAATCGCAGAATATTCAGGACGGGTTCCTGAATTCCGCGCGCAAGGAGCGGGCTTTGGTGACGATCTATCTCGTCAGCGGAGTCAAGCTGACCGGCCGGATTCGAAGCTTCGACAAGTTTTCCCTGATCCTCGAGAGCAATCACCAGGAACAGCTCATTTTCAAGCACGCGATTTCCACCGTGGTGCTGCCGCGACCCGCGGCAGCGTCCGCGCCACTTACCATGCCGGCGTCTGAGGGTTAATCCGATTCGCGCCAAGAATTTGCTGGAACGAGTGTACCTGGTGGGCTGGGCGCCGAGCCGGCGGGTGGGCTTGGCGGCGTCGCGCCCAGGCTATCCGGCGGGCCTCGACTCCCTGGCGGAACTCGCGGAACTCGCGCGCAGCGCCGGAGCCGAGGTGCAGGGCAGCCTGCTGCAACGCTCACCCCGCGCCGATCCGGCCACCTTGATTGGCGCCGGCAAACTCGCCGAGGCCCGCGCCCTGGCCGGCGCCGCCGGTGCAGAATGCGTCATCTTCGACAACGATCTCTCGCCCACCCAGCTGCGCAACCTCGAGGCTGCCCTCGGAGCCAAGGTGCTGGACCGCACCCAGCTCATCCTCGACATCTTCGCGCGCCGCGCGCACACCCGCGAGGGCCAGCTTCAGGTGGAACTCGCCCAGCTCAACTACCTCCTGCCGCGCCTCGCCGGCCAAGGGACGCTGCTCTCGCGGCTCGGTGGCGGCATCGGCACGCGCGGACCTGGCGAGCAGAAACTGGAGTTCGACCGGCGCCGCATCCGGGCGCGGATCCGCAAACTGCGGGAGGCCATCGAGCACGTGCGCACCCAGCGCGCCCTGCATCGCGAGCATCGCCGCGAGCGCCGCTGGCTGACGGCCGCACTGGTAGGCTACACGAACGCGGGCAAGTCTACGCTGTTCAACGCGCTCACCCAGGCGGGTGTGGAGTCGTCGCCCCGTCTGTTTGCCACCCTCGATCCCACCGTGCGCGCGCTTCGGCTGGGCGCCGGCCAGCAAGTGCTCCTCTCCGACACGGTCGGCTTCATCCGGCGGCTGCCTCCGCATCTGGTGGCCTCCTTCCGCGCCACCCTCGAAGAGCTGGAGGACGCCGCGGTGCTTGTGCAGGTGACGGACGCGTCACACCCGGAGCGCGATAGCCAGGACGCCGCCGTTGCACTCCTCCTGGAGAGCATCGGCGCCACCTCGGCGCCGCGCCTGCGCGTGTGGAACAAGATCGATCTGCTCGCCGGGGCCGAGCGCGAACGGCTGCCGGAGGGACCGGCGGAGGTGGCGGTTTCCGCGCGGACGGGCGAGGGCCTCGAGACGCTGCGGCGCCGGCTGGCCGACCTGTTGCTGCAGCCTCCTTCTCTCGCGCCCGATCGAGGCCACGCCGCTAGCCCAACAGTGACAGAGTCAGCATCGTATCTAGTTAGTGAACATGACGACGCGCTCGGCGCACCGGAGCCGCCGCGGGCCGTCGGGTCCGGGTGACTAGGTATCCAGCGGCGCTGCCGGTCGCCGCGCCCGGCGCCGTTCCGCCGGGAGAGCGCTCCGGGGTGCGATTTTAGCGGGTTTCAAGCCTGTGGAAATCGTTGTGGAAAACAGTTGCGGCTCGCCGCAGGCCCTCATGCCCGCCGGAGCCAATAGAAATGCGGTCTGCTGGGGAGACCCTTCGCCTTCGCTTTTGTTTTCAGCGGGTTAGCGCTGGACTGCATACTCCCGAGGCCTGTTACAATACCCTCCGCGTCAGGTTACAGGACAGTGAACAGCAGGCCGAGATTTGCACAGCGGCGAGGCTAGCGCGGGCCGCGCGTGTAGTCGAAAACCTCGGCCCGACCCGCATGGAATCAGGCGCTCCGGGAGGCGGCTACAACGCTAGTCCAGTTGTCGAGTTTCGCGGTTGCAACCGCCGCCTCGTTTCTTCGCCCGGGGTTCTCTAGAGCCTGCGCTCTACCCGGAGTCTGAGCCTCACGGGCGGCGAAGTGCGGGATGCTCGGCGCGTTGACACCGTGGGGGGCGTTCGCTATAGTGGCGCGTGGAGGCCGTCTCCTGCCGTCCCGGCCTCACGGGGAACTCTCTGCCGTCTCCCGCTCAGGGCTGAAGTGAAGCGTCCATGAGCCTGCCAAATTCGCTAACCGTCCTGCGGATCTTCTTCGTTCCCCTGCTGGTGGCGCTGTTGCTCACCTCCCAACCGAACCGGGACTTGTGGGCGGTTGGGGTTTTTCTGGCGGCGGCCACCACCGACCTGCTCGACGGCTACTTCGCCCGCCGGCGTGCGCAGGTTTCGCGCTTGGGCACCCTGCTCGACCCCATCGCTGACAAGCTCCTCACCTCCGCCGCTTTCATCTCGCTGGTTGAGCTCCACCTCATCCACGCCTGGATCGTGGTAATTATCGTGGGACGCGAATTCGCCGTCTCGGGATTGCGTGCCATCGCGTCGAGCGAGGGATTCATCATTCAAGCTTCCGACATCGGCAAGACCAAAATGGTGCTGCAAGTGGCGGCGATCACCTCCATCGTGCTGGAGCGCCGCTTCCCGGCGGTGGCGCCGCTCGGCACCGTGCTGCTCTGGCTGGTGGTGGCCTCGGCGCTGGTTTCAGCGGCCCACTACTTCTGGACCTTCTGGCGCAAGCTGGACGCCGGCCTCAAGGCGCCGGTGCGGCACCGGATGGTGGTGTTGCCCGGCGGAGAGCCGCGGGCGGAAAAAGGCCGGGAAGAAAAAGATGTCGCCGCTCACTGAGGACGACGAGCGAACCCTGCTGGGCGTGGCCCGCCGGGCGCTGGAGTCGGCCGTGGAAGGGCGCGCTCTCTCGGAGTTCCACGGATTTGCTCGGGCCCTGCGCGAGAAGGCCGGGGCCTTCGTTACTTTGCGCCGCCAGGGCTCGCTGCGCGGCTGCATCGGCCAGGTGGAGCCGCGCGAGCCGCTGGTGCAAACGGTGGCGCAGTGCGCCGTCGCCGCCGCGTTGCGCGACCCCCGCTTCCCGCCCGTCGATCCACTCGAGCTCGCGGCCGTCACCATCGAGATCAGCGTACTGTCCCCCCTGCTCGACATCCTACCCGAGCAGATTGAAATCGGCCGCCACGGCTTGCTGGTTTCCCGCGGATCCCGCCGCGGCCTGCTGCTGCCTCAGGTGGCCGAAGAATGGGGTTGGGACGCGGAGCGCTTTCTCGAAGAGACATGCCTTAAGGCGGGCCTAGCCCCCGACGAGTGGCGGCGCGGAGCGCGCCTCCAGGCCTTTACCACCCAGGTGTTCGCCGAGTCCAGCGAGCCCCAACACGCGTCGCCCGCCGCCAACCGGCCTTCCCGTCCGGCGTAGCGTGGCCGGCCGCCTGTGCTACTGAAGTTTAGTCCGGATACCCGCGGCCTGCTGGGCGCCGCCGCCGCACAAAGGCGCCCAGCATTCCAGCCGTCATATCGGATTTCCGTCGGCATCGACCAACCGGATTTCGCCGTAGCCCAGCGCCCGAATGCTGGGCTCAATCTTGGCGCGATCGCCCACCACCACCCACACCAGGTTATCGGGATGCACCACCTGTTTCGCCGCCGCGTCCAGATCGGCCGCGGTCAAGGCGTTAATTTTGGCCGTCAGGGTATCGTAATAATTGTCGGGCCAGCCGTATTGCACGATGTCCAGGATTGAGGTTCCGACCTCGTTGAGCGTTTCCCGCGAGCCCGGCAGGCTGAGCGTTTCGTTGGCCTGGATCCGCGCCAATTCGTCTGCGGTTACCGGACGGTCCCCCAGGATGGCCCGCAGTTCCTTGTTGAGTTCCACCAGCGATTCCCGGGTTTTGTCCGTCTGAACGGGCGCCGCCACAATGAAGGGCCGTTGCGCGCGCGCGTGGCCCAGGAAACTGAAGACGCCGTATGACCAGTGCTTGTCTTCCCGCAGATTCATGTTGAGCCGCGAACTGAACTGGCCGCCGAGGTCGTCGTTCATCGCTTGAATGGCGATCTCCGCCGGAGTGTCCGGCGGCATCGCCACCGAGCCGGCGAGAATCACAGACTGGCCGGCGCCGGGCTTGTCCACGATGTAGACCACGGGCTTGGACCGAAGCGCGACCTGGGCCACGTTCTTCGCCGGAACTTCGCCGGGCTTCCAGGCCGCAAACAGCTTTTCCAGCTTGGGCGTCAATTCCGAAAGCGAGGTATCGCCCACCACCACGAGCGTGGAGTTGTTGGGCCGGTACCAGACGTCGCGGAACTTCACCAGGTCAGCGCGCGTGAGCTTTTCCACGCTGGCGGCCGTGCCCGAGCCGGTGAGCGGGTTGCCGTAAGCATGGCCCTTTCCATACAGCAGGCCGGGGAAAACGCGCAAGGCCATGGTGATGGGTTCGCTCTCCTCCTGTTGAATGCCGTCCACCTGCAGCCGCTGCTCGCGCTTGAAGTCGGCCTCGGGGAAGGAGGGGTGGAGAACGACATCGGCAAACAAGTCGAGCGAGGGATCGAGCTTGGCCTTCAAGGCCGAGAGCCGCACGATGGAAAAATCGAGATTGGAGTAGCCGGTGAGCTGTGCTCCAAGGAGAGCCGTTTGGTCGCTGATTTCGAGCGCGTTGCGCGTGCTCGTGCCGTCGGTGAGCAGTGTTCCCGTCAGCTTCGCAGTTCCGGGTGCCGCGAATTGGTCTGCGGCGTAGCCGGCGTCGGCCGCCAGCCAGAAATTCACCATGGGAAGGTTGTGGCGCTCGGCCAGAATCACCTTGAGGCCGTTGGAGAGCGTGGCCCGTTGGAGTTTGGGCAGCTTCAATTCGGGCGGCGCGCCGAGCGCCGGCGGGTGGGAGCGGTCGGCCGCGGTCCCCGCAACTTTATAGTCGGGAAACGGCTCGACGTCCGCGATGTACACTCCGTCCGCCAGCCAGCGGCCGGCGGCCGACCTCAGATCTTCGGCCGTGGCCTGGTGTATGCGCTGCAAGGTTGCCTGGTAGCCGCCCGGGTCGCCGGTGTAGACGGCGTACTCTGCCAGCCGGTCGGAACTTCCGCCAAACCCGCCGATGCGCTCGATGCCGCGCAAGAAAATCGCCAGGGCTTGCGTGCGCACGCGCTCCAGCTCCGTGGGCGTGGGGCCATCCTTGAGAAATCGCGCCAGCTCCTCGTCAATCCCTTTTTCCAGCTCACTCACGGTATGGCCGGGCCGGGCCGTCACCTGAATGGCGAACTGGCCCCCGATTTCGCGCGCATCGTTTTGAACCGAGACATCGCTCGCGATCTGATCGTCATAGATCAGCCGCTTGTAGAGCCGCGAAGTCTTGCCCTGTCCAAGGCAGGAACTCACCAGCGTCAGGTAGTCGGAATCGGCGCTGCCAAATTGCGGCACGTTCCACACCATGTAAATCCGCGGCAATGGGACGCGGTCCTGCGTCACTTCACGATGGGTCCCCGTCATCTTCGCAATCCACACCCTCTGATGGTTCACCGGCGGCCCTGCGGGAATACTGCCGAAGTACCTCTCCACCTTTTCGCGCGCGGTCTTCGCGTCGATGTCGCCGGCCAGCACCAGGACCACGTTCGAGGGCGCGTAGTACGTCT